>JBKDRW010000323.1:0-50335 GCA_046341255.1 Planctomycetota bacterium
AAAATCCTTCAACATTCGACTGCCGCAGGTGGTGGCAATCCCGGTTGTACAGATGTTGTCCTTGACGGCAAATGGAAGTCCCTCGAGTCTCCCCAGTCGCTCTCCAGCCTTTCGGCGTCGATCAATCTCATCGGCTCGAGCCAGTGCGCCCTGCGCGTGGACGAAAACAAACGCATTCAGCGTCGGATTCAGGTCTTCAATTCTGTTCAGACACCGTTCGACGAGTTGTCGCGAGGTGACTTGTCCGGAACGGAGGCCTTCAAGCAGTTGGACGGTTGGAGATGTCATCGAGGTCATTGAAGGCGACAGGGAACCAAAAACAGAGGATTGCAAAGGGCGACCATTTGCCATCAGACAGGACGCAATCGAACAGGCAAGGCTGGCGTGCAGGTCGTGTGTTTATTTCTGCAGCAGAATGTTGACGCCTTTTTTGTTCGAGAGAACAAGATCCGGCTTCTTGTCGTGGTTCATGTCAAAGATTTCAAACTGAGTCCCCACGCCAGTTCCCAGCCCCGCTGTGATCTGATGTGCGGTGATCTTTGGTGCTGCTCCTTTGGCCCTTGTCACCTCAAACCAGTACATCACAATCGGATCATGCTCGCCGGGATCATTTCCATTGTGAGCAAAAAAACGACTGCCGGTCACGTAGTCCAGTTGCCCGTCGCCATTGATGTCGGCCTGCTCCACCGCATGAGTCTGCGAAAAGTTGTTCACGACTTCGTGGAGTGTCCACGGGCCAGCACCGGTATTCTCGGCCCACCAGACACCGAACGCATGCGCTGAACTAAGGAAGAGATCCATATCTCCATCGCTGTCCAGATCGTCCGCATAGATGTTGGCACACGGCGGAAGAGGAGTTTCTCCGGCGTCGGTTTTGACTCGAACAGGATGAAATGCCCATGGGTTGCCGGACTTGAGATCTCCAGGGTGCTGCCACCATCCGTGAGCAATCAGGATGTCGCGATGGCCGTCATGATTCATGTCACCCACGCCAAGGCCATGATAATATTTGAATGTCCCGTTCTCATTTGGATTCCCAGGCTCACTGACGGCATGAAAGACGCTTCGTTCCGTGGGCTTGCCCGGCTCAGGAATGAAGTTGAATCCCATCTGAGCCTCTGGCTGCGAACCGATGATGATTTCGCGAACACCGTCCTGATTCAGATCTTCAAACTCCGGTGATTCATTGCATGCGCTGGTCCAGATTTCGAACGGCTTCCAGTGAGTTTCAACACCCTTGCCGGGATTCTTGTACCAATGATACGGATCCCCGGGAAAGCCCACGATGATGGCATCCACGAGGCCATCCGCGTCCACATCGTGGGCAAAGTTGGCAAAGCTGTTGCTGTAGCCGACACCGGCGACGAATTCCCCCGGCATGCGGATTTCATGAAGCTTCCACGCCGTCCCATCGGCGTGCTTTTCCGAGCCCAGTGGCGGGGCTTCGTACCAGAGGTCTCCGGCAATCACATCAGGCGCTCCATCGCCATTCACATCAGCCGCGGCAACGCCCTCGGAGCGAAATCGTTCATCCAGGCGAATTCTGGTCCAGTTCGGATCATCCCCTCCGAAGACATGGACCGATTGGCAGCAAATCGCGAAGCCAAGCAAAACTGAATGGATGGAAAATCGCGAGAAAAGCATGCGGGGCATTGCAGGATCTTTCTTGTGGGGTGGAACAAAGCCCGGTTCTGCATGCGACTGTATCGACGCATTCCTGAACTGCCAAGTGTATGACTTGTCCGAAGATCTTTGCCTGTTCCGCGGTTTCTTTCGTGCAATCGGTATCGGGCGACTTTACCGTAGTCGAGGTTCAGGAAGGGATTCCCACGGTTTCCCTCGGCGTCGAGAATCCTTTCGTTCGAGTACGAAGGACGGTCCATGTTGCATCCTGAGGTCCCGGATTATTCGACGGCCCTCCAGCGCATCTCGGTTGTCATTCTGGTGACATGCTCCATGATCGTCGCCGGAACGTTCTATGTGCATCACACGCGGTCGATCGACGGAATTTCTGCCTCGGTGGAACCTGACGAGTGGCCGGAGGCCCTGCGAAAACTGTTGTTCGAAGCGAAAATGGACTCTGCCGGACTGCAGGTTCTTCGACTGAACGCATTTGTTGACCACCATTCCATCTGGTTCGTTCCGTCTGACAAGCTGGAACTCGTCAATTTTCTGATCGACAGTCGAAAACTGCAGGTCTGTGATCAGCAGCATGCGAAATTTGCGGAACTCGTTTCGAAGGTTCCCGCAACATGGCCATTGGTCAGTGGATCATGTGCAGACGTTTTTGCCACTGAAGGCTATGGTCGCGAATTCCTTGATGGCCAGGATCTGTTTCTGGTTGTGCGCAGCAGCCGCCAGCCCTTTGCAATTGTGATGCACGAACGAATCTTCTGAGCGATCGAGTTCCGCGAAACTACCGGTCCGCGAGAGAATCAGAGCGGCGCCCGCGTTCATTGCTCTGAAAACTGCCGGCTTGATCGTGACAACTGGCGATGCCTGAGACTGGCCGCACTGCTCAGAGATCAGCCGCACGACGAACGCCTGCCGGGAAGAATTATCAGCCCTGTCTTCGTCCGCTGAAAGGGGCGCTCTCGGATGTTGTGTGTTTCTGACACGCACCCTTTGGAAAGCGCCGGGACATTTCAATAGACTGTGTGCATGGAACGAGATCTCTGGCTGGGCCGACTGAATGAATCTCTTGACGATCTGCGGCGACGTCATCTGCGTCGTGAACGGAGAGAAGTTGCGCGGGCCGAGATTCTGACGAACGAACCGGGGTCGGCTGATCGATCGCTTTCGGTGACTGAATGTCTGATTGAGGGGCGACGCTGCCTGAGTTTTGCAACGAATGATTATCTTGGGTTGACCTGCCATCCGGACGTTGTATCGGCATTTCAGGGCGCGGCTTCGAGGCAAATCGGATCCGGTGCGAGTCCGCTGATCGCGGGTCGGTCTCCGGAAATGCTGCAGCTGGAATCGTGCATCGCCGGTTTCGAGGAAGAAGAAGCGGCCCTCGTCTTTCCGACAGGTTATGCCGCGAACTTTGGAACATTGACGGCTTTGATCAGCGATCGGGACGCGGTCTTCTGCGACCGCGATAACCATGCCAGTCTGATCGATGGATGTCGTGCAGGCTCCGGGAAATTTTTCGTTTACGATCGGTCTGATCCTGCAGCGCTTCGCGCGTCGATTCATCGTCGGCGGTCGGAGTATGAATCAGTCTTCATTGTGACGGACTCTGTGTTCAGTATGGATGGGAGTGTGGCGGATCTGTCGCAGTTGTGTGAGCTTGCCGAGGGGCTTCGTTGTCTCGTCGTGGTGGATGAGGCTCACGGAACAGGTGTGTTCGGGACGCATGGTCGCGGCGTATGTGAACTGCAGAATGTCGAGCGACAGGTTGCTGTTCGAATCGGCACACTGAGCAAAGCGGTCGGATGTTTTGGAGGTTTCGTGGCAGGGCCTCAGGTTCTGTGTGACTGGCTTTGGAACCGCGCACGCAGTCAATTCTTTTCTACGGCGCTGCCACCGGCTGTCTGTGCAGCGGCGGGTGCGGCATTTCGTGTGATTCAGCACGACCCGCAGAGACGACTGAGACTGGCAAAGCGGTCTCAATTCTTTCGCCAGCTGCTCCGTTCTGAAGGACTCGAAGTTTTCCTCGCGCCGGAAGACAGCCCCATCGTTGGTGTGATGATGGCTGACGACGCCAGGGCCGTTCGTGTGTCAGCAGCGTTACTTGAAGCGGGAACCTTTGCTCCGGCAGTGCGACCACCCACAGTCCCTCAGGGGACATCGAGACTTCGTTTTTCTGTCAGCAGTGAGCACTCGGAGGCTCAGTTGGAGCGAGCCGTGTATCAGCTTCGAGATGTTCTTCAGTCTGTCCCGTAGAATCACTGGCAACGAATCAGAACAGAGAATAGCCTGCCGCCCCTGAGATTCCGGTACGAACGATTCTTTGACCCACATTCCACCTTGGCTACAAACACTATTACAGCTCGCCCGCTCACTCCGCAGCAGATAGATCCGGAGCTTCGCAAACGCGCGGCGCGACGCGACGGGTTTCGTGATGAGTATCCGTTCGAATCGCATTGGTTTGAAGCTGACGGCTGTGTGCAGCATTATATTGATGAAGGGTCCGGTCCCGCGCTGCTGATGGTTCATGGAAATCCCACGTGGAGTTTTGCGTGGCGACATCTGATCAGCGATCTGAGCCGTGACTTCCGCGTGGTTGCGATTGATCATCTGGGCTGTGGATTCTCGGAAAAACCGCAGGAACGCAACCTGTACACGCTCGACCGCCATATTCAGCGACTGATGGCTTTGATTGGTGTGCTGGAACTTTCCGACATCACGCTCTTTGGCCACGACTGGGGCGGCGCTATCGGGATGGGAGCGGCCTCGCGGCTTCCGGATCGATTCACGCGGTTTGTGCTGATGAATACCGGAGCATTTCAGAGTCAGGCGATTCCGTTCCGCATCGCACTGTGTCGTATTCCGCTCCTCGGCATGATCGGAAATCAGGCATTCAATCTGTTTGCGCGTGCGGCGCTGACCATGGCTGTTGAGAAGCCGCTCAGCGAGACCGCGAAGGCTGGCTTGATTGCTCCCTACGATTCGTGGCCCAATCGAATTGCCGTTCACGAGTTTGTGCAGGACATTCCACTGAGTCCGATTCATCGCAGTTACGCGACGCTCGAAGAAATTGACCGGTCTATCGGACAATTTGCCCGCCATCCGATGCAACTGATCTGGGGCATGAAGGACTGGTGTTTCACGCCCCGAGATTTCCTTCAAATCTTCCAGCAGCGGTTTCCTGAAGCTCAGACGCTCGAAATCCCGAATGCAGGCCATTACGTCTTCGAAGACGCTCCGGAGCAGATCATCGCTCAGTCGCGACAGTTTCTGTCTCGGACCTGATTCTCGCTGCAATCGAACGAGTGGCGTTCGCGGATCCGACATCAAAAAAGGACGCAAGGCAGCTCAGTTCATCAGTTTGGAGCTTTTTTTTCGGTCGTCGCTGTTCGTCTTTTTGCCTGCTGATCGTGCCTCTATGATCCTGCGGACAGCGTGTGAAATCAGTATCAGCCTGCTATCGTTCATCGACAAGGCCGGAAGAAAATGCAGATGAGCATGAGCCGCGAGCGTTCCAGACCTTGAGGCAGGAACAGAGATGCGAAGCAAAGCCACAACAGTTGAGCAGTATCTCAGGGAACAGACAGCCGATCGTCGCAAAGTTCTGGAGGTGATTCGCGCCGTAATTCTGAAGAACCTCGATCAGGGATTTGAAGAGGGCATGCAGTATGGCATGATCGGATATTATGTTCCTCATCGCATTTTTCCGGATGGGTATCATTGTGATCCTGAGCAGCCACTGCCGTTTGCCGGACTTGCCTCTCAGAAAAACCATATTTCGATCTGCATCATGTCGCTTTATGCGGGTGATCCGGAAAATCGATTTCGCAAAGCGTGGGCAGCAACAGGCAGGAAGCTTGATATGGGAAAATGCTGCATACGATTCAGGAAACTCGAAGACTGCGCGCTGGATCTGATCGGGGCTGAGTTCAGACGTATGACTGTGTCTGCCTATGTGAATCAGTACGTCGCCAATCGTTCCGGCGGCGCCAGCAAGTCGGCTTCACCATCCTCAGCAGCCGCCAAAAAAGCGATCAGAAAGTCTGCCGGCGCCGCGAAACCATTGAAAGTTGCTGCGAAGTCGGCCACAAAGAAGGTCTCGAAGAAAAAATCATAAGTCCCATACTCATCTGCCCACGATCCCACCATCGGAGATTGTTCCATGCCGGTTAACGATTTGAATTCATCCCGACGAACATTTCTGGGTGCTGCCGCTGCGGTGACGGCGTCCGGAGTGACCCGATCAGCACGTGCGACAAGCACATCTGGAGGGGCCGACCGGATCATCGTGGGAGTGATGGGACTCAGTCGTGGTTCTGCGCTGGCGCAGGCCTTTGCGTCCGTTCCTGAAGTCGAGGTGCGATACATCTGCGATGCTGACAGCAAACGAATGGAGGCGTTTCGAACATCATTTGCTCCGAAGCAGCCCTATGAAGTCAGAGCAGTTTCGGATTTTCGTCGAATCCTTGACGATCCTGAGGTCACTGTACTCGTCTGTGCTGCTCCCAATCACTGGCATGCGCCAGCTTCGATTCTGGCTTGTTCAGCGGGCAAGCATGTGTATGTGGAAAAGCCGTGCAGCCACAATCCACGCGAAGGGGAATTGCTGATCGAAGCCGCTCGTAAGAATCATCGCTGCGTCCAGATGGGCAATCAGCGTCGCAGCGCAGAAAAGATCGCAGAAGGAATTCAGCGGCTTCATGACGGGCTGCTCGGACGAGTCTATTACAGTCGAAGCTGGTATGCTGCGAATCGAGGTCCGATCGGCACCGGCACACCGGTCGACGTGCCGCCAGGAATCGACTATGAGCTCTGGCAGGGTCCGGCACCGCGACAGCCATTCACGTCGAATCGCCTGCACTACAACTGGCACTGGGTCTGGCATTACGGTAACGGCGAACTTGGCAATAACGGCATTCACTCGATTGACCTGTCCCGTTGGGGTCTTGAGGTCGATTACCCTGTTCGAGTGGTCTCAGCCGGTGGTCGGTATGTGTTCGACGATGATCAGCAGACGGCCGATACTCATGTGGTGTCTTTCGAGTTTCCCGGAGAGAAGCAGATCAGCTGGGAATGTCTCAGCTGCAATCGGTATGGTCTCGATGGTTCGGGATTCGGTGTCACGTTTCACGGTGAAAAGGGAACGCTGCGACTTTCCGAATGGGGCTATGCGTTGTTCGACGAGAAGGGCAAGGAAACGGAAAAGGTGTCAGGTACGGATGCCGTGAAGGCGCATGTGGAGAATTTCATCGCTGCAATTCGTGCCAACGACCCGACGCTGCTCAACTCGGAGATTGAAGAAGGGCATAAGTCGACGCTGCTCTGCCACCTCGGCAATATCGCGCTTCGTACGGGTGATTCGTTGAAATGTGATCCTGCCAATGGCCATATCCTGAACAGCGAAGAAGGCAGAAAACTTTGGAGTCGTGACTACGAACCGGGCTGGGAGCCGAAGGTGTAGAACGGAACCTTCCGGGATGAATGAATCTGCCGATGTGTCTGTCGCCGGAGCGCCAGGTTCGGATCTGCTGCTCTTCAGAAGCTGATTGTCACGCAGTTCGGAGCCTGCCGGCACTTCTTGTTCAGCGATGGCTGTTCGGGATCCAGCAGCAGCAGCGAAATCTGAGCCCGCGTGGAATGTCTCTGCCGGGGCTGGGGCAGGTGGGACGGTTTTCCGGACGAGAACCAGACAAGCTGCGTCAGGATTTTCGATGGCGGGTATTCAAAGTACGAATACGTTCGCATGCGGAATGACGTTTGCCTGAGGATTCATGCGTCATGACGAATCCATCGGGCATTCAGATTCGTGGTACGATCCGTCATCTCCGATCACATGGTTCGTTTGAAGCAGCAGCGGGATCGTGGCTTTTCGCACGGCAAGTGTGCGTAATTGTCTCACTGTGCGATGAATCGATGGTTCTGCTGGAGAGCAGAATCGTTCGGCAGGCCTGTGGTCACCGATATGATCAGGGATTGTGTCGTGTGAGTGAGGGGCAGTTTCCTGCCTCGGGACTATCAGGAGCCACCTCGGTATGACTTCAAACGACTGGCACACGCGATCCGCTGATGAAGTACTTCGGGATCTGCGAACGTGTGCGGAACGCGGGCTGTCCGTCGAAGATGTGAAACAGCGGCAGTCCGAGTATGGGCCCAACTGTCTGGCGGAGGCAGCACCGGTTCCGTGGTGGAGGCGTTTAGCGGCCCAGTTTCGTGATCTGGTTGTCTGGATTTTGATTTTCGCCGCAGTGCTGGCGGGGATGATGGGCGAATGGGTCGATACAGTGGCCATTCTGGCGATTGTGGTCCTGAATGGATTGATCGGCTTTACTCAGGAAGAACGAGCTGAGCGCGCGCTGGCATCGCTTCAGAAACTGTCATCACCGATGGCTCGCGTGCTTCGGAATGGCTCGATGCATCATGTCCCGGCGGAGCAACTCGTCCCGGGTGACTGTATTCATCTTGAGGCCGGTGACAATGTTCCGGCCGACTGCCGATTGATGACGGCATACAGTCTGCAGATTCAGGAAGCGGCGCTGACCGGTGAGAGTGTGCCGGTCGAAAAAATGGCAGCCATCGAACTGCCGCAGAATGTTCCACTGGGTGATCGTCGCAACATGATTTACATGGGGACGATTGCTGCTGCCGGCAAAGCGACTGCGGTCGTCGTGCAGACGGCCATGCAGACCGAGCTTGGTCATATCGCGGGCCTTCTGAATCGATCTGAGCGCGAGCAGACTCCGTTACAGAAGCGCCTGGCGGAGCTGGGGCGGATTCTCGTTTTCGTATGCCTTGCCATCGTGATCGTCATTTTCATCCTGCAGATGATGCGGGGGGGCGAGGTCCTTGAAACGTTGCTTGTCTCCGTCAGTCTTGCCGTCGCGGCGGTCCCTGAGGGACTTCCGGCGGTCGTGACCATGACGCTCGCCCTCGGGCTGCAGCGAATGGTGCGGCGCAACGCGCTGGTGAGAAAGCTTCCGAGCGTCGAAACGCTCGGGTCGGTGAACGTGATCTGTTCGGACAAGACCGGAACGCTGACTCGCAATGAAATGACGGTTCGCGAGGTTGTGACGGCCAGTCACCACTTTCGTATCTCTGGCGCAGGTTACGTTCCGCAGGGCGAATTTCAGGCGATCGACCCAGGGACGGACGAAGGGTCTTCAGTTTCTGAACGAATGCCATCGCAGCATTCTGAATTGCGACCGCTGCTTCTTGCTGGAGCACGTTGCAACAACGCGGTAATTACTCCGAAAGCAGACGACTCGCGAGCCTGGCAATGTATCGGAGATCCGACCGAAGGCGCGCTGCTGGTGCTGGCGATGAAAGCCGGAATCGATCGGCAGTCGGACCATGAAAAGGTGCTGTTTGAGATTCCGTTCGACTCGGATCGCAAAATGATGTCGGTCGTGACTCAGAGCGAGAATTCGATTGTGATGCACTGCAAGGGAGCGCCGGAAGTTGTCTTGTCCCGGTCGGTGTCAGAACGTGTGGGTGACCGTGAGGTGGCTCTGACGGATGATCGCCGTTCCGAGATTCTGCGAACAGGATCGGTTCTGGCTGGAAAGGCTTATCGCGTCCTCGCTCTGGCGTACCGTCGTCATCATGCCGTGACAGCCACGGAATCGCTGAAGGAAGAGGCATTGGTCTTTGCGGGATTGATCGGCATGATTGATCCGCCGCGTGACGAGGTGAAAGATGCGGTGCTGCGCTGTCGCAGCGCGGGAATACGCCCGGTGATGATCACCGGCGATCATCCCGAGACGGCCCTGGCAATTGCCAGAGAACTTCAGATTGCCGATGCGGACAGTCGAGTCCTTTCAGGGCAGCAGCTGGATGCACGTGGATCAGCATCACTTTCGGAGTTGCCTGGAAACGTCTCCGTCTTTGCTCGCGTCTCTGCGGAACACAAACTGCGAATTGTTCAGGCTTTGAAAGCTCGAGGATTCGTAGTGGCGATGACGGGTGATGGTGTGAATGATGCTCCGGCTGTGAAGGCTGCCGACATCGGAATTGCCATGGGGGTTACGGGAACAGATGTGACGAAAGAAGCGTCCGACATGATTCTGATGGATGACAACTTTACATCCATCGTCAACGCTGTCGAAGAGGGACGCGGAATCTTTGACAACATTCAGAAGTTTGTGCACTTCCTGCTATCCTGCAATTCCAGCGAGGTGCTGCTGATGTTTCTGGGAGCCCTCGCTGGCTGGCCTGTTCCTCTGCTTGCGATCCAGATTCTGTGGATCAACCTTGTGACCGATGGTCTGCCGGCACTGGCTTTGGGAATGGAGCCGCCGGAGAAAGATATTATGTCACGCTCACCAAGGGCTGCGGATGAAAGTGTGCTGACGCGGCGCCGAGGTCTGCTGATTCTGGGTCAGGGACTCCTGATGGCGGTTGTGACACTGACCGCATTCTGGACAGTTTATCGAGGTGTCGCAGTCAATGTGGAACGAGCGCGAGCGGTGGCATTCGGTGTGGCGGCTTTTTCACAACTGTTCTTTGCTTTTGGTTGTCGCAGTCAGTCTCGAACCATGCCGGAACTGGGATTCTTTACAAATCCCTGGCTTTTCGGAGCTGTCATCGCATCCTCCGTTTTGCAGGTGAGCATCATGCTGATACCGGCAACCCGACGAATCTTTGAAGTCTCAGACGGTCTGACGTGGGAGTGGCTGCTGATCGCAGGGGCCGCAGTGATTCCAGTCACCGTCGTTGAGGTGTCGAAAATCCTGCTGAAGCTGTCTGGTTCCGGTTTACGCAGGGAGACGGCCCGATGAATGATGTTGACGCAGTACCCCGTCAGCCGATCCTGTATGCATCGGAATTCCGTGAAGATCAGCTGCACGATGTCAGACTTGTATCGGCTTTCGCTCGGGCAATGGGTCAACCGATCACATTGTTGCATGTTCTGGAGTCTCTCTGGCACTTCAGTAATCCCGTCCTTGAATTGTCGTTCTGTCAGCACCAGCAACAGCTTGCCAGAGGCAGAGCGGATGTGATTTGTCGATCATTCGAGTTGGCGGACGTGGAGTGCTCGTCATCTCTGATCCGGAGCGGCAGCGTTGTTGAGGAGATCTGCTCAGCCGCGGCTGAATCCGGGGCGGAGGTGATTGCTCTGGGGGCTGGTGATGTGGAACTGCGAGGGAGTCCGGGTGTTACCGCGCTGGCGGTCATGGAGGCTGTCTCTCAATCGGTGCTGGTGATGCGGCCTCGTCCTGCAGAGTCCGGCATTCGAACGATTGTCTGCCCGATCGATCAGTCAAGAGTATCTCGATGTGCTCTGGAGCAGGCGATTCGTCTGGCACGAGGTTCCGGGGCACGGCTGATTGTGTTGAGCGTTATCCCTGAAGTCAGCTGGTTGACGGCCGCCGCGGAGACTGGCGAATTGAAAGATGCGAAGCTGGAATTTGACGTTCGTTGGGCTGAGGGAGTGGATCAGTTCCTCGAATCGATCGACTTTCAGGGGGTCACGCACGAACATCTGCTTGTCCGTGGCCTGACACATGAGGAGATCCTTCGTGCTGCGAGGGAAGATGTGGCCGATCTGATTGTTATGGGAGCGACTGGTCGATCGGGTCTTGTTCGGGTTTTGCTGGGAAGTACGACGCGTCGTGTGCTGAGAGAATTGCCATGCTCGCTGCTGGCTGTTCGAGAGCCGTCGGTTTGATGATTTTGAAAAATGAAGCGTGCTTTCATGCCGCATGATGGTTGTGCGGATGACGGCATGAAAGCAGAAGAATTTGAGAGAGGACTTATTTTCATGTCACGAGAGCAACTGCTTCAAAACCTGAAGCAACTGCATCAGTTACTTCAGGAAGAGAACCATCCGGATGCGGAAACTCGTCGATTGCTGCAGACAGCGACCGTCGATATTCAAAAGGTGCTGGAATCCACGACGGAGACCGTCGACAACGTTCCGGCCGAGTCGTTCGCAGAGCAGCTGCGAGTGGCGCTTCTGGGTTTTGAATCGAGGCATCCACAGATCAGCGGCCTGATTGAGCGGATCACTGACGGGCTTGCCGGAATGGGGATCTGACAGGAGTTCTGTGGTTTATCTTTCGGGCGGCGATGGAATTCTGGTTGATGGTTGTCCCAGTCTGCTGATTGAATCGTGTTCAAAGGGTCCCCGGCAGGCGTTGAAGCTTTGAAGAGAATCGAAAGCCATGGCGCGAGCAATCTCATTTGCTGTCCTGGTTCTGGCGACCAGTATTCTGCTGGCTCTTTTCTATCAGGTCGTGTCCGTTTTCCTGCTGCCTTTGTTTCTGGCGGTCGTGGCAGTGCTGCTGCTTCGTCCACTGCAGTTGAAAGCCACGTCATGGTGTGGCAATCGGAGATATCTGGCGGCTGGTCTGATGACGGTCGGAGTTCTGCTGGCGGTGCTTGTACCGGCATCCTTCGTGCTGATGATTGCCGGCGTAGAAGCGGTGCAACTGGCGAATTCGATGCAGGATGAGGGAATGGCATCAAGAATTCAGCGACTCCGAACCAATCTTGATCTGCATTTCCCGTTCATTGAAGAATGTCGATTCATCGAATCCTCTCTGGAACAACTGCGGACGCGGGCAGATTCCGGAGAGGTCAGACCTGATGATCATGACGCATTGAAACGACTGGAGGATGAGTTTCAGCAGGTCCATTCACGAGTTCCGGACAGCGTTCCTCCGCAGTTTTGCCCATCGGCCGAACGGATGTCGAAGGCTTTTGATGCAGCTCTGGTAAGCCCGCCTGGAACGCTCAATTATTCGAAATCTCTGACAACCCTGAACGATGAATTCGATGCATACAAAGTGATCCTTGCGGGCGGCCCATGGCGGCTCGTGATCAAGGAGCTGAGTTATCCGGATCGCTCGGATCTGAAACAGCTTTCACGGACCGCATTTTCGGTTACGACCGATCATCTGGCCAGCATCAGTGGTGGCCTGACCGTCATTGCGGCCCGTTCGGCATTCAGCCTCATGATTTTTGTGATGGCTTTGTTCTTCTGGTTTGCCGACGGTCCGGAAATCGTGGGCGCACTGATGAGGCTGTCGCCACTGGAAGACAAATACGAACAGCAGTTGCTGACGGAATTTGAACGATTGGTTCGTGCCGTTGTGGCAGGGAGCATTGCTGCGGCCGTGGTGCAGGCTGTGCTCGCCGGGCTCGGATTCTGGTTTGTCGGAATTCAGTCCGTGTTTCTGTTGATGGCAACAACAGCGATCTTCGCGATGGTCCCCTTTGTCGGGGCTTCACTGGTCTGGGTCCCGGTCAGCGCCTGGTTGATTTTTGCTGAGGGAAGAATGATGGCCGGGACCGGGCTGGCGATCTTCGGCCTGCTGGTCATTTCGACAATCGACAACGTGATTCGCCCGTGGATCATTGTCGAAAAGGCTTCTCTGCATCCTCTGGCGGCGTTGGTGGGTGTTCTGGGAGGCATTCAGGCGCTGGGGCCCACGGGCGTCTTTGTCGGGCCGATTGTTGTGGCGTTCCTGCAGACAATCCTGACTCTTCTGCACCGCGAATTCTCAGAAGATGCAGCTCAGGAGCCACCAAAGACCGCTCCATCTGCCGATTCACCGGTGTGACTGGAACAGGCTGTCCGGCGGATTGTCAAATTGAGATCAACTTCCGGGAATCGCTTTGCCCGTCTCGCAGCACCGCTATCATCTGCGATCTGACCACTCGCTGGCGGATCAATTCAGGCAAGGCATTTGTGAGTTCCCACAATGGCAGAGAAAACATATATCGCTGTCGACCTCGGTGCGGAGAGCGGCCGAGTGATGGCGGGGCGATTTGACGGCAAACACGTTTCGCTTCATGAGATTCATCGATTCAGCAACGGTCCGGTGCGTCTGGGCGGAACACTGCGATGGAATCTGATCGGTCTGTGGACTGAGATCCAGAACGGTCTCCGGGAAGCAGCCTCGAGGTACGGTTCATCGATCACGTCCATTGGCGTCGACACCTGGGGTGTCGATTTCGTGCTGATGAACCGTAACGATGAAATGCTTGGCGCGGCCTGGAACTATCGCGATTCACGCACCGACGGAATGCTTCAGAAGGCTTTTCAGCGAGTCCCCCGCGCAGAAATCTTTGCGCAGACGGGTTTGCAGTTTATGCAGATCAATTCGCTGTATCAGTTAATGGCGATGTGCGAACGTGATCCGGAACTGGTCGAGCAGGCGACCAGGTTTCTGATGATTCCGGACTTTTTCAACTGGTGTCTGAGCGGCAGTCGAGTCGTCGAATTCACGAACGCGACAACGACTCAGATGCTGAATGCCACCACTCGCGGGTGGGCCGACGATTTACTGCGGCGGCTGGAGATCCCGACGCAGATGTTTCCGGAGATCGTCACACCGGGAACTCAGCTGGGGGGACTTCGCAAAGACGTCTCAGAATATACCGGACTGAGCAACGTCAAAGTGGTGGCTCCGGCGACTCATGACACCGGTTCGGCCGTCGCCGCTGTGCCGACTTCCCACACCGGCAATCCGGACTGGGCTTACATCAGCAGTGGCACATGGTCGCTGATGGGTGTGGAAGTCAGTAATGCGGTGCTGACCGAGAAGGCTCTGGAACGCAATGTGACGAATGAAGGCGGGATCGATGGAACGTATCGTCTGCTGAAGAACATCATGGGCCTGTGGCTCGTCCAGCGCTGCAAGGTGGCGTTTGAGGAACGCGGGCTTAAGGTGGACTACGCTGAGTTGACTCGCAAGGCGGCCGGGTCGACTCCGTTCCGATCGCTGATCGATCCGGATCGTCCCGAATTTCTACGACCGTCTGATATGACGGAAGCGATTGCAAGCGAGTGCCGTCGGACTGGTCAGCCAGTGCCGGAGAACGAAGGCCAGTTTGTCCGCTGTGCTCTGGAAAGTCTGGCATTGAAGTATCGTATGGTTCTGGGCTGGCTTGAAGATCTGACCGGAGTCCGTGTTCAGGTGATGCACGTCGTCGGAGGCGGTGCGCAGAATGCTCTGCTGAATCAGTTCACAGCCGATGCATGCGGAGTTCCCGTGATCGCCGGACCTGTTGAAGCAACAGCGTTGGGCAACGTACTCGTTCAGGCGATGTCCGCGGGCGACATCTCGTCTCTGCACGAAATCCGCGATGTCGTTCGTCGTTCCGAGTCGATCACGGAATTTCATCCTCGGAATTCCGACGGCTGGGCCGACGCGTGGGAACGTTTCCGAACACTGTGCGAGGTCTAACACTCAACCTGGCGATTCGTTCTGTACGCCACTGGGTTCATCCCGGTGGAAACCGGGCTTTTGCACTACTTCCGCTGTCACCTGAAATCGAGAATTGCGTTAGTGCAAAGGCCCGAATCCACCGGGCTCAACCCGGCGGGGAACTTGTCCACTGAACACTGAAAACTGAACACCATGGGATTACTTGATCGACTCAAACGTGGCCTTGAAAAGACAAAGCAGATCCTGCGAACCGACGTTCGCGACCTGTTCAAGTCGGGTCAGATTCTGGATGACACATTGCTTCAGGACTTTGAAGCAAGATTGATTCGTACGGACATGGGTGTCGCGGCAGCAAGCCGAATCACCAATCGACTGAAAACCGATCATGGAGGTCGAACGGTTGATGTGGATGCGATCTGGAAAACGGTTCATGACGAACTCGTTGACCTGCTGACGGGCAAGGACGGTGTCCGCTGGGATCTCCAGAATCCTTTGTCACCGCTGGCAAAGTCTCCGTCCGGGGTGACCGTCATTCTGGTCGCTGGCGTGAACGGTGCAGGCAAAACGACATCGATTGCCAAGCTCACGAATCTGCTGCAAAAGAACGGCAAGAAGGTTGTTCTGGCTGCCGGCGATACGTTTCGTGCGGCTGCTGTTGAGCAGTTGACAATGTGGGCCCAGCGGCTTGGGGCTGCCATTGTTCGAAAAGAGAGTAATTCCGACCCTGCTGCTGTCGCTTACGAGGGTGTTCAGAAAGCCGTCGAGCTGGGGGCGGATTATCTGATTGTTGATACCGCAGGTCGGCTGCAGACTCAGAAAAATCTGATGGATGAACTGGAAAAGATTCGTCGTGTGATGCGCAAGATCATCCCGGACGCGCCGCATGAAAGTCTGCTGGTGCTTGATGCAACGACAGGCCAGAATGGGCTGAGTCAGGCAAAGAGTTTTTCGCAGGCGATCGGCTGCACGGGCCTGATTCTTGCAAAACTGGACGGGACCGCTCGGGGTGGCGTTGCGATTGCGATTCGCCAGGAAATGGGTTTCCCGGTCAAATACATCGGCGTTGGTGAACAGATCGATGATCTGGAACTCTTTGATCCGGAAAACTTCGTTGAGGCACTGTTTCAGAAGTAGCCGTCGGCTGGACCGAGCGACACGGGCTCAGACGCCAGCTTTTTGTGAACTCCGTGGTGAACCTGCATTCGGCGTGTCCGTCTTTCTCGTTTCCTGTCCGGTTTCCGCGATCTTATGACGCCTGAAGAATTTCGTACGTATGGTCATGCGGTGGTCGACTGGATCGCGGACTATCGCGCGAGACTGGAAGTATTGCCAGTCATGGCGAAGACTCAGCCGGGCGAGGTGAGAGCGCTGCTGCCTGAGTCGCCACCGGATTCCCCTGAGTCGTTTGACTCGATTCTTGGCGATGTTGATCGAATCATCCTGCCGGGGCTTTCGATCTGGCAGCATCCGCGATTCTTTGGTTATTTCCCGGCCAACAGTTCGCTGGCGAGCGTGCTGGGTGATTTTCTGAGCACCGGACTTGGCGTGCTGGGACTCGCATGGCAATCCAGCCCGGCACTGACCGAGATTGAAGAAGTCACGACTGACTGGTTGCGGCAGATGGTGAACCTGTCAGCATCGTGGAGCGGCGTGATCCAGGATACGGCGTCAACAAGCACACTCGTAGCGCTTCTGTGTGCCCGCGAGAGAACCACCGATTATTCGCTGGTGAGAGGCGGGCTGCAGGGTGAGCCAAATCCGCTGGTTGTCTACGTGACGGGGCACAGCCATAGTTCTGTGGACAAAGCCGCGTTGCTGGCTGGCTTTGGTCTAGCCAACATTCATATTGTGGACCACAATGATGCCTTCGCCATGCAGGCCGATGCTCTTCGGCAGGCGATTGAAGCTGACATAGCCGCGGGAAAAATTCCGTGCGCAATTGTGGCGACAACCGGATCGACAACCACCACGGCGATAGATCCGATTGCTCCCATTGCGGCAATATCGATGCAGTACAGCCTGTGGCTGCATGTTGATGCGGCGATGGCCGGATCAGCCATGATTCTTCCCGAGTGTCGCTGGATGTGGGACGGGATTGAAATGGCTGATTCGATCGTGCTGAATCCTCACAAGTGGCTTGGCGCGGCATTTGATTGTTCGGTCTTCTATGTTCGCGATCCTCAGCATCTGATTCGAGTCATGTCGACGAATCCCAGTTATCTGCAGACGTCTGCAGATGGGCGGGTGAAGAATTATCGTGACTGGGGCCTGCCGCTCGGGCGTCGTTTTCGAGCCCTCAAGTTGTGGTTCCTCATTCGCGAACAGGGAGTCATCGGACTGCAGGCTCGTCTTCGTCGAGATCTCCACAACGCACAATGGCTGGCTCAACAGATGGCCGCGGCACCGAACTGGAACGTTCTGGCTCCCGTGGTTCTTCAGACCGTCTGTGTGCGGCATGAACCCGACGGCCTTGAAGGCGAAGCACTGGATCAGCATACGCTCGACTGGGCCAATCGACTGAATCGGTCCGGCTTCACCTATCTGACTCCGGCTACATTGAACGGTCGCTGGATGGTCCGAGTCTCCATCGGCGCTGAACGCACAGAACGCGAGCATGTGGAACAGCTGTGGAGGGCGATGCGACAGGCAACAGGGGATGACGCCTGGCACTGCGATGTCCCCTCTTCCCCGGATGAATGTCCTGCGGAGTGAACCGGCTCTCTTCTGGAGAGAGGGCCAGCAGCCTGTTGTAAACGGGAGGAGCAGGCTCCTGCCGAACCGCTGAAGCTGTCTATTCAGGAAGACCTTCGCCCTTCTGAATCATATTGTTCAACAGACCGTTCGGATGAGGGGAGTTGAATTCACAGTGTCTGCTGGTCCGGCTTGAACCCCCATGCCAAACTCACGCCCGAATCGGTCCATCCTTGCGGGCTTTGTCATAGAGTTCTCGCCAGCGGGCGGAGCCGTCATTCGCAACAAGGCGAGTATCCGCGCCGGGGGCGAAGTATGGATATTTCTCCGAATTCGCCGCGGTCAGCATGAAATTCACTTCGCCGTTGTTGGCGGTATACATTCGCAGACCGTCGGCCCATGTGGTTTCGATCAGACGTTCAGGGTCAGGACGCGAGGCTGGTTTGTCCACTTTCTGCTTCTCGACGACGTCGCGATTCACTTCGTAACCGAGCCCCGGTCGATTCGGAACAGTCGCGTGACCGTCCTTCAGCAGAATCGGTTCCGTCAGCAGATCGTGTTCAAACAACTGATGACAATTGACGGCGGGCCAAACGGCCTGTTTTAAAACACCGCCGAAATGCAGCGAGTGCGCGGCGGTCAGTCCGCTGCCAACAAGCTGCAGCCAGAACGGGAAGTTGGTTTCTTCACAGAACCGTGCCAGCGTCGTCAGCTTCGTCGCGCCGCCGCCAGCGACAAAGCCGTCGCAGCAATGAGTCTTCACGATCAGATCTGATGCGGGTGTTCCATAGTGCAGCGCGACTTTGACTCGAGTCGCTTCGGTAATCTTCTGTTTGCCTTCCACATCACGTTGAGGGATCGGCCCGTCGAAAATGTCGACATGCGGATATTGCTCCATCTTCTTCAGAATCGGCAACCCGCGTTCGGCGGTTCGCAGCGTGTCATTGAAGTCCATATCGATCTTGAAGTCATCGGGAATGACTTTGACCGTTGCGTCGAGTTGTTGAAACAGATCAAACCACGGTCGTCCTTTGGTTTTGTAAGATTTGTATCCCAGTCGGACGGCCTCAGCACATTCGGACGCCATGTCAGCAGCCGATGTATCGATGTTCCACCACGACAGTGGAGTTTTCTCATAAACCTGATTCCCGAGTAACGCGTGCACGGGCACTTCTGCCGCTCGACCGACAGCATCAAAGATCGCCATCTGCAGGCCGGCTCCGAGCGAATCGTCCCACATGACTTCCAGAGCACTTCGGCCGATCACGCGCTGAATATCGTCGTCGTCGGGAACGCCCCAGGTATAGAACAGCAGCGTTTCGCCGGTTCCAGTCGCTCCGCACTTCAGAGTGACATCACACAGCTCGGTGTATCGCCAGTGCGGAATTTCTCGATCCATGTTGCGACGTGGCGTCGGACGGAACTCCAGCTTGACGGTCGTTCGCTTGATGTCCGTGATTTCGAAGTGCTTCTCGGAAGCCGCTGAGCCAGCGGCTCGAAGGGACTTTCTGCTGAATCCGGAAAAGGCCAGTCCACACGAAACCCCTGCCGCGCGCAGGAGCAATTGGCGACGGTTCAACGACATGAACAGACTCCGAAAGGAACGCGTATTGAGGCAGGATGTTCTGGTGGCAGGAGACGGCGAATCTTTGAGGGCTCGATTAAACCCTGTCAGCATTCGTCGCCGCGTTGAAGGGTAGCATGATTGGAGAAGAACGGAACTCCATGGCGACGTTGGCGATCGACTGGTAGCGGAATTCGTCAGAATTCCGAGTTCCCGCGAACTCGGCTACGTTGGTCGTTGTGGTCGTCGGGCGCAATCAATATGCGTTATTTCGTTAGCGAAGTCGGCGTGAGATTGCTTCACCGGAATTCTGACGAATTTCGCTACGAGGCAACACCCAATCATCGTCGCAACAGAAACTCATTCGAATTCAGCAACGCCCAGACGATGTCCTGCAGGGCTTCGCGGCGGTTGGGATGTTGGGTCACGTGTTGAGTCATCGCCGACTTTTCTTCAGCGGAAGGCGATCGGCTGAGTGCCGACCAATAAAGCTGTTCGAGGAATTCGTCCGTCGATTGATCGCTGCTGACCGCTCGGGCGACGCAGCTTTGGTTGTCGCGGAGAAGTTCACTGATGACTTCTCCGCTGACCATTTCCATCGTCTGAGCCAGCGTTGTTTCGCCGGTGCGTTCGCATTCGCAGGTTTGCAGTCGGCTCGGTTTGCCGAACACAGACAGGAATCGATCGCCGTTCTCCGGACGACTGTAACGATTGCCCCCGTTGCGAACACCAACCAACTGCACCGCGCGAATACCTTCGGGAGATCCTCCGAACTTTGCGGATACCTGCAACACCTGGCTGATGGCATCCAGAGTCTGCTCGGCTGTCATCCGGCGCGGGGCGACGTGGGAGAACTGACGCTCGTCGTACTGATTCGTCTCATTCGTCTGGCCCGACAGTTGATACGTCTTCGAATTCGCAATCAATCGCATCAAGTGCCGAACGCTGTAGTTTGATCGAACAAACTCGTCGGTGATCGCCCGCAGCAGTTCCGGATTGGCAGCAGGATTCGTGGCTCGGAAATCGTCGATGGGATCGACAATGCCAGTACCCATCATCTGAAACCAAATGCGATTGGCCTGAGTCACCGCGAATCGCTCGTTCGCTGGATTCTGAATCCACTCAGCGAGCTGCTGCAGTCGATCCAGAGCACCATCATCAATGGTCGCAGTCGGAGCATTCCCCAGAAAGCGTGGCGCAATGACTTTGCCAGACGTCGGATTCTTCACGTTGCCATCGTTCTTCATCACCACGATCTGCTCACCGACGAACTCATGCTTGTCATTTTCGTCGCGACGACGGTTTTCGATGATCTTGTAGTCGACTCGTGCGAAGAAATTGGTCCAGCCGTAGTAGTCGTCCTGAGTCCAGCGGTCGAACGGATGATTGTGACACTTCGCGCATTGAAGCCGAACACCCAGAAACACCTGTGCTGCGGATTCGGCTCGTTCTTCCGGAGTCCGAAGGGCGCGATAGAAGTTGGCCGCGGGTTCAGTGTAGGTGCTGCCGCGAGCTGCAATGATTTCTGAAGCGAACTGATTGAGCGGCTTGTCCTGAGCGACGCTGTCACGAATCCAGTGGTAGTAAACTTCGACGCCCTTGGAGTCGAGCGTCTTGTCTTCGACTCGCAGCAGATCGGCCCATCGCAGCGTCTGGAAGTCGGTGAACTCCGTGGATGCGAGGAGTTGATCGATGAGCTTCGCTCGTTTGTCAGTTCCGGTTGACGCCAGAAATGTCTTCGCCTGTTCAGCCGTTGGCAGCAGCCCGGTCAGATCCAGATAAACGCGCCGCAGAAACGTGACATCGTCACTCACTGAAGCAGGGTTGATCTTCAATCGCTCAAGCTGCGAGAAGACGGCTTTGTCGATGATGTTGTCCGACGGCGGCGCTGTGAAGACAAAGCCGTCTCGCGCGGGGACAAATTCGATTCGGACCGGCTGCTGCTGGTTTAGGTATCGAACGGTGATGCTGGTTTGGCGCGACGTGTTCAGATCATGGAACTCCACAGCGCCGCGTGATGACACGTTGACGGCAGGGTCCGATGATTCGAAGACCGCGAGATGCGTCACATCGCGACTGGAGCCGTCGGAGAACTTCGCCATCGCTTTCAGATCGACTTTGGCTTCCGGCGCGTAAAGTGTTTTGCGATCGGGGGTGACAGACAACTCAGTCAGTTGCGGTGCGGAAGCTGAGTCTGCTGGCATGCCAGCGGCGATCCATGCTCGGAGGATTTGGTATTCATGATCGGTGATGTTGAAACGTCGTCCGCCTTCGTGAGGAACATCCATCAGCGGCTTGCGGAGCAGCAGACTGTCATCCGGCATCAGCACGCTGACACGCCGGGCACCCAATTGTCGAGTGACCGTGACGAAGTCGATGTCGGGGTCCTGGCCCCGCAGAGAGATCTTCAGTCCGCCTTTGCCGTTCTGGTTCCCGTGACACGTGCCGAGGCTGCATCCCGATCGCGACAGCACCGGCATCACATCGTACCGAAACGACGGCGCCGCCGGGACAAGAAGATCATCCGCGCGAATACTGCATTCCCCGAAACACAGTATTGTGATCAGCACAATTATTCGGGCGATGGTAAAATCCAGAAGACACAATTGAACTACTCGCATGTCATACTACTCAGGCAACAAATGTCCTTCTGCACGGCCAGGATCAAACTCCGGCGGATCAGGGGGCCACTCAGGCGGAAATGGGAATGGATGATTCAGAGACATCGTAGCTTCGCATTCTTTCCCGTCTCGGAGTATCTGGAGGTGGACGTCATTGCCAGCCGCAGAAAAGATGTCATATCGTTCAAACAACGAATACTCCACGACACGACGCCCGTTAATCTTTTGAATAATGTCGCCAGAACGAATTCCAGCTCGATCAGCAGAACCGTCAGCGGTGATATTTTCGATGCGAATTCCTCCAACTGCTGGCTTCCACAACCATCCTGCGGCTGGATAGCTCATTTGGATAGGCGATTCGTTTTCGCCTCTGATGTCAAAAGTCGCCACATTCGAATGGAAATCAAATGTGCAGACCAGATGTCTTAACAAAAGCATTCCCAGCCGTGCCTCCCGGTCCGGGGAGACTATGACGTTCTTGAACACAATCTTGTTGAGCTTTAGTCGCTTCAAAACGAATTCCTCATGCACGCGGTGTTTCCCAAAATAGTCTTGCGACGAGCTGGATGTGGGCAGCTTCTGTATCGTTCCGTTGCGGAGTCCAAGGTTGATGGTCTCTACATCCAAAGCTAAGGCACCGTTGGAACCGGTATCTATCTTCACTGGAATCTGGCCGAGAATCGGCAGTTCAACCGCCACCATTGGGCATCCCGTTTTGCTTCGGGTGATCTTGCAACTCGTATCGTCGATTAGGCTAGATACTCGTTCATTCGAACCTACCACGGAAGAGCGATTGTTTGACCCTAACTGAAGAACTCGAGTTTCCAATACCTCCATACCAATGACCCATTTTACTCCAGATAAATGATCAACGAAAATGTTGTCGAGACCGTCATTCCGAATAGCCATAACGGTCGAAGTCCCAAGTCCATCAAGTTTGACGGGAACTCTTTTCCAGGCATTCAGTGTCTGGGCAGAATCCATGGTGCCGCGTACTCTGACCAGTCCCTGCTCAAACCCCGATGACAACTCCGGTACTTCACCAGTGAAGGTGATGCCTGCCGATGTCCCCGTATCAATGAGAGCGAGCCCGGTTTGGCCAAAAAAAGCAACTCTAATGACAGGCATGCTCATCTGCATAGCTTCCTGGGTGTCTGCACCCAGCTCCTGCCCATGAGCGGACGAAATGATCGACGATGTTAAGGTCACCCCAACAGCTACGAGTCGCCACAATCCTCTAAAAAACGTTATGTGACCATGGTGCAGATTCATCATGGGGTCTTCCTTGAACATAAATCCTTGCATGTCGGGAGAAATGAAGCCTCGCCAGCTTCGACGGCGGACGAGTTTCCTCGGCACCGTTTCTGATTTCTCACATACTTTCGAATGTACACGGTCATTAGCAAGCACTTCTGTGTTGGCGAGCATTCAACAGGACAGTAGGCCACTCACACAACGGCGTAGAGAGGACTTTGCAGCGTTGATCTCCAAATCAGCGTTGCAACTTAGAAGCATCGGCAGAAAAAGTGCGACAGTACTATTGCGTATTCTGAACGAATCGTCATCGCGCGTGTCGTGTTCGGCGGAAATGCCTCATCTACCAATGATGACGTTTGCGTCCAGAACAGACTCTGTATCGTGCCAATATTTTGGCACGATCTCACCGCTTTCGATAGGAGTCATCTTGACCCCTCTTTCAATCTTGAGCTCAAAATCGGCACGGTATCGGTGATCGAAAATCATCTGATCAATGTCCCACGACCGTTTGTATCCGATACTTGATGATACGGACAGATCGAGCTTTTCTATCTGATCCAGCGGTCTTGTTGTCCAGTCTTCAAACGACACACCAGAAAGGTTAGCTCCGATACTTCCAACAACCAACCCGTCGTACTTGATCGGCGCTGAAATTGATGCTGTAGGCTGCAATTTGTCGAAGAGGTGGATGAAGTCGGAAGGCTGGTTCCGGTTCTTGAAGGACTTGACGTCGGGCATGACTCCATAACCAAACTCGAACTTCGTGCTAGAAATGTCGATCCCATTTCGCATCTCACGCATTCCCTTCACAAATTCGGGGAATCGTTTGTCGGTTGATGCCGCCTTGAATTGATAGATCTGCATATCTCCCTTGAGCAAAAGATCCAGGGACTTCTCCGCAGTGTTCGAAAACAACTCTTCGAGTTGCTCTTGCAGCGCGGGCAATTGAGTTTCATTGATTTGCTCAATGATCTGTCCGACTGTTGGCCCATCCGGATTCAATGCGTGCTGCTGCTGAGCATGCTCGAGAATCGACTCTTCTGTGAAAATACTGTCGATCAGTTGTTGTGATTGCTCCTCGGACTGCTCCGCAATCAGTTCAAGCGCTTTCGGTTTCAGGCGAATAAGTTCGTCGGCGATCTTGAGGTTCTCGACAGCCACGGTGATGATATTCCAGATAAAAGCACTCTTTGTTCAAGACATGCATCTAGGAGGCTCACATTGTGAATTGCCCGATTGCGACGTTTGGACCGACTTAAAGACCTCATGAATCCTCTCCGATCTGCATGATGATGTGAACATTCAACCACATCCGCAGGTTTGCAAAACCAAGAGAAAACTGGAAGGAATCGGCAAGAAGCAATGCGGATTTTTTGTACGAACACTCACCGATAAATCGCAGCTCGAAGCGTCTTCAGCGGATAAAAGCTGTTTCTCCATCGCACGCCGCCTTGTCGCAGCGTGATGATCGCCGATCGCCAGTACGCGAACGCCATGATGCTCGGGCCGAGCATAAACAGGGGCACCTGGATCCACGCCTTCGGCAGTTTGCAAACAAGATAAGCGTAGCAGGCATGCCAGACGATCGCGGTTGCGAGGAATCCGCCAGACTGCTCCAGCGGATACAGAAACGGCAACACGCACGGCGCGACCATGACCGTCAGAAAGATGAACGTCGTGAACAGCAACTGCGGGATCGAATAATTCAGCGATGCGAAGCCGTTCTTTTCCAGCCCCGTGATGACGCCCCAAAGATTCGGCTGCCAGCGCACGGACAGAAGTTCGTCGGCCATCTGAAAGTCGCTCTGTCCGCCGTTGCGTTTGATGAGCTTGCCGAGCTTCACGTCATCAAGAACATCCAGAGCAATCGGCTGATGGCCTCCGAGCTTGCGATAAAACGCCGCGTCCACCAGATTGAACGCGCCGACGCCGGCATATGAGAGTGGGAAGCGTGTTCGAATCAGATGCAGTTGCATGCCGGTCGCAAAGGCCAGCCCGAAAAAGTTGACCATGATGTTTTCAGCAAGACTGCCGGGGAGCATCTTTGGCAGCAGGCACATGTGCTGCAGGCCATTCTTCTGGAAGTGCCGCACGGCGATTTGCAATGCTCGTGGTTCAAACAGAATGTCACCGTCGGTGAACAGGATCAGCGGCTGCGTGGCCATCTGCGACCCAACATGCATGGCATGATTCTTGCCAAGCCATCCCTCCGGGAGTTTCGTAATGTGCACCACTTTCAATCGTGAATCCGTCGCAGCCACTTCGTCCATCATGCGACCTGTGGCATCGGTGGACCGATCATTCACGGCGATCAGTTCCAGCCTCAGTCCCTCCGACTTCAGCATCGTCGTCAGTGCGTTGCGGATCTGAGCTTCTTCGTTCCGAGCGGGGATGATGACGCTGACCCCGGGCAATGGTGGCGCGTTCGGGTCTTCGTCAGCTTCCACCAACCGTTTCCGCGTCAGCGCAATCACTGCGGGAATGGTCGCAAGGGACACTCCAGCGAAGATGATCCAGCCAGCCCAGAACACGCGTTGATCTTTCGCAATCCCGGTCGGCGGAGCGACCGATCTCCATGACAGCCATCGCTCAGCCGACGGGCGTTTACTTTTCGTACTTGGGGATATTAGGCTCCGGAACAACGGCGACCAGCTTTTGAATGATCTCGTCGGTCTCCAGCCCTTCGGCCTGAGCCTGGAAGTTCGTGGAAATTCGATGTCGCAACACTGGGATCGCCACTTTCCGAACATCCGCAATCGTCACGTTCGGCCGACCAGACATCGCCGCGACGGCCTTGGCTCCGCTGATCAGATACTGCCCGGCTCGCGGACCTGCTCCCCAGTCCACAAGGCGTTTCACAAAGTCGGGAGCCCCCGCGTCCTTCGGACGAGTCGCTCGGACAAGTCGAGTGACGTAGCTTACGATCAATGGACTCGCGACAATCTGGCTGATCTGCTTCTGGAGATACAGAATCGACTTCGCCGACAGCACCTTGCGAACTTCCGGCTTCTCGCCGCTTGTCGTGGCTTCCAGAATCTTTTCTTCTTCTTCGAGCGTAGGATAATCCACCTTCACGTTGAACATGAATCGGTCCAACTGCGCTTCGGGAAGCGGATAGGTTCCTTCCTGTTCGATCGGGTTCTGCGTTGCGATCACGAAGAACGGTTCGGGCAGTTTGTACGTCGTCTGACCGACAGTGACTTCTCGTTCCTGCATCGCCTGCAGCAGGGCCGACTGCGTCTTGGGCGGCGTTCGGTTGATTTCGTCCGCCAGCAGAATGTTGGTGAAGACCGGACCTTCGACGAATCGAAACTCGCGCCGACCCGTCTCGCTTTCTTCCAGAACGTTCGTGCCGGTAATGTCGGAAGGCATCAGGTCCGGAGTGAACTGAATGCGGCGAAAATTGACATCGAGCAGTTTTGCGATTGTGCTGACGACGAGCGTCTTCGCTAGTCCAGGAACTCCCACCAGCAAACAGTGCCCTCCGGTGAAGATCGCGGCAAGAATCTGATCGATCACCGCATCCTGCCCCACGATGACTTTGTGAAGCTCCTCAACCATTACCTCGTGGTGACGACGGAACTTCTCGAGGAACTCATCAAAATCTCGCTTCTCGGCCAAGGTCAGCATCCTTCAATGCATACGTTGCGCTGGTTGGAAGTGTGGAAGAATAGCACGAGCCTGACTCACAGGAAATCGGTCAGGTTCAGTCTCGCTTTTCGGTCCGCAAAAGCCGCGTTTCTTTCGAAGATCGCATGTCGACACTGTTCGGGAAGAATGTCGCCGACCGCGTTATCCTGCAGACTACGGAGTCTTTGGCATCGACTGAATCCACTCGCGAATCAGAGCGACGGCACGGGTATCCACTTCGCTGGTTGCCAGGGGCGGCATTTGACCGTGACCGCGGCGGGAAATTCGGTGGAGAAGCAGCGATCGGTCCGGAGCACCGGGAGCAATCAGTCGCGCGTCGGTCAAACCGAAGGTCGTATGCACTGGCTTCGCATCCAGCAGTCGCTGCTGTTCAGGTTTGGCATCGATCTCTGCAGAAAACTGAGCGTTGCCACCTCCGGCTTCGACATGGCAGTTCGAGCAGTTCGCGTGAAGATACGAGAGGGCTCGCTGATTCAAGTCAGCCGAGTCATCGTGCGGGTCGGCCAGTTTTGACATCTCATTAAGCGGCTTCGGAAGCGACTGTTTGAACATGCCGAGTTCTGACAGCATCTGTAATTGATTCACTTGCTCCGAGCCATAGTCATGAACTCGGTTCATCTGCACTTCACTCAGCCCGAGCACATAGTTCACGGCTCGCGAATGACACACCATGCATTCTGCACGACTGGGGTAATGCCACGGTTGTTTTCGCACGCCTCCGTCAGCATTTGCATCTTTGATATCAAACACATCATCCATGCCCGCCTGGTCGAGGAGTTCGGCATCTGTCTGTTCGTCATTCCATCGATAAGAGTAACCGACCCACTCATTCTGCTGTCGCACCATCAGCCGCGTTTCAATCCATCGACGAGTCTCTGGCTGACCGGCGGCTTTCTCAAGTGCAAAGCTCTTCACAAGAACGGAGCCGTTTGGAAAATTCCATCCGCGAGTCGATGTGTAATCGATCTTCTCGTCACCCGGCACGGCCAGCCAGCGTTCCTTGTGTGCGCCGTCTGACCATAATTGAGCATTGACGGAGTACGGAATCACGCCTGGCAGCAGCCGATGATCGCTGACAGATGCAAACAGGCCTGTTTCGCTCAGCAGCCTCGGAAATACGGTAGGCTCCTGAGGCGGCATCGGTTCGAGCCGATAGAAGCCGCCCGCGTGATCGACAATCAGCAGATCGCCCGCATGGTTTGTCGCGAAGCCTGCAATCTGCAGAGTTGTGTCGGCCAGTTCCTGTCGAAACGTCACCCGAGTTCCATCATGTCGAACGCCCCAGATCTTGCCGGTTGAATAGTCACCGTAGATGAAGGTCCCGTTCAACTCCGGCAATGATGAGCCGCGATAGACAATACCACCCGTCAGACTGCGCGACTCCGAGTGATGATGTTCGACGATCGGTGCAACGATCGGCTCGTTCCCTTTGGGACGCTGCGAATAAAACGGATGACTTCCCTCCTGAACGCTCCAGCCATAGTTCTCGCCTCGGCGAATCAGATACACCTGTTCCCAGAGGTCCTGGCCATTCTGACCAAGCCACAACTGGTTTCGCTCATGGTCATAATCCATGCGCCATGGATTTCGAAAGCCATAGGCCCAGATTTCCGGACGAGCGTCAGGCACATTGATGAAGGGGTTGTCTGCCGGAATGGAATAAGGTCGATCCGCTGATGGCCTGTCGACGTCAATTCGCAGCATCACGGCGAGCAGATCGTTCAGGCCCTGTCCTGTTTCGAGCGGATCACTGTCGCTGGTGCCATCGCCGGTCGGACAATAGAGATATCCATCGGGGCCGAACGCCAGATCGCCGCCGTTGTGCCCGTTGGAATCCCATTCGAGAATCACAAATTCATCGACGGCCTTGAGTTGTCCGTCAGTTTGCTTCTGGATCGTATAGCGAGTGATGCGATTCTGCTTGTTGTCTGCAGACATTGGCCCGTTATTCATCAGATAGATAAATCCATTGTCTGGATACTTCGGATGAAAGCAAAAGCCGTAGATCAGTCGATCCGAATAAACCAGCGGCGAACTGGATGCGACATCGGTGCGATCGTTGCAGTACCGTAATCCGCCGGGCTCTTTGCCGTCGAGTTTGTGATCCACAAAGAACAGTCGATCACTACCAGGCTCCGTTCGCAGATACACGGGAGCCAACAAAGGCAGTTTCTCGTAGGCTTGAACCACCCGATACGGCAGTGGAGGTTCCGGAGAACCGGTCAGTTTCGATTCAGTCCATGGCACCCTCACTCGATCTGTTGCCTGAAGTCCGGAAGTGCAGCCAATCAGGACCAAAGCCAGCAGGATCAGGACGGGACATCGTATTGCCGCTCTCTTGATGCTCCGGTGCATGAAATGCGAACACTGAGGGAGTTGAACGCGAAGCATGTGAAACGCCTCTCAAGAGCGATCTGACTCGGCGGTCTTAACACGACCTGTCAGTTATCGCAGGATTGATCCGGCGGATCAATCTTGAGGCATCAAACAGCGGATCTCCACGCGTGAAAAGCAGTGTGATGGCACCCATCCGGATGTTGCATCGGTGCGAGGTGCCTGATCTCGCTGAGACGAGTTTCTGCTGTTCACCTGCTTCCGGCGCGTTCTTCCATGATTCGTTCCAGATCGGCCCAGACAGCAGGAGGAACCTCGATGTCTCGCGCAGACGGTTCAACAAACCTGTTCAGACCGACAAAAGCTGTCGGCATAATGGCACCGACAAGGCCTGCTGTCGCGGCGTAGGCCAGACTGTCATTTCCAAACATCGAAATAGTTGTCCCAAACCCCGTGATACATCCGCAGGTCGCTGCGGAGAGCATGGACATTGTCCTTGTCAGACCTGCAGGACGCAGGATCCGGAGTGTGACAAAAATGACGGCAGCCACTGGAATCGAGGCTGCTCCAGCGATGAACAGACCCACCGCCGCACCAACAAAACCAAAAATACCGAATCCGAATATCGAACCCGCAATACCGGTTCCGGCCCACGCCACGATAGCGACGGAAAGTGGCGACAGGCATCTTGCTGCGGAGTCGGTCGCATCAGCCTGATTCTGAGAGGTGAACGATTCAGGAGCCAGATACGGGTCGTAATCAATTGGTCTGGTCTGGTCGGACATGTCATTGCTCAGGTTTCGTTGTTGTGGGTTTTTCCGGAGTCCTGATCAACAAACATTTGGACGAGGCAAGCATGACGTTTCGTTGTCACGTTCGTATCGTTCGTTTCCGTCGATCTGAGGATGTCGGCCCCGATCTGTCCCATCCATACCATCATTCCCAAACCGTCCATTTCGATGCAAGGATAACAGGATTTTTCAGAGTTCAAAGTTGATCATCTTGCGAGATGGATTCCGACCATGATTCCTCACCGGTGCTGATTCGATGTGGATGGTCAAAAATAGCCGATCGGCGGTTGCCATATCGACTCAGGCAGCGTCAGGAATCAAGAAAGTTAGTGTCTGCTGTTCCTGACGTTTACGGTGAAGGTGCGATCTGACGAGAACGGCATGCTGGTGGCGAGTAGTGCGGCGACCAACAGGCGTTCGTATGGCCGACGGACTTGCCGATCGGCCTGGTTTCACCGAAGTGCTGTTCGCAGCTGCTAAGTCGCGGTCACGCGTTGTCGCTGCTCCAGCAGAGCGGATATGATGGCTTCAGATGCGAGGCCGACGAGGCCGGCGAGAAGGAACCATCGCCAGTACTTTTGTTGAGTCTCCAGTTCGACGGCATCCATTTGAGCCAGTTTCGCGGGGTCATTGTCTGCGGACGGGGTATCGGTTCTGGTCTTCACCATGTCCGCGGCCATTCCAAGAGCCTGCAACTGGCCGATCGGCAGAGGTTCGGTTCGACTTTCCGCTGCTGCCACCGAGACCAGAAGGCTCATTGATTTTGGCCCTTCAGCCGTCTCGCCGGTCAGCGTCCATCGCCCTGGAATGTCGAGAAGAACTTTTGGTCCCGGCGCGATCTTGCTGGGCTCCTGTCCCGCTGATAAATCTGCTGTCGTTGTTGCTGACTGAGATTCAGCAGGCACTTCTTTTGAAGCCGACTCTGGTGATCTGAAAGTTCCGTCCGGGAGAGTCAGTGTCCACCGATCGGCGCCGATCAGTTCCGCGGGATTGATGCGTTGCCCGGCTTCCAGGAGCTGATGACCTGATCGGGTTGGATTTGCAATTCGAATGATTCGCTGAATCATCGGCGGAAAGCGACTCGACAGGGCCCACTGACTGTCAACAGGGTGCCAGCCTGAAGCGAGAACAATGACTCGACCACCATTGGTGCGCTCAAACTCCGAGATCGCGGGCTTTCCTGAGTCAAACTTTGCGATCACGTGGACATTCGGCTGTTTCGGATCCAGTTCCAGAGTTCTTAGTTTCCAGTATTTGATGGAAGAAAAATCAGAGAATCGAGCATCCGCGAATGGCTGCATCAGCGAGGCTGAGAAATCGATCTGACCAAGCATGGCGTAATCATTCACACTGCCTTCGGAGATCGTGACGGTTTCAGGAAGAAGACCCTTTGCAGAATCCGCCATTTCGACGGAAGACAATGCCAGAACGACCAGTCCGCCACGGTCGACAAATGTCTGCAGAGGCGATCGCAATGCTTCGGGCACAGGCTGCGTGACAAACACAAGGTTGACATCATCCGGTGGTGGAATGACGACCTGATCTGCACCAGCCAGATCAAGAATCTCGATGGGTTCTGTCTCATTCCCGTCAATCACGCGTTGAAGATAATATCGCATGTCGGCCGGCGTATTGACGTCCGTCGAGCCGATGTGTCCAACTCGAATCACGCCGCGATGATCGAGAGGCAGATCCACAACATTGTCAAAGGCATGTGGTTCTCCGGTCAGCTCGATGCCGGCAAACAACGGTTCGCCGTCCCGCGGGTCCGGAATCGTCACAGTTCGCCGCTGACCGCCAGCCACCTCCACGAGAACGGGTGTCCCCTGTGGTGCTCCTGCAGCATCGAATGGCTGCAGCGTATATCGGCTTGAAACGGCATCGCCGGAATTGGTGACTCGCACGCGAATTCGCCCTGAGCGTTCATCTTCCACCAGACTGAGTCCCGCGTTGCCGGGGGTGGTTGGTTTAATCAGTTTCAAGTCCAGTTCAACGGCATCCGGCCAACTGCCCGATCGAAGCTCGTCGAGTTCGCTGCCTTCCTGAAAGTCGGTCACCAGAACGACACGCCGCTGACCCTTTTCTCCAATCGCTGCGGTCTCGGTGGAAACATCATCGGCGGCCTCCAGCATCGCAGCAGCTGTTCGGGTTGTCAGCCAGTCCGGTTCGTACGAGTCAAGTGCACGATCAATAAGTGCAGATCTTCCGGAAGGTTCCGTTTGCTTCCATTCATCTGCCGTCACGAGATATCGAGTCGTTTCGGAAAAGACCGCGATGCTCACAACATCCTGATCATCGAGAGACGTGGCAATATTCCGAAGTTCCGCAGTTACAGCATCCCGAATCCCATCACGCCTCATGCTGGCACTCGCATCGATCAGGACAGCAATTCGATCGGCGCTGCCAGCAGCTTCCTTTCGATCGATGGACACTCGCTGAAAGGGGCGGGCAAATGCCAGCGCGATCAAAGCGACGGCAAGCATGCGTAGCAGCATCAGTGGCCAGTGTTCGAGTCTTGATCGACGAGTCGTCGTTGGCAGTGATGGCGTCAGAAATCGGACGACGCTGAATGGCATCCGTACGGCCGGTGTGCGTCGAAATAAATGCAGAATGAAGGGGACAGTGGCAAGCAGTCCGCCGGCTATTGCAAAGACAGGAGTAAGTAATTCAAACATCGAGTCGCCTCTGCACGGGAGCGAATTCAAAACTCGGGCAGGCCGTGTGCCGTATTAGTTTAGGTGCAGGTCGAACAATATGGAAACCGACGCGGCCGCATGATGGAATCCGCGACAGTCGCGGCGTGTCGTCCGCATAGACTTGAAAAGAGGGCCCCTTCGCAGGAACCTATAGATCGCGATCGCGAACTGAGTCTGAGACAGATGGAAACGTCCGTATGAGTTTTTCGGCACGACATCCGGAGCAATGCACGTGGTTGTCTGTCGTGCTGTTTTTTGTCACCTGCCTGATGAGACCATCTGCTGCATGGGCTCAGACACCCAGAACTCCTGAAGTTGGATATGTATTTCCCCCGGTTGTGAATGCAGGAGCAACGACTCCGGTGATGCTGGGAGGCTTCGACTGGACTCCGGATATGCAGTGGTTTGTGCATCATCCGGCCATTCGTCTGGAAATCACGGGGCCGGCAGGTGATTACCAGCTGCCACCGCCTCCGTTCTGGACCGGACCGCGTGCCGGAACAAACGCTCCCCCGATTCCGCGAGAAGTGCCGGCCCGGCTGACGATCGAATCCGATGTTCAGGAGGGACTTGTGCGATGGCAGGTGGCAAATGCGAATGGAGCCTCCGACACGGCGGTCTTCTTTGTCAGTCGAGGTCAGGAGATCGTTGAATCTCGATCGCGAGATTTTCCGATGCAACTGGCCGCGTTACCTGTCGGAGTTTCGGGGCGTCTCAGTCGATTGACCGAGGTGGACTCGTATTCATTTGTTGCTGATCGTTCTGGCTTCGTGACAGCCGATCTCATGGCGCGAAGGCTGGGATCGGACTTTAACGGCGCGATTGAAGTACAGGATGCCTCCGGTCGCATGGTGGCAGACTTTGCTGATACTCTGGGGCTGGATGGAGCGGTCACGTTTGCGGTCCGTCCCGGACAAGCATATACCGTTCGAATACGTGACACGGACTTTCGTGGTGATCGAAGTTATGTGTACCGGCTGGGACTCACCTGCGGCCCGAGGGTCATCGGGACGATGCCGGCATCTGTTCAACGGGGCTCCGGCGAGTCGGTTCGGTTGATCGGGATGGGACTCGATTCTCCCGAAGCTCAGCTCGGCTCACTGACATCGAATGTGGGAATTTCGGCTGACGGATCAGACGGATCAGAAGTGCAGCGAATGGCAGCGTCGATTCATGGTGACATGACCGTGATGATTCCCCAGAGTGATCATGAGGAAACGATCTGCGTCGAAGATGCTGCTCCGCAGATTCTGACACCACCGATTGGTGTCACCGGGCTGTTTCGTGAACAGTTTTGTGAGAAGCGATTCCAGTGGAGCTCGGCCAAAGAGGATCGCTGGCAGGTCCGCGTGAATGCTCGGTCCTTGAATTCGCGGATGGACGTGTCTCTGGAGATTCTGGATCCCGAAGGCAGGCGGATTGCGGACAACGACGACTTTGATGGATCAACGGATGCCAGATTGGAGTTTCAGGCGCCCACCGAAGGCACGTTCACGGCTGTTGTGAAAGGCTTTCCTGTCAATCAGCCCGATATCGCCATCGTCGGGAACTCGCTGGACCAGTTTCGGCTCGCCATTCGCAAAGCGGAACCTGATTTCGAACTGCTCATTCCGTCGAGGCTGTCCATTGGGCTTGGCGAGAAGGCCGAGCTTCCGGTGCAGGTCATTCGCGAGGGCGGGTTTTCCGAGGCGATTCAGCTTCAGGTTGACAACTTGCCGGAAGGCATCTCGCTGGTTGGTGAACCTCTGATTCCTGCAGGAACTTCCGACTTCAAACTGACTCTGCAATGTGCGTCCGACGCCGCCACGACATCGCAGCTGATGCGGTTGAGCGGGACGGCCATCAGGAATGGCACACAAGTGACAAAGACGGCTCGCGCGAAGGCTGGCGGTCATCTTTGTCCGGAACGTCCTGAGGAAGCTCGGATCGATGGGACATTGGTGGCCATCACGATGAAAGCACCGTTCTCGCTGCAGGTTGTTGATCGAGAACGGCAGCATGATGTTCAACGAGGTACCACGTTTCTTGCAGAACTGGATGTTGTTCGCAATGAAAAATTCACGGGAGAGCTTCGCATCGAAATGTCGGCGAAGCAGGATCGTGTTCGCATGGGAGTCCGCGGAGGCATTCTGAATGTTGCTGCTGCCGAAACCAAAGTGTTCTATCCGGTTTTCATGCCGGAATGGCTCAGCACGGATCTTACGCGACGAATTGTTGTTCACGGAGTCGCCGTCATTCCGGATCCCAAAGGTCATCTGCGTCATATCACAAATGCCGCTGACGCGCGGATTACGATGATCATGGAAGGTGCTTTGCTGAAGCTGTCCGCGAAATCGCCCGAAGCAGCACTGCATCCGGGCGATGTGGTGGAGGTGCCCGTTCAGATTTCGCGATCACCGAGGCTGGCTCTGCCGACAACCATTCAGCTGGAGGTTCCGGAAGAGCTCAGGGGTGTGCTGCATAGTGAAGAACTTCGGCTTGATGCTTCTCAGAACTCCGGGATGGTCATTATTCGGACGTCCGCGGTACCGCAATTGGCGGGCCCGTGGACATGGACGCTCAGGGCAACGGCTCTTCAGGAGGATCGTTGGCCTGTCGTGTCGGAGACGAACGTTTCGGTCACGTTTGCTGACCAGTGACGACGACGGCTGGTGAAATCTGAAGCGATCCCGTCTGTGAAAAGTCATTATTCGCCTCGATAAGATCGGGCCATGCTGGTTCTTCACGCCATGTTTTCGTGTCCGCGGAGAGTCGATTGACCGAAGCCTGTCAAACGTGTGCAATGCCGTTTGTACCGGATGCAACAACGCTGAAAGCCGATTGTGCCCGGATGAGTTCGTCGGTTCGTATTGAAAGCCTGGTCTCCTTCGATGCGAGAGCTGCAGATGAGGTCGGGTGCGAATAAGGCGGGGCCTGAACCCAAACGCCATCAGCGTCGGGCACATCTATGAATAATGCGAATCTCAACGTGATTCCTTCTCATGTTATTGATTATCCGGCTCGTGATATGACGATCACGGCCGGGGCCGCAATGACGTTCGGGGAACTTCAGAAAACACTGCGCGGCGAGAATCAGCAACTGCCGATCGATGTTGCTGATGAGTTCATGCCAATTGGAACGATGGTCGAACAGGACGTCTCCGGGCCTCGGCAATTCGGGTACGGGACACTGCGCGATTACGTGATCGGGATCGAGGCGATTGATGGAGTGGGCCGTATCTTTCACGCTGGTGGACGCGTCGTCAAGAACGTGGCGGGCTATGATCTTTGCCGCCTGATGGTTGGTTCCAGAGGGGAGCTCGGCCAATTGACTCAACTGACTTTCAAGGTGAAACCTCTTCCCGCTGCGACGTGTCTGGTCGCGGCCGGATTCCGGTCGTTCCGCGACCTGGAATTCTCCCTCGATCGCCTGAACCTGACAGCGACCACTCCGATCATCCTTGATGTGATCGGGCGCTACGCGGCGCCGCGCCTGCTCAGTTCATCCTTTCCGAGTTTGTCGGAATCGACGGAATGTTCCGACGCGGCTGCGGTACTTGTTGTTGGATTTGATGGTACGAACGTCGCGTGCGACTGGCAGTCAGCGATGCTCCAGGATGAGTTGTCTGGCACGGCAACGTGGTTCCATTCCACCGAGTCGCCGGACGCTCAGGTCAATTACTGTCAGCAGATTCAGCGTGCGTCTGCGGCTTTGGATGACATTCTGTGGCTGGCTCGGTTGACGACACTGCCTTCCCGACTGGTATCAGCGATCACAGTTCTGCAGGATGCCGGATGTGATGTCTTTGGTCGTGCCGGGAATGGTGTTTTGTCTGTTCGTCCGTCTTCCAGTCCGCTGGCGGAGGGTCGGGTGGCTGATGAAACGAGAGCGTTCACGATTCTGCATTCGCTGGTTGCGGACGGGCTGGGATCGGTCGAAACGATCAGATCGTTGACAGCTCAGTCCACGAAGGCTCATCCGGAGGTTCAGGCACTGTCTCAAAAGCTGAAAGCGGTGCTTGGTTCGGCCAGTTGACGGAGCCCTCGTTGTCCATCCTGTTGATCTGCCTGGTTTTACACTATCACGAGTTTTGACCTCAACGTCTGGATCCCATCGTGACAACGACTCCATCCTCGGGAAAATCATCGCTGCCTGTTATTGGGCAGACGATCCCGTACGACCGATTTCTCGATTGCGTTCACTGTGGCCTGTGCACAGCCGCCTGTCCGACCTATGTCGTGACGGGGAATGAAAACGATGGTCCGCGGGGACGCATTTATCTGATGCGAGCGGTCGTCGATGGTCGCATGGAGCTGACCGATAAGGTGCGGCACCATCTGGAATTGTGTCTTGACTGCCGGAGTTGCGAAACTGCCTGCCCAAGCGGAGTGCAGTATGGTCGACTGATTGAGCCCTTTCGAGTGGAGATGGAACAGCCGGCAAGGCTCGCAGAGCGTTCGGATTCGAGGCTCGGCCCGGCGCAGACTCCCGACTGGTTTCAGCGATGGATTCTGCATGGGTTGTTTCCCAGTCGAAGTCGCATGAAATGGGCTCTGATGCCGGCTCGATGGATGCAGCGACTTCGACTGGATCGGCTGGCGGAGAAAACGGGACTGACCAGACTGCTCCCTGAACGCCTTCAGCGCATGCAGGCGCAGTTGCCCACGCTGAAGGCTCCGCTTCCGGAGCTTCCGGAGTTTCTTCCGGCCAAAGGCAGGCGTCGAGCGAGAGTGGCTCTGTTTATCGGCTGTGTGGCCGACGTCATGTTTCGTCATGTGCACTGGGCGACAGCGCGTGTTCTTCAGGAAAACGGCTGCGATGTTGTCGTACCGCGACGCCAGGCTTGCTGCGGGGCCATTCATTATCACAGTGGCGCGGCGGAGCCCGCGAGGAGTCTGATGACGCAGAACGAGGGCGCGTTTCAGGATGCCGATCTCGATGCCATCATCGTGAATGTTGCCGGCTGCGGAGCGATGCTGAAGGACTACGCGCACATCAGCGAAGAACTGCTTCACCTGAAGAACGGCGCTCCCGCGGCTTCGGCGTCTGACAGTGGACTCGCGGCTTTTTGTTCCAGGGTGAAAGACATTCACGAGTTCCTGATGGCGCTGGGGCCGATCCAGCCGGAAGGACGTCTTGAAGCGACGGTGGCGTATCAGGATGCGTGTCATCTTCAGCACGCACAGAAGATTCGTCAGCAGCCTCGAGATCTGCTCAGACTGATCCCCGGCGTGACTCTCCGCGCCATTAACGAAGCCGAGCTCTGCTGCGGAGCAGCAGGAAGCTACAATCTGACGCAACCGGAGATGGCCGATCAACTCGGCCAGCGCAAGTTGAACTGTCTGCTGGAAGTAAAACCTGACGTCATTGTCTCGGGCAATGCCGGCTGCTCGTTGCAGCTGCAGGCACAACTCCGGCGAGCTGCGACGACGTTGCCTGTCGTTCATCCCGTGGAGCTGCTGGACCTCAGCTACCGCAACCGTCCTTTGTCGGATCTGAACAAATTGTAGCGATGGCACAGCGGTGATGTCGTCGGCATCACTCGGTTGACCGGATCATTCGGAACAGAATCAATTTGCCTCAACCCACAGGTCTGAGAAGCGAGCGTGCGTATCAACCACGCGCAGCCCGATCGTTCCGAATCGCCATGTGTTATCGGTCGCCTTCAGTACTGATCGCCCGTTGTGAAGGATTTCGATGGCGTTGCCTCTGATGTGTACCCGAAGATCCTGAGGCTGAGCTGCGTCGATCGATGCCGTGACTCGGGCCAGTTCCGTCCAGTGCGTTCCATCCATGCGTCCCAGAATCACAAGGTTGGTCTTTGGAATCAGTCCGGCGAAGTAGCCACGCTGCGCGTCGTAACCTACCGATGGCGCAGTGGTTCGAAACAGCATGCCGGCATCACGCGATTCCCTGCCATTCAGAAATTCGATGGTCACGCCGGCCGAAAGATTGTCGGGCGCCTGCTGATTCAGTACGAACTTCTCACCGCAGCGGTACTCGTTGACGGGGTGAATCGCCGGATGTCCAAGTTCCAGTCCCTGCGGAGTCGCAGCGAGATACTGATGATGTCCGAAGTACGAGCCGTGGGAAAGCTCTGCAGAAGTCTTCAGCTGGTTGCGGAATGGAATCTGAAGCAACGACGAGGTTTCGCCAGAAGGACGTTTGAGCGGAGTTCCGGCCTTCACAGGTGCGCCGAGCAGAGGCAGTCGCGCGGGTCCGAATTGCATGGGCTGAATGAAAATGCCGCGTTGCCATCCGGGGCTTTGGTCACGTTTTGCATGAAAAACGTGCCACCATTCGCTTTCATCTGGTGACCGAACAAAACATGAATGCCCGACGCCATAAGTCTCGGCGGTTCCGTTAAACACGGGCTTTGGAAACTTCTTCCATGAGTCGGGCTGAAGCGGATCATCACCCGTCAGCTCCAGCAGCCCCAGTTTGTAGCTCGGTAACCACGATGCTGCGCACGAGTAGGTCAGAAACGTTCGATTCCTGTGGCGGAGCACCTGAGGCCCTTCGTTCAGTCCACGGCCTCGAATCCCCGGTTCTGTGCGTTCCCACTCAAAGTCATCATTCGGGCAAAGACGAACTCGCGGTCCGGCGAGTTCCGTCGGGGATTTCATCGGAGCGATATACAGGTACTGTCGATCCGTCCCGGGTGCATCCCAGCCGGACCAGACGGCATATCGTCGTTCCCGATGCTCAAACACCGTCATGTCGATGGCCCAGATGTTCGGGCTCAGACCATCCGCGCCATCACCCGTTGAGAACGGTCCATGAAGCGCATAAGGACCGAATGGATCGGCACCTTCGGATCGCACAACATACGCCAGGTGATTCTCATTGCGGCCGTCGCTGGCCGCGAAATAGATGTGCCAGTGACCATCCAGCATATGCAGTTCCGGTGCCCAGATCTCTTTGGACCATGGTCCCGAATCCGGAGCCATCCAGACGATGTGCTTCGGACCGAGCGAAGTCAGTCGCTCGCCTGCGTGGATCGCAATCGCCCGGTTGCCGTCGGACAAACACCACAGGTATTTTGATGAATTCGGGTCGCGTACAACCCATGGATCGGCACCTTCCGCGATGGGATTGACAAACTGATTGCTGTGGAGACTTTCCCATTGAGGCTCGAAAGCAGGGTCTGTGGCATCAACAGGCATGGACGCATTCCATGAAAGCATGGCGTCGACAAGTCGTGCGGTCACTTCTGGATGTGCCGAAGCAAGATTGTTCTTCTCTGAGGGATCCGTTTTCAGATCAAACAACTGGGGTGAAGACCGGTCGAGATTCACGAGGCACTTCCATGGACCCTCGCGGACAGCGAGATCCGGATTGTCTGCTTCCGAATCGCCCGGACGATCCGGTGGGCGGCGCCAGAAAATCGGCGAAGATCGGTCTGCCTTTTCGTATCCCAGCAGCGTCGGAATCAGATCTTCGCCATCGCAGATTTCGTGATCACCGATCGGCACACCAGCGAGCGACGCCAGCGAGCAATGCAGATCCATCGCGGACAGGACGCTGGTCGTGTTGTCCAACGAAGCAGCATCCTGCGCCAGCAGTCCCGGTCCCCAGACGATCAGTGGTGATCGGATGCCGCCTTCGTAGAGCCATGTTTTTCCTCCTCGGAGAATTCCTGACTGTCCGGCTCCTTCTTCATGTCCATTGTCGGATGCCACCACAATCAGTGTGTTGTTCTTCAGGGCGGCGTCGTTGCGAATCATGTCGAACATCGGTCCAAGCTGGAGGTCCATCTCATGCAGGACGGCATAGTACAACGCCCGCTTGCTGCCGTCGGTGGCTTTTCGAGCGGACTCGGACGGAAAGAACGGGCTGTGAACATCATCAGGCCACAGGTTGATATAGAACGATTTTTCTGCGTCTGCAGAATCGCGAATGAAGTCCATGGCGGCGCGCACGTACTCGGATGTTACCTGCTCTCGAGCCACCCAGCGGATTGGACCTCGGCCCAGCGCTGCTGATCCGAGGTCGTGCCGTCGGGGCTCTGTTCCGTCCCATGCGTGATTCAACGGCAGGACTCGAGGTCCCAGCCCTTCGAAGTTCGTCAGGCTTTCGTCAAAACCATACTCTGTGATCAGAGGAGCATCTGCGACATCCCGCTGGCCCCCCAGATGCCACTTCCCAAAGTGGCCCGTTCGATAACCAGTGGATTGAAGTCGGTCTGACAGTGTGACGGTATCCGGATCCAGCCACTGGGCGACACCTCGCGCAGAATTTCTTTCTCGATTGTCCAGATAGGAAGTGATTCGCAGCCGATGCGGATATTGCCCGGTGGTCAACGCTGCTCGAGACGGAGAGCAGATCGGCGAACTGACATAAAAGTTCCGGAATCGCAGGCCTTCGCTGGCAAGTCGATCGAGATTTGGCGTGACTCCAGGGCCTCCGAAACAACCCGGGTCTCCGTAGCCCATGTCATCCACAAGGACGAGAATGATGTTGGGTTTGTGGGCGATGTCGCGGGCCATGACCATCGCGTGCGACGTCAGAATAAAGACGGAACCCAGAATTGTTGCAAGACTCTGTGGCATCGACGGCGGCAGCTTCTCAAAAAGGGCGTAGTCCGCAGATCGCAGGACAAAACGAGAAGCAATGTATCGAGCGCGTATCGATCAATCGAACCAGCCCGCAAAGTGTCGCTGTGACCTGCCGCGAATCGACGGGATCCTCGGGTCAGGCGATTCCTGGCATGAGGTTACGGCATCGGGCGAATACCAACCCCGATGAATTTCCAGCCGACCAAATACCAGCCTTTACCATAGGCATCACACCATCTGGCCTCAGACCGGAGCAAAACAGGGTCACCGGTTGTGCTGTGGATCTCAAGTGTTGCCAGAGAGTTTGGCTGGAACTGAGTCTCGGTAATTACGCCGATTCCCTGGGCAGAGAGATCTTTGGAGAAAGCTGGAATCGATGGGCCGTGGGGCAGATGTATGGTGACCGGCCGAACGAAAGGCTGGCGCGGCTCCGTCCGGCGTTCGGTAAATTTCGCTCGCTGTAATTCAAACTGCAGTTTGTCGATGTATTCCTGCATAGTTTGACCAGTCGCAAAACAGATCGTTGCGTGAAATTGTCGCGATGACGCAACTGCTTGAAGCCATTGATGTTAGTCAGGAAAGATGCACAACATCAGACAATCTGAAGCGGGATTCAGGTCGTCGTGCCTCAAGTCTGCCTCAGCAAGCGGTATTGTCAATCAGGAATTGCCGGAATCTGCCAGGTCTGCAGGCTCAGTTCTGTTCTCACAGGTCAGCATGGCTGATGTTCAGAAATCTTCCCGTCTCAGCAGCTCATGCGAAGTGAAGTCCCCAGGCTTATTCGGAGAGTCCTGCGGCGACCACGTATTCGATTGGTCGTATGGCCCTTTTTTCTGGTCGGGTGGTCGCCTATTCCTGGGACAATGCTGTCAGCGGCAGCATGCGACCCGCAAATTCGTCACCACCGAATGCTCTTTTCAGCGGGCATGTTGAACAGCGCCGGTACCCGTCCCGCAGCTTGCGGAGACTGAATCTCCGCAACGGCATCATATCTCCGCAACGGACATCATCTTTTCCAGTCCCGATTTGGCAACATGCAGCGGATCGAGCGAGTACAGGTCATCCCGAAACAGCTCCAGCGACAGAAAGCCGGAATAGCCGATGGAGTTCAGTCGATGGCAGTACCGATGCAGATCAACGACTCCATCACCCGGAAAAACACGATCCGAATCCTGCTGCTGATGAGCTGGAGGTGATGCTGGACAATCATTGAAGTGAGAAATCGCAATCTGATCAGCTCTCAGACGCGTGAGTGACTCTATGGATCCGCCTCCGCGATGACAATGGAAAGGGTCGACAACGACAGTGGCATCGGAACGTCCGCTGCGCTGAATGATGTCGATGGCGTCATCGATTGTGTTGATGTCGTCGACAAACCCAAGATACTCAAACGCCGGCCGCACGCCGAAAGTTCGACCGATGTCCAGAAGTTCGGCGTAGTGTTGTGCTCCGAGGTTTCGATCTGCCTTGCCCTGAGGCGGTCCCGCGATCGCGAACCTGGCACCGACTGCTGCTGCCTGTTCCAATCGCCGTTTCACCTCATTCAGAGCTTTCTGATGTTCGGCACCGGCAGGCTGAAACCAACCGGCAAGATAAATGGTTGTCGGGATGATCAGGCCGGAGTCCTCGACGGCCCTGCAGAGGTCTCGCAGAGTGCCTCCCTGGGCAAGGTATGCGTCAATATGATCGTGCCACAGTTCAATGGCCTCGTAACCGGCCTCCTTCGTGACTCTGAGCTGTTCAAGAATGGGGGTCGTGGCAATCGTGCTGGCATTGAGGCAGTAACGAAATCGAGACATAGCAACTCACCCGAGGAATAGCGCGAAATTCCGTGGCCGTTCTTGTATCGAATAAAACGGAATCCGTCGATGAACACGGCCGCGTTCGATGTCAACACGCACCGGCGGAGATCGACACCGAGGGATTGCAGCAAGTCTTCTCCTTCGATTTGCCCGCCATGAATCAGGGGGCAACTCCGAAGCGAGGATCCCTGTTTGGTTTCATTCCAATTCATGGCGATACGAAACGAATGTCTGGATGCCTTGCTGACGGTGAGACACAGCAGTCCGACATGGCAGTGCGATCTCTGGCATTCGAACGGCGAGGTCTTTTCCAACTTGTGTGTCGCCGATGTGCAGCCTTTCGACGGAGAACGGGATCCTGCCACTGTCGCAGGTCCATGTGCGATTTCCCGGAATCCGTCCCTTCAAGTCATCCGGCAGGGAATTTCAGCAGAAGTGCCCCTTGCGAGAAGGAAAGTCTGTACAATCAACAGGAGTAGAGGGGTCGTGACGGATGCGATAAGATCTCTTCCGGAAGTGTCCCGACCGCGGCGCCCGTCGAAAGCTCCGTTGGTCGAGTCAAATCACGAAGCAGGGAGATCTGATGTTGTGGTGTGAAAGATCGAACATCAGGCCGGAGTCACTCAACTAAGGAGTTGAGATTTCTGGAGTCAGAGCACCTGCAGATGAGTGCTGATCGCGACGAAGGAATCTCGGATCTGGCAGCAGGATTTTGGGCAACGTTTCATGGATCCGATTTATTCCAGAATTCGATTGCTGGTCGTCTACGGACTGGTCCTGCTTCCGCTCATCATCTGGGGTGCGATCCAGGCACTGGAGTCGACGAATAACTCTCCGATCGACTGGGTTGATGCTTCATTTCAGCAGCGAAAAAAGTATGACGATTTCGTGGAGCTGTTTGGTCCTGGCGATGCTGTTGTGGCCAGCTGGCCGGAATGTTACTGGACTGACGAGCGACTCGACACATTGGTCCGGGAGCTTCGGGAATCACCAGTATTCCGCGCTGCAGACGGAAGTCCTTATTTCCATCAGGTGAGCTGCGGCCGCGAGGCGATTCTGCAAATGACGACGCCGCAGCGCCCGCCATCATCCGGTGACGAAGCGGGGGCGTTGACCGCGGGATCAGATGACGTGACAGCGATCGCCGCGACAGTGAAGCAGCCGCGAATCTCCGTTCCGGATGCGATCCGGAGGCTTCAGGGGACGTTGATCGGGAAAGATGGCCGAACAACGTCCGTGATTGTCATCCTGAACAAGGCGGGACTGGTCATTCGTGCGGATCTTGTGCAGTCGATGCGAACATTGATCCAGGAAACCTGCGGCGTTGACGAAGCGGACCTGCATCTGGTTGGTCCCGTGGTTGACGGTTTGACGGTTGACGCCGCCGCTCATGCATCACTGACGAACTTTGCCGGACCGTCTGCGTTCATCATTTTTGCGATCTGCTGGTGGTCGCTGCGTTCGTTTGCTCAGGGATGCATCGTGTTTCTGACCGCGGCACTGTGCCAGGGGATTATCCTCGCAACGATCTACTACTCCGGTGAGAAACTCAGCGCGCTGCTGATTATCCTTCCGCCTCTGGTGCAGGTGCTGACGGTTTCTGGCGGCATTCACCTGATGAATTATTACCACAATGCGCTGGAAACGATGGAGCCGAAAGCGGCGGCAATTCAGGCTTTTCGAGAGGGCTGGCTTCCGAGTGTTTTGTCGCTTGGAACAACGGCGATGGGAACAGCCTCCCTGATGGTAAGCGGCCTGCAGCCGATTCGGCTGTTTGGCATCTACGGGACCGTCGGCGTGCTCACCGCCACTGCTGCCGTGCTGACCGTGGTTCCCTGCTCCATGATGATCTTCGGGCGGAAAAAACAGGTTCAGAACGTCGCGTTATTGAGTCACACGGATGACCCATCGGTTAATCGGTCGAACGGTCATCGATCGAGATTTCGACAGGCTGCGGATCGATTCTGGGAGTGGCTCGCTCAGCTCCTGCGGCGACGCAACACGCTGTCACTGGTCGTGCTGTTCGGGATGATGATTCTGACATCGACCGGGCTTCCCCGGCTGAAGCCTTCAATCCGAATAGAAACTTTGTTCCTGCCGAACAGTCGCATTATGCAGGATTATCGCTGGCTGGAGGCACACATTGGTCCGCTCGTTCCGATCGAGGTCATACTCTCGTTTGACAAGGATTGCAGACTGAATGAGCGTCGTCGTATGGAACTGTTGTGGCGTGTCAACGATGTGCTCCTGAAGCAGCCGCATGTTCGAGCATCATTGTCTGCGCTGACGTTTTTTCCGACCATGCCAAAAATGGAATCCATGCCAGCGACGCTGCGGTCGGGCATGCTGAACAAGGCGATCTTCATGGCATGTCCGTCTTTTGAAGCGATGAACGTGCTGCGAAGTACCGACAATGAAGAGTTGTGGCGAATCACGGCTCATGTCAGCTCACTTGATCTTCTTGATTATGGGGATCTGCTGAATCAGATTGAGGCAGCGGTTTTGCATGAGCTGTTCCCACCATCAAATGATGCTCCGAGAACTGAGTCGGCATCGGATCTGAAGGGCGTGGAAGTCTTCACCTCAGGCATCATGCCACTTGTGCACGAGATTCAGGGACAACTACTGACCGATCTGTCCAACAGTCTTCTGTCAGCGCTGATTGTGATTACCGTCACGATGACTCTGGCCCAGGCAGGATTCTGGGCCGGTCTTGTGTCGATGGCATCCAACATTTTCCCGATCGTCATCGCGTTTGGCGTGATGGGACTGATCGACCATCCGATGGACATCGGTTCTGTGATGACCGCCAGTATTGCCCTGGGAATTGCAGTTGATGACACACTGCACTTCCTCGCCTTTTTCCGTCGGATGATGCAGCAGCCCGGAGCAACTCGATTCTCGGCAGTTTTGTCGGGGTATCAACACTGCGGTCTGGCGATGATTCAGACCTCTGTATCGTGCGGGCTTGGTCTGCTGGTGTTTGCTCTGAGTGATTTTGTCCCGACGAGTCGGTTTGCGGTTCTGATGGCGTTTCTGCTGCTCCTCGCGCTGCTAGGTGACTTGCTGCTGCTGCCGGCCCTACTGTTGTCCCCCGCCGGGAAACTCTTTGAATCGGCCGACAAAAAGCGGGAAGCGTCTGGCTGAACGGGGAACGGGACCCACATCTTCAGGGTTTTCGCGACTGGCAGAAGCCGGGGCCTCTGCCTGAGTCCAGATTTCGACCATCACGCGAGATCCTCAGATTGACAGATCGCTGATGGTTACTTAGCTTTCTGCTTACTATGGTAGTAGTTGCAGAAGGGTCAGGGACGACTTCATGCGTATTTCTGTTGTAATCCCGGTTCATAATGAAGAGCAGAACATCGCCAGTCTGCTTCACGAAGTCGACGGTGTCATGTCGTCCTTCGGGGAGTTTGAGATTGTTGTGGTGGACGACGGGAGTTCCGACGATTCGGCTGCCGTGCTGAACGGTCTTCGGGAAGAAATTCCGGCCCTGCGAGTCGTTCGACACCAGATCTGCTGTGGTCAAAGCACGGCGCTGATGACCGGGATACATGCGGCTGTTGCCCCGATCATCGCGACATTGGATGGAGATGGTCAGAATGATCCGGCCGATCTGCCCTCGATGATCGAGCGTCTCGAGAATGAATCGAGCCGAACAGCACTGCAGATGGTTGCCGGGTTTCGAAATCGGAGGCGGGATTCTGGCTGGCGACATCTTTGTTCGCGAGTGGCGAATACGGTTCGAAGTCGGATCCTGAAAGACCAGACCCCCGATTCGGGTTGTGGGATTAAAGTGTTCTTTCGCGAAGCATTTCTGCGAATACCACATTTCAATCATATGCATCGTTTTTTGCCTGCACTGATTCTTCGAAATGGCGGGACTGTGGTATCAGTTCCGGTGAATCACCGTCCTCGCGTCCATGGTCGATCCCATTATGGCACGATGCGGCGGCTCCTGAACGGAATTGTTGATCTCGCGGGAGTTGCCTGGCTGATTCATCGCCATCGACTTCCCGTCATCGAACACATGGATGCAGCACATGACGAGCGAACAGATGTGGATCGGCTTCGGTTTGGTGGGACAATTCCTTTTCACCAGCCGGTTCATCGTGCAGTGGCTTAGCAGCGAGAAGGAGAAGAAGAGCATCATTCCCGCCTCGTTCTGGTTTCTCAGCATCGGAGGGGCTGCCATTCTGTTTCTGTATGCTGTCCATCGTCGCGATCTGGTCTTCACGATCGGACAGGGTGCGGGCATTTTCATCTATCTTCGCAATCTGCAGTTGATTCGCAACGAGAAGCACAGACAGACGCAGCAGTTGACAGTTGTTGGCGAAAAGGAACTCTCGCTGCCAGCGCGAAAGGCTGTCTGACAGATAATGCCATGTCGCGATCACTGCTCTGGGCTGTTTCACTGTCCGCGTTGCTCACGGGTGTCACTTTATTCAGTCGACCGCTGCTTCCCGTTGACGAAACGCGATATCTGAGCGTTGCCTGGCATGCCTATGAGAGTGGTGACTATCTCGTGCCCCACCTGAATGGAGACACGTACGCACATAAACCACCGGTGTTGTTCTGGCTGATCAACCTTGTGTGGCAGGCGACGGGAGTGAGCATTTCAGCGGCCCGATGGGTGGTACCAGCAGGTGGGATGGGCTGCCTCTGGCTGACGTGGCTGCTGGCTCGTCGGCTTTGGCCGCAATCACCGGAGACGGCGGACTGTGCTCCGCTGATTCTTGTTTCCTCCATGCTCTGGATGGTGATGCTGCCGCTGACCATGTTTGATACGCTGCTGACTTTTTTCTCGCTGGCGTCGTTACTGGGTGTTGTTCAGGCTGCACAGGGACGATTCTGGATCGGATGGATGACCGCTGGTCTTGCGATGGGGCTTGGTATTCTCACCAAAGGCCCCGTTATTCTGGTGCATGTGCTTCCAGCAGCACTCGCCGCGCCGTGGTGGGCACCGCCTGCGAGGAGGTTCTGGATAAAGTGGTACGCGGGACTGATGTGCTGCATGCTGCTTGCGGCGACCGTTGGTCTGTCATGGGCTTTGCCGGCAGCCACGGCCGGAGGGGAGGCTTATGCCAGCGAATTGCTCTATGGTCAGACGGCCGGTCGAATGGTGCAGTCGTTCGCACACAAGGAAGCTATCTGGTGGTATCTGCCGTGGGTGCCCGTCTGTCTTCTGCCATGGCTGAATTTTGTTCCCCTGTGGCGTGGGATTTTTTCGTTTCGTCCTGATGGCGGGCTGAAGTTTTCAGCGGTTGCCGGTTTGTCCACGTTGCTCATCATGAGTCTGGTGAGCGGAAAGCAGATTCATTATCTCGTGCCCATGCTGCCTCACTGCGCGATGGCCATCAGTCGTTTGGCCAGCATGCGAGCTGATACAAAGGTTGAGCGTCGAGATCAGTTGCTGCCGGCAGCAGCCACGGTGCTTCTGGGAATGACACCGGTGATTATCAATTGGCAGCATCCATCTGGTTCGGAGGCTGTTGCCGGACTGGTTTCCAGCGTCTACTCGATTCCGCTGGTATTGTTTGGAGTTGCAGTGGCCATCATTCCTGCCGGAACGGTGCTTCGGGCCGTCACGGTCATTTCCACGTTTTCGATCGCGTTTCTGTCGGTCATTGTGTTTGCTTTGTCATCCACGATGTGGGATGGCTTTGATCTGGAACCTCTTGCTCGTTTTGTGCATCAGACGAGGCAGCCGATCTGCTGGTTCAAAGGTTATCATGGGCAGATCAACTTGATTGGTCGTATTTCCAGAGTCACCGAAGTCTCGAGCGAAGATGATCTGCAGCACTGGCTGGAGGACGCGCCTGAGGGTGTTGTTGTGATGCGGCTGTCACACTCGGATCCGGCATGGGTTGATGTTCTGCCGATGATGCAGGAAATAGATCGCACGAGCCCGACAGCAGAGCAACAGCAGGCGTTAATCGTCGCACTGTCGTCCATCGACCGGTTTCCATTACGAAAGCAGCTTCGGCAGATCGTGTATGTGCAGTGGATTCGTTCGGGGCTTTATTCCAGTCCTCATCTTGTGCTGAAGTACGCGCCTGCGGTCGAATAGTATCAACTGAATTGCCTGCATGTGCGATGACCATTCTGAGCCCGGAAAGGACCTTTTCCCTGCATCCTGATGCAGGGAAAATCAACTCGAGGAAACGCCGTTGCATCTTGAGAAGCAAATGATCGCCGATCCGGGTGACCGATCAGCAATTCGATGGTTTGCTGGAGCGATTGCCATCGTTCTGGTCTTGCGAGTCTGGATGATGTTCGTGTTTCCGCTGACGGATCAAACCGAAGCGCGATACGGGGAACTGGCACGAGTGACCGCCGAGGGCGGCTATTGGCTGATGCCGCATATGACTCCAAATGAGCCGTTTTTTGCAAAACCTCCGTTATCAACCTGGATGTCATCAGCATGCTGGATCATCTTCGGGAGAACGGAACTCGCGCTGCGCCTTCCTTCGTTGATCATGGCTCTTGTCACTGCTGGCTTTTCGTTGCTCTCAGCTCGTGACATGAAGGTTGGTCCGCTGGGACTGTGGACTGCGGCAGCCTCATTGATTTCTGCACCAATGTATGTCATCTGTGCGGGAACCGTGATGACAGATTCGTGTCATGCGGCCTGCGTCATGGCTGCCATGTTCTTCGCATGGAGGAGTCTGCAGAATCCCGAAGCCTGCCGATGGCGCATGTGTTTCTGGTGTGTCCTGGGGGTTGCCACGCTGGCCAAAGGTCTGGCGACTGTGGCTCTGATCATCATGCCCATCGCGGCGTATTCAGTAATCGCCTTCATGCCCCTGGTGGTCGTGCGGCGATTATGGGATCCTGCAGGATGCATACTCGCCGTCGCCATCACACTGGCCTGGTATGTTTCGGCGGAACGATCGTATCCCGGCTTTCTGAATTACTTTCTGATTGGCGAGCATTTTCAGAGGTTCCTGAAGGGCGGCTGGAAAGGCGATCGTTATGGCCAGCCGCATCAAACGGCTTTTGGCATGATCTGGCTCTATTGGTGTGTGGCCATTGGTCAGTGGATACCAATATTTATCCACCAGATGTATCGAACGGGGAAAAATAGCGTTCAGGGACGTGTTTCGCCTGAAGATTGCTGGATCTGGTGCTGGATTCTGGTTCCGCTGCTTTTCTTTTCCGTATCCAGAAACATCATCATTACCTACACGCTGACGGCAATTCCCCCGTTTGCTGTGCTGGCGGCTCGCTGGGGAGAGCACCACACCGGATGGATGCGTGCTGCGGCACCTAAGTGCGTCTTTGCATTCGCCGTTGTCGTCACTGTTGTGGGAGTGATGTGGTTGCCTGAGGAACTGGAACATCTTTCGGCTCGATCGCTGATTGCAGAAGCTCGGCAAAAAAATTCGTCAGGCGAAATCGCGGTCTGTGGCTGCTATCCGTTTTCAGCCAGCTTCTACTCCCGGGCAGGCGTTCGTTATGTGACTGAAGAGGACTTAATCAGAAACGGTCGTGCGGTCTCGTCGAAATTTGTCATCGTTTCGACAGAGTTGGCGAAGCAGTTCACCACGAAGATGAAAGGCCAAAAGCTGGCCTCAACAAAA
>JBKDRW010000324.1:0-7625 GCA_046341255.1 Planctomycetota bacterium
GGTTGAAGTGGTTCTGGGACCGTCAGCGTATTGTGAAATGCAGACCAGACGTCCGAGATCCTTTGGGGCAGATGATACTTTTTCGCGATCAGAGTGAAGGGAACAGACCACGAATCATGGATTGCGGCCGCCAGGGTGTCCTCGGAGACCGCGTCCGGGCCTGAGTTTGCGACCCGCACCGAGTCGAACAAATCGGCTGTCAGGGCGGCAGGGATCGATCGAGTATCAAACAGGGTGTTGTCAAGATCAAACACAATGACATGATTCGAGAGGCACATGCTGTGTCAGTACGCGAACTGAAGTCCAATGTTCGCGCCGTGAGCGATGATCTGGCCATTATCGTCCAGGTTGTAGCGGCGATTGACGAACGTTGTGCCCGAAATGGCTCCGTACTGCTCCGGGGCGAGGGCGACGCCGTCCAGTAAGGTCATTTCGTATCCCGATAAAAGACTCCAGTGATCGCTGAGCGGAAAGTTTGATTTGAGGCCGATCGCGATCGCGTATGCGAGGTCGGTCTTCTGGTCAAAGAATGTCCGACCATAGGAGGACGACTCGCCGGTGATGGGGTCTGTACCAGTGTATCGTTCTGAGACGGTACCTGTCATAATGTTGCTGTAGAGCCCAGTCTTGATGGTTCCGTCGATTGTCCAGCCTCGCCAGTACATGATCTCATCCTGAAAGATCAATTGAACGCCGTTAAGATTATTGCTTGTGCCTGCGTTGTGCTGCATCTCAAGTACGTCGGCGAAGCCGGATGGATTTCCCGTTTCATCTTCGAATCCGTTGGCAACTCCGCCAAGATGGGTCAGTCGCCCGAAAGTCGTCAGGGCATTGTGTGAGATGCCTCCATTAGGTGCCGCCACATTGACAGCTCGCAGCGTTCCCGCGATCGACACACCGGTTGACTCCGAGAGATCAAATCGGCTGTAACCGGCGCCAATCTGGAAGTGAGCCTGCGGATCTTCAGTGACGAAATTTATTTCCCAACTCTTCATCCGGCTGTGGTAAAACGTGTTCCACGAGGGAAGATTATCTGGAAAGGCACCGACCGGCCCTAGTCCTTCTGTTTCATCCGCGTCACCCCCCATGCCGGCTGCGGCCGCTGCATGGAGCGACGAAAAGCCTGTCGTAAGATTGATCGAGTTGTCACCAGCCCAACTGCCTGTCGCGCCTTCATCGAACGCGAGTCCATTCGTTAGGCTGCCGGCGTTTCCAAATTGCCAGTTTCCGAAATTCGTGTAGATGCCTTCCACTCGGATACCCTGATTACTCAGGGCGAGGAAGCCACGGAAGCCCGATTCAAAATCAAAGTCCTGCTCGTCGAAATGAATCAGCCCTGAGTCCGGGCCGATGATGAAATTTGAGGGTCCATCGAAGTTATGGTCCCGTGTCATCAGCAGGTATTCGACGCCACCAGAGAAAATGGCTGAAGGTTCAGATACCTGATAGAGAGACTCCTCGGCACCAGCGGTTCTGGCGTTTATGGCAAGGAAAGAAGCCAGAGCCATTAACCATTTATTCCGTGGCATGGGACCATCCTGTCGTGAGTGGCATCCGTTGGTTCGCGCAGAATCCTTAACGCAGACCGACAATAGCGTGTCTTCTTGGTTTTCGAACAAAAGAGCCAAGGTTCTGGACCGTAAGACTGGTAACTCGGCTTGTTCTGCCGATCCCTCGTACACGACACCTCATTTTGCCATTGTGCCGAATATTCCAATCGCTCTGGCAATGACATGGCAGAGGTTCAACTGAATCCCGCGGGAGAACCGAGATTGGCCAGCCTGCCGCTGGCGTTGCCAAACGGCAACACGTGGGCTACGTGTTGACAATTCGCATCATTTGATGCGTGACCGTTCTGCAGGCTGTTGCCAAAACTCATCATTTGCTGAAGTCGTCTGTAGTCGGAATGCAAACAGATGTTTCGCTGAGACATCAACGTGGACCTGAACACAGCAATTTCCCAGACCTGCCGGGAATTGCAAAAATATTTTTTTCCCGGGAGGAGCGTCGAGCCACATTTCGAATCAAGGCGGAGATCAGGTGTATTTCCGCGATGATTCAGAGTGACTCTGGATGCTTCGTCTGATGAGTTTCAGTTATTCCGTATTCTTCAAAGCCGGGGCATATCTTTGCCTGTACCAGTTTCTGGCAACTGGTTTACTGCCGTTCAATTCATCGAGTTGTGTGGCTGGCGAGAAATCGCGGTTAGTCGAATTGAAGGACCAAACGACTACGTGGCTTGGCAAGTTGGAAGCCAAGGATTCGTCATATTGCTATCTGATTGATCAATATGGCGAGATGGCTCATTTGCCAATTTCCAGTCTGACATCGTTTCGTGTGGTTGCAGATTCCTTTAAACCGGCATCTCAGGCGGATTTTCGGCGGCGATTGCTCAAGGAGTTTTCGGCATCAGGTTATGAGGTTCAGGCGAGTGCTCACTATGTTGTTGTCGGGAAACGAGGGCGGGCTCGGGCGTTCGCAACTCTATTTGAAGAAATCTATCTGCAGGTGCTGGACTTCTACCACGTCCGTGGCTTCGAAGTCGAGGCGCCGGACTCGCCGCTGGTTGCGATTGTGTTTGAATCACAGGACGAGTTCAAAGAGTACTGCGGACGCGATGAGATGCTGTGGTCGAAAGACCTGAAGGGATATTACTCCGGACGCACAAATCGAGTCGCCCTCTTCGACGATCCTCAGTTGTTGAAAGAAGTTGCCGGGACTGAATCACCTTCCGTGACTCGAAGTTCATCACCAAACCGAATTCTCAGCAGTGCAGTCCCTGCCGCAATGCGGAACTCTGTCGCCGGGGAAACCTTCAATACGATCGTTCATGAGACGACGCATCAGGTCGGTTTCAACATAGGAATTCATCCACGGCTTGGCCAAACTCCGATGTGGGTGGTCGAAGGGCTTGCTACCGTCCTTGAAGCGCCAGGAATTCGTACGAAGGGTAAAGCCAAAGATAGTAAAACCCGGATCAATGCCGGGCGGCGGGACTGGTTTCAGACCGAGTATTCGCAACGTCATCAGCCCGGCGATCTCGCAAAGCTGATTTCCTCCGACGACATGTTCAGCAGTCAGACTTTTGACGCATACAGTTTTGCCTGGGCATTCTCCTACTTTCTCACTGAGAATCCGGCCCGAGCCAGATTGTTTACTCGCTACCTGAAGAAACTTTCAGAGCGAGATCCAATGGTGAATTACACGGCTGAGGAACGGCTCAGGGATTTTCGAGCCGTGTTTGGTGACATCTCGAAAATGGAAGTGGAGTTCATTCGATCGATGGATAGGCTGGAATCCAAGTGAGAAGTTGCTCTGCCCTGCTGTTCAGATCAATTCATGGCTTCTTTGACAATTGACAGAATCTCAGACCCAACGTCGTCAATTGTTCGCAAGGAACCATGCTCATCAAGTCCGTGAACGGTTCGCCAGTCGAGCCGACTGCGTGACAAAGCGAGATAACATCTCCGAACTTTTTCGAGGTAAGGGAGGTCTGATTCCTGGAGATCTGCTTCCTGATCTGTGTAATCCCTTGCAGCTTTCCGAGACACGAGTTCGCGGCTCATGTGCGACGACATGTCGATAAGAATCGTAAGCTTTGGTCGGGGCAGTCGAAAGACATCGAATTCTACTTTCTCAATCCAGTCGACCAACTCTTTGCGGTCGCTGCCTTCAAGTTTCGCGGATTGATGAGCCAGATTTGATCCAACGAAGCGATCGAGGACGATCACCTCATTCAACTCCATCATCTTCAGCAAGAGATCACGTGACTCGAATCGATCGCCGGCATAAAGAACGGCTGCCAGTTGCGGGTGAACTTCATGCAATGCACCAAATCGGCCGTTCAGGAAGGCCCCGATCGCCTGACCAAATGTTGTTGCGCTGTATCGCGGAAACTGCAGTGAGTCGACCCGTAACCCAATTTCGCGGAGTGACGATACGAGTCGTGCTGCCTGGGTGCCCTTCCCTGCCCCGTCAATTCCTTCGATAGCAATCAGTGTGGCCATGGTCAGAGTCCTCCGATCACTGGCATCGATTTCAACTCCAGTTGAACCAGCGAATCTCCCGCTGAACAACAATCGGGCTCAGAATCAGTTGAGTCCACAAGTCGATCTTCAGTGTGATGTTGCGATAGTTCGCTTCCGTCGGTTGTCCGTTTTGCCAGCCTCGATCTTGGAGGTAATGCAGCAGGACTGATACGTTCTGCAATGACGCCATCGAGATTGGCGGAAACTGCAAAACCCTTCACAAACAGACCAAGGTCGTCAATGGTGCCAGGAATTTCGACGGGCATATACCATCGGTCTGTACCCCGAACATAGCCGACTCGATCGTCAGAAAGTCGCTCGGCGAGTATCTCCAGTTCCATGCCAGGAATGCCCTGCCCTGCCTCAATTCCGAAAACAGCATGAGGATCTGGAAACCCCGAAAGTCGACTTCTGTAAAAGCCGAGGGCTAATTCTCGTTCAAGGTTGCCGAGAATCCGAACTCGCTCCCTGATCACATCGGGATGAATCTGGTCAGTCATGGTTGCCGCAGGTGTTCCATCACGACGGCTGAATGGAAACACATGGACCTTCATGAAGCGAGCCCTCCGACATGTGTCCAGCGTTTCTTCAAACTCAGCGTCGGTCTCGCCGGGAAAGCCCACAATGATATCAGTGCTGAACGCTGGGTCGTTTCCCAGCATTTCACGGATCTTATCCAGTCGCTCGAGAAACCGTTCGACTCGATATCGTCGGCGCATGCGAGTTAGTACACTGTTGCTGCCACTTTGCAAAGCCGGATGGAACTGAGGGCACAAATGTTCGCAATCACCTGCTGACTTGATGAAGTCGTCATTGACTTCCACTGTTTCAATACTTGACAGCCGCATTCTCCAGTTTCCGGGGATGCGATCCAGCCGTTGCAATAAATGCCAGAGTCTTTCCGGTTTCTCACCGGGCAGCAGGTTATTGGTGTCGACGCCAAAATGCCCCATGTGGATGCCGCTGATTACAATCTCTTTGAATCCATGATCGATCAGCGCGCGAATCTCTTCTTCAATATCAATCGGACGACGGCTCCGCAAGCCGGGCCGAACCGCAGGAATGATGCAGTAGGAGCATTTCAGAATGCAGCCGTCCTGAATCTTGACGAAGGCCCTCTGGCGGCCTTCGAAGTCACTGATTCCTTTTGGCAGATCGACGATACCAAATCGTCCAAGCACGTCAGGAAGTTCTCGTTTATCACTGACAACTTCAATGACATTGGGAAGTTCTGAAACGGTCTTCGGATCGCGTGTGGCATAGCAGCCCATAACGATGGTCTTCGTTCCTGGGTTCTGTCGAGACAATTGGCGAATCACCTGCCGCGATTTAGAGTCGCCCGTATTCGTCACTGTGCATGTATTGACAATGCACAGATCAGCGGCCTCGCCATCGTCGGCCTCTCGATAGCCACTTTGCAGGAGAGCTTCGCGGACAAGTTGCGTCTCATATTGATTGACCTTACAGCCCAGTGTGACAAGGCGACAGGTGCGAAGAGGGAGTGATGGATTGATCATGATGTGCAGAAGACAAAAGGACAGGATGCAGCCGTCGGAAAAAGACTCGCCAAATCGGCGGACTTCAATGAGATTGCGGAAAATCTGGCATTCAAACGGACAAAGTTGAAACTCAGAGAACGTGGTCTGAGAGATTTGATCCTGAGCTGTTCAAGATGCCAATTCTGCCGCAACGCGAGTGCGAAATCGTAGCGGGAACCAATCCAAACTTTAATCAGATTTCAATCCACAACCGTTTTTTAAGAACAATCCCGCACCGTTTACCCAATCGGAATTTTCAGTGAAGGGTTCATTGCGGGAGACCCGATAAGTTTTTCGGACCAGAGGAGGCAAGGGTGGGCCTGACCGCAGCGACAGGGATGTTGCGGCGGCTGTCTCGCTCAACATAGAGGCAGGGAAGGAAAAACTGATGCGTCCCAGACTGCGTTTGTTTCTGGGGGCGGAGGAGCCGGAAATGGCGACTCTTCCTGAACCGGAAGTTTCGATAAAACTCGGCGAACTTGCTCGCATTCTGTCAGATGCCATGATCTGGGATCGCACCTGGATTTCTGATTTTGCAGAAGACGAGATCAGGATATCCTCTGATCTCTTTGAGGTGCTGTCAGCATACTCGCACCTGCGCCCAAGCGCGTAACGAACTGCTTTAAGCGAATTCCTACCGATCAACGACGACTCGCATTCAGCCAGTCGTCGTTTTTTCCTTCGTAGGTATCTCGGAATCATCGGAGATGAACGGACTGCCCGGGATTGCTGCCGCGACTGGCATTGCTCATCCGGTCTGAGTGCCCGGCGAAACACGCGACAAGACCGCTCGAGGCTTGAGCCGCGGGGCTCTGTGGAATGCTGCCCGGTATCATGGAGTCCAGTAATTACCACAGTCTGCTCGGCCCGCTACGCTGCGAAGCCAGAACCATGCAAAAAAAAACGCTTCGCCACCCCTGAATGAGGCAGGTAGAGTCGATGTGTCGAGACAAATCTCTCGGCGAGCATAAAGACCATCGGCAACGCCCTCGGCATCATCAAGCTGCGCGAGGCCTTGTTGGTCTATCACGTAGACTTCCCCGTGGATCGTTGTCCCGTCCGGGAAGTCGATAAGACCGGGGTAGGAGCCAAGATTGAAAATGCGATAAATTGGCCGCGTGATAGCCGTGCCGACAAACTGCTGTTGCTCCAGAAGATGATGCAGGGAACAGCCTCGTTTGAGTGAGCCGTACACGAAGATAAACGTGTTCAATTTGGTTCCTCGGAGCAGCTGCCTCGTAAAAGTTACAACTCTGGAGAATTCGTAAGGATGGTAAATCAACACACGATCCAGATTCGAGTTCGATACAGTGAAACGGATGCCATGGGTTTCCTCCATCACTCGAACTATCTCTGCTATTTTGAGATCGGTCGCACGGAGCTCTTTCGCAATCAGGGTGGAAATTACCGCCGTATGGAAGAACTCGGACTTTACTTTGTTGTCGCAAGAATTGATGTGCGGTACCGTCGCCCTGCTCGGTACGACGACCTGCTGACAATCGAGACCTCCGTAGCTCGCGTGACACCAGCAAAGCTGGAGCACTCCTACCGACTTCTTCGTGGCGCCGAAGTTGTTGCTGAAGCAAATTCGGTGATTGCTTGTGTGAATCGCGAAGGGGAGGTACAGAGAATTCCAGACGATCTTGTCGGTTTGACGAAGGTTCCGACCGAGGAATGAGCCCGATAGTCATCCTGATGTGTCCTTTTTTGGGGGGATGAGCATTCTTGTTGAACCGAAAAGGCTTTAATTCTTCAAGAAATGCGTTCATTTCGAGCGTAAAGAATTCGAATCTCAATTTGTAAACGAGCAATGAAAAACTGGGAGGTTTGTTTGACAAATTCCTGTTCCGAAAATTAGGGTGTGTGAGAGTTTCAAACGGTTCGCGTGGTCTGGAAGCGTTTTCCTTGACTTTAACGCGCGTGCTGAAGACTGATTCACCAGTCGTGAATACTTAATTTGAAGAGGAATTTGTGATGCGAACTTTCGGTCTGATTTTCGCGTTGGCTGCTTTGGTTTTGGCCAACACCGCTGAAGCTGGAAACTGCTGTAAGCCTGCTA
>JBKDRW010000325.1:0-10541 GCA_046341255.1 Planctomycetota bacterium
GTACAGTACACTTCGAAAAGTGGCTCAGGAGATTATCGATCATCAGCATGAGTTTCTGGACAAGGGGCCGGAGTTCATTCAGCCTCTGAAGATGCAGCAGATAGCCGATCGCGTCGGCGTTCACGTAACGACTGTTTCCCGTGCTGTGGATGAGAAGTGGATTCAGACGCCCCGGGGCCTGTTCCCGCTGAAACGTTTTTTCGGTGGCGGCACTCAATCGTCATCCGGAGAAGACGTCGCGTGGGATACGATTCGGATCAAGCTGCAGGAGTTGATCGACAAGGAAGACAAGAAAGATCCGCTCAGCGATGACGCACTGGTGGACGCTTTGGCGGCTCAGGGAATCACACTGGCCCGTCGAACGATCACCAAGTACCGCAAGCAGATGCGCATCCCCAGTTCGCGTCAGCGCCGTGAATACTGACGCTTCGCAGGGTGTCATGTCTTCGTCCCTGCTTCGGAACATCGGTCGATGGTTGTCGGGGATTCCGGCAGAGGCGTCTGACAGGAATTCCTGAGGAGCTGACTCGGGCGTTTCGTGCATTCGGGGTGAACCATCGGGGTGGAAAAGTGTGTTCCGTGGCTGTCAACGGCGGGATTGATCCCGACAGACATTGCATTTGCCTGGTGACTTTGCCAAGTTATCCTCCGCCGTCACAATCACAGCACGCATGAAGACAGTCTTTTTGGAGCTTCCGCATGGCGATGAAGCATGGTGAGCAATTCGTAAAGCTGGTCGATTCGGTGCGTCCGCAGATCAGAGAATGTACGATCAGCGATGTTGTGGCTCGCCGGCGGTCAGGTGATCCATTCCTGCTGATCGACGTGCGAGAAGAGAGTGAATTCAGGGCCGGTCGGATTCCGGACGCCAGGCATCTGGGCAAGGGAGTGATTGAACGAGATATTGAAGAGGCGGTACCGAATCCCTCGACCCCGCTCGTATTGTATTGTGGGGGCGGATACCGATCCGCTTTGGCTGCTTTCAACCTGCAACTGATGGGATATTCGAATGTGATTTCCATGGACGGAGGTTTTCGCGGCTGGAAGGAGAGTGGTCTGGAGATTGACTCAAGTCCCGCCGGATAATGCTGCCGCAACCTGAGACCTGCTGTGACGTGACATTCCCGCCGAGATTTCTCACCCCGATTGCCCCGAGTAGACCATGCAGCAAAAGCATTCCGCGTTCGCCATTCATTTTGACCATGAAGAGCGATCCAATCGTGTTCGTGACGTCATCGCGGAAAGTGAGCCGCATTCCCTGCGCACCTTTACGCCAAGTCAGGCCGTGTTGGCGCGGTCGGCCGGTGTCTTTCACTGGACTCCGGAAGGTCGTCGCCTGTTCGACTTTACCTCGGGAGTTCTCGTGGCCAATCTGGGGCACAACCCCAGACGCTGGATGCGACGATTTATCAGTTATCTCGGCTGGACCCCGGCTCAGTACGAATCCGGAGACGACGGGTTCTTTCAGGCGGTCTCGCTGACGGCCTACAATGCCATCACGGAGCTTGAGGCGGAAGCGAGTCGCCGACTTGTTGCCAATCTTCAGGCCAGTGCTGGTGGAGACAGGCTCGATACGGTGATCTGGGCGGCATCGGGTTCAGAAGCCGTTCAGAAGGCACTCTGGGCCTGTATGCAGAGAGACAGGAATCGTCCCGGAATCCTCGCAACTCGTTTTGGTTTTCACGGGAAGAAGGGACTCAGTGGAGCGGTCACGGGATCTGAATCTGATGCGGAACGCGATCCGCGAGTGCACTTCATCACATTTCCTCGCGACGAATGCTCTGATATCGACTCTCCCCGCAAATCATTCGATCCTGTCTTTTATCGGAACGAGCTGGAGCGGATCTGGAAAGATACGCAGGGATCGATCGGATGTCTGATCACGGAACCGTACCTCGGTGGTGGCGGCAGTTATCATCCGCCAAAAGAATATCTGCCGCTGCTTCAGGCTTTTTGTCGCGAGCATGAGATTCTGTTCATTCTTGACGAAGTACAGTCCAACTTTGGTCGTACGGGAATGATGTACGCTTTTGAAGCCTACGGGATTGAGCCTGACTTTGTCTGTCTTGGCAAAGGGCTTGGCAATGGCGTTCCCGTCAGTGCGGCTGTGGGTCGTCGGGATGTCTGCGATCCGATGGGCTATGGGGCCACGTCCGATACCTGGAGCGCGAATCCATTGTCATCGGCCGCGGTTCTCGCGACTCTGGATGAATTCGAGACAACCGATATTCTGGAGCGAACTCGTCATCTGAATCAGATCTTCGTCAAGGGGTTGCGGCGTCTGAAGGAGACGGGGCTGGTCGTCAATGTTCGTGGGGAGGGCATGGTGTTCGGGATTGAATGCGGGCCCTTTGGAAATCTGACTCCAAACCGGGTTGCCCTTTCGATTGTCGAACGCTGCTATCGAGGTGATTTGAACAACAATGGCATTCATCTTCTGGGGCCGCTTGCGGGCTGTGTGATTCGCATCAGTCCTCCGATGTGTATGACCGATGAAGATGCAGATCTGTCTCTGCAACTGCTGTTTGATTTTGTAAAAGACGTTGCCGCATCGTAAGCACGCGGCGAGAACATGTTTCGTCCCAGCCTGCCCCGTTCGGGCAGTCGTTTGTCTGATTTCCACCTGGAATATGGCATCATAAAACGTTGATTGTTTGACACCTTGTGAATCTTGATGGGCCATGGCTCCTGAACTACCTCCAACGCCGAGGGCGGTCGTTCAAAGGTCTGTGATCCATTGAGGTGAACGCTGGTGCGACGAAAATCACAACCACATTACGCTCGTTTCAAAGATCGCTCCATGGACTACAAGTTTACTGGCAAGAATGCACTCGTGACCGGTTCATCTAAAGGTATTGGCAGGGCGGTCGCACTGGCGCTGGCTCGGGGTGGTGCGAATGTGACGATCAACTGCAGCTCCAGCGTGGCTCAGGCCGAGGAAGTCGCAGCCGAGATTCGGGACCTCGGTCGCAAGGCCCTGGTCGTGGCGTGCGATGTGTCGGACCTTTCAGCGGTCGAGGCGATGGTGCAGCAGACGGTCGACGCCTTTGGCCGTCTTGATCTGTTTGTGTCCAACGCGGTTTACAGTGATCGCGAGCTGATGGTCGACGCAAAAATGGAAGGATTCCGACGCACGATTGAAGTGAGCATGTGGGGGGCGTTGCATGGGGTTCGTGCATCGGCTCAGCAGATGTTGAAACAGGGTCAAGGCGGCGCCATCACCGTTATCAGCTCACCGCACGCCATTATTCCGTTTCCTACGGCGATGGCCTACAACATGTCGAAGGCGGCAATTGATCACATGGCCCGCACAGCCGCCATTGAGTTGATTCGACACGGAATTCGTGTCAACGTGTTTCATCCAGGCTGGATTGACACGCCTGGCGAACGGAAGTTCTTTACTGAAGAACAGCTTGCGGAGGGGGCTCGCAGCCTGCCCATGGGGCGCATGGGGACCGCTGACGAAATGGCGCACGGTGTTTGTTTCACATTGAGCGAGGAAGCGTCATACATGAGCGGGACGACGCTGACGATGGACGGCGGGGTCGGCCTGCCGTGGTGGTCACGTCGCACCGAAGGCAAACAGTAATTGACTTCATTCGCGGTGAACGCACAAAAGATTGGCACGGCAATGAAACTCACCGGCATCATCCTCGCGGCTGTGCTGGTGAGTTCTTTTTTGCTGTATTCATCCCTGCCGCTTGGTGTTCCTGATGAGTGGGTCTGGCCGAGACAGGCGTTTCCCGAAGATCTCGGGGAGTGGCTTGATCGCTTTCTGCTGCCGATTCTTTTCAGCGGGGCCGCCCTCGCGTTTTGTCGCTTTGCTGACGGGCGAATTTCCAGATCCGGCTGGATGATGAAAAGCGGATTGGTCTTTGCACTGGTGATTGTGGCCTTCTGCTGGCAACGGATGGCGATTCATGCCGCATCGTCGCCGCACCGAGAACTCAGATTGCTCTGGGTTCTGTACGACAAATATGCATCTGGTTACTTTTTCAGCGCGACGTTCCATCCTGAAAAAACGGCAGAGATTCTGCGAGGATACGAAGCGAAAATGGCCGAGGGTGATGTTCTGCACGAAGGCACTCACCCTCCGGGACTCCTGCTGCTCAACCGGTCAGCGCTGGCTGTGACGGACGCATGGCCCGGCCTTGAGATCGTTCAGCAATGTGCCGTATCACCGGCGGCAATCCGATTATTCAGGGAACTGGAACGCGACGTCGGACTGGCTCGGCCGTTGACCCGCTCCGAGTTGACTTCGCTCTGTCTCGTTTCGCTGGTCACGTCCATGTTTTGTGCGACGGCTGTCATTCCGGTGTTCTTGCTGGTGGCTCGAATCGGGAGTTTTCAGACGGCATGGCGGGCTGCGTGTCTGAGTTTTACAGCTCCGGGCATCACGATGTTTCTGCCGCGGTCTGATGTCTTGTACGTTGCGTCAGGTGCATGGCTGTTGCTGCTGATTGTGCTGGCTGTGTCAGAGCGATCACCGATGAAGCAGATGATCTGGTCGACACTCGGCGCCATGGTGCTGGCACTGTGTCTTTTTGTCAGTCTGGCTCATCTGCCGGTCCTGCTGGCTGGAGGACTCTTTGGATTGATGGCGTGGTGGAAACCATCAGACAGCGTTGGTTCGATCACGCGCGGAAGACTGCTGACTGTCGCCGGAGTTGCTGCCGTTTCGTTCTTTGCTGTGGTGCTCGTGTTCAATCGGTACACAGACTGCAATCTTTGGAAAGTCTGGGGCTTGAATCTGCGAAATCACGAGAATTTCTACAGCTCTTCTGTGCGGACGTGGTGGAAATGGGCGCTGGTGAATCCATTCGAGTTCGGGATGGCCACGGGGCTGCCTGTGGCTGCTGTGGCATGCCTGCACCTGATCAACATCGCGATCATATGGCCTGGTGACAAGCCACAGTTGAGATGGACGCCAGTGGATCTTCTGTCACTCTCGTTTGCCGTGACCTGGGCGTGTCTTTGGCTGTCTGGCAAAAATATGGGGGAAGCGGCTCGACTCTGGTGCTTCATGACACCATGGGCAGCCATGATTGCTTCAGCAGGTCTGGGCAGTCGTGAATCCTGCGGGAGTCAATTGATCAGCCAGAGTGCTGTCGGATTCAGAGGTGAGTCGTCGCATGGCGTCTGGCTGACGCTGCTGGCCAGTCAGTTCACCGTGTGCCTGCTGACCACGGGATTCGTCAGCGGTTACCTTGAAATGTAGTGCGACCAGGCTGGTGATCGGCGAGGAAACGCGGATGTCCGGCTTTATCGGTACCTCTGAGACGCTTCGACGGCAAGAACATCACAGCGTTCGTTTTCGACATGGCCATCATGGCCCTTGACCAGAGTGAACTTGACGGAGTGTTTTGCGAGCAGTGCATCAAGCTCTCGCCAGAGTTCTTCGTTCTTGATGGCCACAAGATGTCGGCCATCACGTCGCCGCCAGCCGTTTTTCTTCCATCCCGGCAGCCAGTCCGTACAGCCCTTTGCGACGTAGGAACTGTCAGTCACCACTTCCACACGCGAGGACCGTGTCAGGAGTTTCAGCCCTTCAATGACTGCCTGCAGTTCCATCTGATTGTTCGTCGTTGACGGATTGCCACCGCTGAATTCACGCTCTTTGCCGGTTGCCGGGTGTCGCAGGATGCATCCCCAGCCGCCTGGGCCGGGATTTCCACTGCAGGCACCGTCAGAAAATAACTGCACGAATGGCAGAGAAGATGCCGCTTCAGTCATCAGTGTATTCTGCCTGCGGACGCCCCGAAATCTTTGCGATCAACCATCGGAATCGGGCGCTATCGTTCGCGGAATACAATTCGTCCACGTTTCAGATCGTAGGGAGATACTTCGACCACGACGCGATCTCCCGGCACGATTCGAATAAAGTGCTTTCGCATTTTACCGGCAACGTGCGCCATGACCTGATGGCCATTCTCAAGCTCCACTCGAAACTGCGTGTTTGCGAGCGCCTCGATGACGTTGCCTTCGACCTGAATTGCTTCTTCCTTCGCCATTCCCAATTCTTCTTTCCGGGTGAACCAGGGATCGAACGCCGATCCTGTCTTTCAGTGATCGAGATCCTGATCGAGGCTGAATGCCCCGATCCAAAGCAGCCTGCCGGCTTGAGTTTCGAACACGTTGACGTTGTTCGCTCACCAGACATGCGAGCACCGTGCACGCAGGTAACAGAGCAGGACTCCAGCGAATTCTCGCTGACTGCCAAACCGTAATGATGACGTCCTCATTTCGGAAACTCAAGCCCCAAAAAAACTTGCGGCATCCGGGAAACAAGCAATCCTCGCACAGAAGCCGAAATTCCGGCGGTTTTCCGAAGCAAAAGCAGAAGGGCTCGCCGATGGATTGCGGCGAGCCCCTCAGGAATCATCAGTTCGAGAGATGACCTGTTTGAATCATTACTCCGGTAAACGAGCACTGGACACGTGCGGGAATGTGCCGGTGCAGGCTCTCATGAACTCCACCAGATCATTTTTCTCCTGCGCCGTCAGGTTGATAGGCACGATCTTTTCACTGAGCCACGGGTTCTTGTCACCACCCTTGTTGTAGTGCTCAACCACATCTTCCAGCGTAGCCAGACTGCCATCGTGCATGTAGGGAGCAGACAGGGCGACATTTCGAATCGTCGGCGTTTTGAACGCGCCCTTGTCTTTTTCGACCTTCGTCTCGTTGTAGCGACCAAGATCAGGTTCTTTCATCCCCATGCCGATGCCAAGGTTGTGATACTGCTCATCTGCCAGATTTGCTCCGACGTGGCAATTACTGCAACCGACCCTCTTGCTGAAAAATAGTTCAAAGCCTCGAACCGCACTTTCAGACATGGGATCCGCTTCGACGTTTTTCTTCAGTTCCAGATACTTCGCGTAAACGTCCGGATCATCTTCCTTCAGATCTTCGAGGTCCTGCTTGTCCAGTTTGGCATAACGCTGGTAGGCCTCGTAGTAGTCGTATTGCGAAGGACCGGTGACGAGCGTTCTTTCGAAGGCAGCGATTGCCTGTCCCACATTGTCAATTGTCACGCCGTCCGAGAAGATCTTCTCAAACTGTGCTTTGTAGCCCGGTATCTTCTTCAGGGAAGCAACGGCTGCTGCGTGCGTATTGCCCATCTCAATCGGGTTCTGGATCGGGCCGACGGCCTGAGCTTCCAATGAGTCTGCTCGACCATCCCAGAATTGTGGTCCGCTCAGAATCCTGTTGTAGCTCGCTGGCGAGTTACGTCCGCCCTTCTGTCCCTTGATGCCAACCCCGGTCGCGGTATGCCGCGAGTAGCCTTCCTGCGGATGGTGGCAGGTGGCACAACTGATGGTGTTATCGGCCGACAATCGAGTGTCGAAGTACAATTGACGACCAAGTTCGATCTTTGCACGTGTCAAAGGGTTCTTATCCAGCCCCTTCATCTGAGACTCGCCGAGGCTGAGTCCCAACGGCAATTTCACGCTGAGTGTTTCATGGTTCGAAGGTTCGCCAAGCCACTTTTCAATCTGCTCGTTGCTCAGAGATCCTTCACCGGGAATACCCGCAGTTAACGAAGCGTCACTTCCCAGAATGACATCGTTTTCTGCCCCCTGAGCATTCGAAACCACCATGAGTGCCACGGAGGACAACCACGGAGCAATCTTTGTCAGCATTTTCATTATGGAAGCTCCTGTTCGAAACAACCGGTCTGACTTCTCTGCTCCAGCGTCGCTGCATGGACGAGAGAGAAATCGTTGTTCACCATGAATTCGCGGCAATTCCATCTTTTGCGAAGGCCCTGCGCGATTCACTGTCGACCACATTCTAGAACATTCGGGCCACGCTTCCAGGTGCCTAAAACGCTCATTCCACGGATTGTCGGAAAGCGAGAACGAAGGAATCCAGGCCCGTCCGGCGGATTCATACTGAACAGGTCACAAACGTGTGTCACGTGCGTGAGTTTCGATCTACATCCGCTTTGCATTTTCTGCTGCTTCTGAACGAGAAACATCGCTGCTTTTGCATGCAAAAATGTTGGAATCGTCATGTTTTTTGATTTGTCTTCACAACGATGACATATCCAGACGCCAGCACGCTGAACCGCTGATTCGTGATCGTCTGCTGACTTGTGGCAGGATCAGCGATGCTGACGAAATGAGGGCCCAGATCATAGACAACGACATAGTGGCCACTTTGGAAGTGAGCGATGAATGGTCGGGACACATCCTCCCAGTGGTCAGTATCCACTCGAAAGACTTCGGTCTGGAGTCCGATGGAACGCGAAACGTCTCTCAACTCGAGCAGGCTCAATCCGCTCGGCGGAAGATTTTTACGGAGCTCAGCGAGCAAATGATCAACGGCATCACCGAGAATACAGGCAATCATGGCAAGTGCGGCCAGACCACAGTCAGATTCACTCTGCTGGCTTCGAAATGGAAATTGATTCACTGGAGCATGATTTATTGGAAGACTCTGCTGCCCCGGGCTAACAGAGCTTAAACTCGTACCGTTTGTGCCGCATACACTCGCCGTCGTACCATCTTCACCAAAAGAAGTTCTGTTCAGCGTCAGGCATGTCAGTTCGGTCAACGTCGAGACCGTCGCACATTGACCATCCATTATCAGGGACCGGCTTCCAAAACAGTCCCCAGGCCCCAACTCCAGCGTTTCGCCTCGCTTGGTCATGACAGCAAGCCCTTCGAGGATCAGGAACCATCGGTCGTCCGCCAGTTGCGGCCCCTGGACGGTTCGCATGGCGCGATACGATTCTGAACGAACCGCGTCTGTATAAGTCAGAGCGGACGATGCAGGCATAAATCCCAGATAAGGGCGGTCATTGAGAAAATTCAAAGACGCATGAAGGCGGATGAATTTCTTCATCCGCGTTCCGTCGATTCCAACGGTCTTCAAAGCCTCCCGTACTGATGCTATTGGAATGCGCAAAACACTTGATCGTCTGGATGCCCTGCAACCGGCGGTGTAACGATGTGGCGTCAGCAGAACATATTCACCGATTAGCTCGCCGGATCTGGCCGTTCCAAGTGAAACTTCTCTCCCATGATCAATCTGCCGAATAATGCGAACGCGACCATCAATCAGCAGATGCACCCACGCACCGGCTGTGCCCTCCTGGAACAGCATCTCCCCCGTGCTGAATTCCCACTCAGAGGATTGCCCAACAAGAGCGTCGATCGCATCTCTGTCGAGCAATTCAAAGAGTGGGTAACGTCTCAATAATCGTTGCAACAAGAGATCAGATCCAGCAGAGGAAACGGCAGAGAATCGACAGGAATCTTCGTATTCAACCACTGACTAAACAACGATTTTCGGATCGTTGATTCCGTGTGTTGATCAAATACAGCTGGTTTCACCGCTTCCACGCGAGCAAGCACCCATCCCTTTCGCGATGACACAGGGCCGATCACTTCGCCAGAGGCACAGAAAAGGGGAGAACCACCAAAGGGGACATTCTCAATCCTGTTCGGCACTCCAGTTGCGTCGGAATTCGCGAGCGTGAAATCTTAACTTGCGCTTCTGAAGTGATTCTGCCAGGCTTCGGGCATGGCGGAGAATACGGACAAGAAGATCAAAGCGAAAGACATTAACGGGCTGAAGTATTTTGATCAACTCGGCGAGTTGTTGCAGCAACTGCATGATGTCGGTTGTGAACGCGATCGGGCGGGAAATCGGTCTCTGCATATGGATCAGTACTGCATGCTGATTCTGCTCTATATGTTCAATCCGGTCGTCACATCGCTGCAGGGGCTGCAACAGGCCAGCGAGCTGAAGAAGGTGCAGAAGAAGCTTGGCTGTGCACGAGCGTCGCTGGGATCGCTTTCGGAATCTGTTGCGGTGTTTGATTCCGAACGCCTGAAGCCCATCATTGAATCACTTGGCGAAAAGCTGGTTCCGATTGCAGCGGACAAGCGACTGAAGGACCTTCAGCACACGCTGACTCTGGTGGATGGCAGCATCGTCGAAGCATTGCCTCGGATTGCGATGGCGTCTTTCCGTGATGCTCAGGCAGGCAGCGGAAAGAAGATGAAGTGGACTCTGCACACGCACTTTGAAGTCGACCGCTCTGTTCCCACAAAGATGGAAGTGACTCCCACAGCCGGTGGTGAGCACGACGAACGTGCCGTGATGGATCGCATGATCGAATCCGATCGGACGTATGTGATGGATGGTGGCTATGCGAAGTTTGAACTGTTCAACCGCATTGTGGATGCCGGCAGCAGTTACGTGTGTCGCATTTGCGACAATAGCGTCTTCGCGGTTTTCGAAGAGCGGCTGCTGACGGAGGCTGACCTTGCGGCTCGTGTCTTGTCGGATCAACTCATCTCGCTCGGCAGCGACAACGCCAAAGGCAAGCCAAACCATCCGGTGCGTCTGGTTGTTATCGAAGCGAAGCCACACAAGTCGAAGGGAAAACCAGGGACAGGATCCACTGGCCAGAACTGTGATGGCTTCCTGCGCGTTGCGACGAATCTGCTGGAAGTTCCAGCGGAAATCATCGCGTTACTGTACCACTATCGCTGGCAGATTGAGATCTTCTTCCGCTTCTTCAAGCATCT
>JBKDRW010000326.1:0-5420 GCA_046341255.1 Planctomycetota bacterium
TCGATCTGGCTGCTGACGAGCCCCTTCAGAAGCGACAGGTGACCGTGATCTTTTCCAAGAACCATCATTGTTTTTCGCGGTGCGTCCATGTCATCTCCTGAAGCAGAAGCCCGTTTGCCACATCGGTCGGCCGTTTGAATTCTGCGATTACAGAGCGAAATCGCAAGCCGTTTTTCGGCAAACGATCGAATCCCGTACCCCTGAATCCGATGCATGGTTCCTTTCGCATGCGGAAGATTCGTGTTGTCGCAACTTCCGACCGTATGAATCAACGTTCGTCCGGGCTTATGCTCCTCAAGGCTCCCACAGCAGACATCGCTCAGTGTTCGCGCGACAGGTCTCGCAGTGCGGCCCTTAACTCCATCAGCAGCACGCCAAGGCGATTCTCGCCTTCACCAGACTCCGTGCGTCCCCAGTAGAGATCCGTCGAACTCTCGTGCTCAAGTTCCTCCTCGCCGGTTTCCAGCAGCAACTTTCGCAGCCGATCATTCTGAAGGAACTTCGCCTGCAACGCTTTTCGCATGATGGCCTCTTTCATGCTCACCCAGTCGCCACGAACACAATCAGCGTGAGTTTCACCCATCTTTTTGGCTTTGAGTGCTGACACGGCCTGTTGCACCTGCCTGAAGATTTCCGTCCCCGAAAACTTGTGAGCCTGATAGTAATGCTCAACACTCGGCCAGCGTACTCCATTGACAATGAAGCCATCATCGGAAAAATTCGACAACCACGAATAGCCGGCTGTCTTTGAATAAAAGCGAATCGTCATCCTGCTGCTCCGATCTATCTGCTCCTGATGGCTTTGTCTCAATGCGAATGTTCGGAATCACGAACTGACAGCCGGTCGATTCACGACTGTGTCAGAATCACAACTCTGGCATCGACATTCAGAATCTGCAGTCCTGTGGAACACTCTGCAAATGGTTCGTCCCAGTGAGTGTGCCCCCGAATAATCAGGCATGGATCATACTTTTCAATCACCGCGCGGATCTCAGGCACGCCCCACTGGGCGTGACCCGGACCATTCGGTCCTTCGTGCATCAACAGCACATCCACTCCCTGCCAGAGCACGTCATCAAGGGCTCGAAGATAGTCCTCTTCCGTTCGTCGCTGCGGACGTGCGGGATTGCCAATGATTCCACCCAGTCCGCCAATGCGTACGCCATGGATCGAAACCACATGTCCATCGAGGAAATGCAGCGGTGGTGAGAATTCCGGGGCCCGCGCATGTTTCGCATCAAACAGATCATGGTTGCCCGCAACGCCGGCAACCCATGAAAAACGATCCGCAAATGCCCTCCAGACTCCACTGACATCCCCGGTTCCACCACGTTTGTCCAGTTCAGGGACTGTAAAAAAATCGCCTGCCAGAAACGCGGCTGCCTGATCGCGAATGCTCAGCAATGGAAAGACTTCGTTGACCAGCCGCTCTGGTACAACTTCCCCGAACAGACGCGGTGCACCATAAATGGCGTCCTGAAATGTCTCGCGTCCCTGGAGATCCGATGTCACAACAATCGCCGAAATATTCTTCGGAAGTCGGTCGACCCGCGCATGATGAACGGGCAGACGGTCTGCGTAAAACTGGCCGGGACCCCGTCCCGCGTTCAGGTAGACGAATGTTGTGAGAGGCTCTGACTGAAAATTCACGATTCGCATGGTATCGCCTCGACATGGACGCGAATTGATCGGTTCGCGGCAAAACCGAAAACCTGTTCCCTCGCAGTCAATCTTTCGGTTGAATCTTCCGTTCGTATCCCGACTCTCGTCTCCGTCTTCAGAGTCTTCCTGCAGCCCGCCGAACATGTATCATGATTTTCGCGCGGGCAGAACTGCAGGAATCTGTCAGACTCGAAACGTGCCGTTGTTCCATCACCCGGAGAAAGCAGGACCAATCAAAGTTCATTCACAATCCACTGAATGGGCTCTCGGGTACGAACCATTCTCCGCGATCCCTGTCCATCAGTTCAGAAAACAGCAAAGTCGATGGATTGAGGGATGATGTGTCATGAAACTTCTGAACCTATCGGCGGAACCCATCGGCCGAGTGCACTCGTGGATTCCGCATGATCTGACAGCTGAGCAGATCGTATTTCTTCCGGATGCGTGTCCCGGAAAATCACCACTGCCAACCGGTACTGCAGTTCTGACGCGGCAGGCGGATTGGCGACGCTTTGCCATTTCAGACTGCGGCTGCGGAATGCGACTGCTGCGGTCCACCGTGCGCCCTGCAGAACTGGACCGCCTGCGATGGAACCGAGTGGCCGATCTTCTGCGGCGAGCGAAGGGAGGACTTGGCGATCTCGGCGGAGGAAATCACTTTCTGGATGCTCTGGAACCATACGACGATGGTCCGCTGCATTTCCTGATTCACACAGGTTCCCGAAACGAATCGGGACATGTGGACGCATTCATCGACGACGCCGAGCGATTCGATCTGGAATTCCAGAGGGTTGTTCGCTGGGCGGCCGACAATCGTGCGGCCATTGAAGAATCTCTTCGCCGGATCTTCGGGGAACTCGAACTGGTGCTTGATCTTCCGCACAACACGTACGAAATCCTCTCAGATGGCAGTATCATCATTCGTAAGGGATCCGTCCGTGTGCTGCCAGGAGATCTGTCGATCCTGCCGTCACATATGAGCGGCGATGTGGTGCTGGTTCGAGCCACACATCGCGTTTCGGAAATCCTGAATTCGATCAGCCACGGAACAGGGCGCCGAATGTCTCGCAGCGAATGCAAACCATACGCCGACACCTTCGATTTTGAATCGCTGCGGCATCGCATTCTGATTCCTACAGGTGTCGAAAATGCTTCGCTCCGAACGGACGGGCCGTTTGCCTACCGCGATCTGGACGAATGCCTCGCTCTGATCGAACCCTACGTGGAAACCGTCGGCCGCTTCGGAGTGATCGGGTACATGGGACACCTGTAGTCCGTCTTTCGGTCTGCCCAGCCAGACAGGACGTTCGGAAGTGGTATCCTTAACGCGTGTCCCGGGCAAGGTCCGACGACGAGGTTCGGAGGTCCTGTCGTGCCTTGAAACGGATGATCAATGACACCGAGGCTTCAGAGACCTGGTCGGCAGGAATGGGTTCCGGATTTCCGGAGCAGACAAACACTGCCGACGCGGGTCCGAGCACCTCTCAACACCCACATCGGCCGCCCGCGATCCTTTTTGCCCCAGTGGAATCGCGGACGACGTCCCATCCCAAATCCATTCCTGAGGCATATTTTCAGAAACGGACGCCCTGCAGTTCAAAAATCCACTGCAAAGCTTTGTCCATCACGCGCTCGCCGGCACCCAGTTCAGCCGGGGCCACCTTATTGTCTGCCCCGTAACCACCCTCCGCTGCCGCTTCGATCGTGGGAAAGTACTGGTGATAGCCGTTGCAGTATCCGAAGAAGAAAACTTCCTCAGCACGCGCTCGTTGCCTCAGGCGAATCGCATGCTGACAAAAGAATTCACCGGAAACTCCAACCAGTGCGATATCCCTGTTCAGCACGGCCACGGTCAGCCTCGGGCGAATCCCGTCAGCATACTCATCGACAAAGTTCAGCACGAGCTCCGGAAAAAAAGCGGCGGAGTAAACAGCCTGGACAAGGGGACTTTGAAAATCCATCCGGGACTTGAATGAAAAACGCTCTTCACGCACCCGAATCGACGGCTTTTCCACAACCCTCGGCTGCAAAGACTTCAAAACCCGCACGGCCTCGCGGCCCAGCGCCGTACCGTACTTCGTGTGATCTCCGAATGGCCCACGATTCGTCGACAAATCCCCCGCGGCACCCTGCATGAAGATGGCCTGGCCACCGTGCGTTGATTCAATTTCTGTCCGCAGAGCTCCGACGAAATCAGATGAAAACTCGAGCTTCTCCTGAGGCAAACTCGTCGGGTGCGCGGCAAAATTGACCACCACCGCAATCGCTGTCCCCGTATCAGCATCATCCAGACGAAGCAGGCTCAATCGACTGTCCACCGGGGCTGGGTTCAGTTTTGAGTGACGATTGCGATTGAAATCCTGTAACTCCGCAGCGCCAACAGCCAGCTTCGCCGGACGAAGAGTCGCAACAGCTTTGCCAACAGCATCCACAATCGCATCTTCAAGTTGTTCGTAGTAGCGCAGCGCGGCATCGAAACGACCGGCTCCTCGATCCTGTCGACTGCTCAGCTCCAGCACCGGACCATGATGTGTGTGTGACCCTCCGATCAATGAATGCTCAACACCATGCTGATCCTTCAGACGAATCCGGATCTTTTCGAGCGATTCCTCCGAAGGTGAACGGCCCAGATCAAGGCCCACAATGGCCAGCCGATCGTTTCCGATCTGCAGCACCAGCACCTTGGCCAGCAGCGGATCTGCCGTCCCCTGCGACAGCTCTGCATGTCGAGACCCATATCCCCACATCGGCAATGGCTCGGATGGAGTGATATCAGCAAATGCGGCCCCCGCCAGAAATGCCGTTCGATCTTCTGCGCCGACAACATCGACTGCCATTGAAAACAGCGAGATGAAAAGACACGACACCCACCTCTGCATGATCCACATCCTCGATTCGACCACGATGAACACGGTCACAGATGCGGTCTCAGACCGACCCATCTGCCCAGCACGTCTGCACGCTCACGACATGAGCCATTTGCTGCCGATGACACAACCATCCTGCTGTCTGCCCAACATTCCGCAGTCACCGAACCGACAACATGGTTGCTGCGAGAATACCAGACTGCCTGGCCGTGCGTGAGACCCCCGTGCGCTGATCGAGACAATGCCGGTCTCCCGTGAAAGAAGCGTACACGGCAGATTCCACCGGCATGATCTCACGCACGCACCGCATAGCCCAGATCACTCAGAAGATCAGCCAGCGTCTTCCGATGGAACTCCGGAAGCGGCTGAATCGGAGGCTGCGGATCACCAACGGGCGGACCAATCATATTCAGCGCGGCTTTCATCGTACTGAACCAATGCGCTCCTTCACCCTTGGAATGATAAGCCTGAAACTGAAGACGCATCAAAGGCGCCAGCTTTCGCCACAACTGCCGCGCTTCCGGAAGATCACCTTCGATCGCAATCAGCTCATACAGTCGCCGCGCGGCACGGGGAACGGTACTGGGGATTCCGGAGATCCAGCCATGAGAACCATGGCAGAGACCTTCGAACGCAGCCGTATCGATACCCGCGTAGACCGCGAAGGCACCGTTCGTCGCCTGCAACAACTGACATTGTCGATCGGGCTCCGGATGCGACATCTTGACACCACCAATAGCGCCTTCCTCAAACAGTCTCAGCAGATGCTCCGTGGTCAGATCCACCGAGGTCAGCGGGATGTTGTGATAGACGACAATCGGGATCGAAACAGCGTCTGCAATCCGACGATAATGATCCATCACCTGTGCCGGTGTGGGAGCCATATAATAG
>JBKDRW010000327.1:0-7761 GCA_046341255.1 Planctomycetota bacterium
CGATGAGTGCGTTGTATTGCAGAGCAAGCAGGGCAATCGACTTGAAAGTAGATGCGGGGCGACCGAAGAAGTCGACGAAAACTCCAGACCGTCCGGCGTCCTGATCGCAGAGCAAAGCTGCAATTCCCCCACGTTCCATGATCTCCGTCAGGTCGGTACTGGCTCCCTGTTTGTCGATGAGATAATTTCCTGTCGATTCGCGAAATCGCCGGAACCAATTGTGGAGATGCGGATTGTCGAGTGGTCTCGCCACAACGCCAGTCGGAAATCCGAAGTGACCGAACGTGTTGACGCTGATTTCCCAGTTTCCAAAGTGTCCGCCGAGAAAAAGAACGGGCCTGCCGCTGCAAAGAGCCTGCACGGTTTCATTTCGCTTCACGAATTTCAGCACCTCCGCGCAATTGGAAAGGCGAAATCGGCGAGGCATCTGAATAATCTCGCAGACCATGCGAAATAAGTGCTGCCACATGCCAAGAATGATCCGGTCAGCGTCTGCATCCGAAAGGGAATCACCGAAAGCCAGCGTCAGATTGTCGCGGCACACCTTGTATCTCGTCATCCTGTGTGGCAATACTCGATGGACCAGCCATGCAAGGCCATTGGCCATTCTGACGGATGCTCGAATGGGCAACGACCGTACGATGAACAGGATCGCCTGAAAGGCACCATATTCGGCCAGATGCCGAATGGTGAGCAGCGTTGCAGGATTGATCTTGAAGCTCTTCATCCATGAGTCCAGGTGAGCCATATCAAAGCAGACATTCAGTACGCGAAAGAAACCGAGTGCTGGCGCAGCCAACGACGAAAAACGCGCTGATCAAAAGGCCCGATGAATGTTTCCGGCACCGTCATCCACGTACGGCAGCCAAAGCAGAGCGACGCGATCAACGGCGGTGTCGGCTTTTCGGGGGACAATCTCGAGGCTGTCAAATTTCATCACATCCGTGTCAAACTGATTCACGATCTCGTTGGCCTCAGCTTCAACCGTAGCGTTGAGTTTATCTCGTTCCTGAAGCTAGGCCGCGTATTGCTCTTCTGCCTGACGAATGTCGGTGGCCTCTGAGGCGGCCGCCGTTGCCGAGCGAATGACGGACCCTGCTCGGGTGACATTGGTAGACGACGCAAATTTTCGACCGAACAACGCCCCAAGAACGCTGGTGCCAAGATTGACGGCGGTGGAAAGCGTCTTCGACGACTGCTGAGCCTTCTCCTTCTCAATCTTCTGCTCCGCACGACGAATCTTGTCATCGAGCGTGCCAAACTTTGTCGCATACTTTCGGCGGAGTTTCTCGACAAGCCGATCCCGTTCCTCTCTGGCCGCATGCCTGAGCCGAATGCGGAAGTCGTTTTCAGATTCGCCAGGCTTCGATGTCTGTTTCAATTCGGCACAGGTGAAGACGACCAGCTTTCGGTCACGGTAAAGATGATTTTTGATGGCGGCTGCCCAGGATGTGTAAGACTTCTTTTGTGTCAGTTCAGCAGGAAGTTCGCGGAAGGATGCGTTCTCAAACTCCGGCCGTTCAAGCAATTGCGGGACATCGGCTTCGTCCCATTCATCAGCTTCGAGCCACGGATCCGGTGGAATGGAATCGCCGGCCAGTCGAATTAATGTGACCGGGTCCCACAGATCAATCCCGTTTTTCGCATCGACAAAATGAATGCGAGTCTGTCCCAGCAGGGACGGACGGTAAACGAAGTGGTTGGCCTGAACATGAGCCGGCAGAAAGTACTCAGCAATACCCGGTGGAAGGACCGGACGGCTTGGCTGACCCGGAAGTTCTGCCGTCGGAGCAGCAAACCGTTGGTTCAATGCGACCGGTGGCGACGCATTGATGACCTGAGCCATCGACGGTGCCGGAGGCGACGAACTCTTCAGTGGAGCCATCAGCAGTTCTATCTGCTGACGACTGACAGGGCCCCGCAGATATGACAGAGCCCAGCGACTGCGAAAGACGATTGGCGCGTCTTCATGCACGTTGTTCAGGAGGAAGACTCGACTGCCAAGACCAGCCAGAGTCTGCTGCATCTGCTGGCGATCGAACTGAGTCCCGTTCGACACCGCAGCACCTTCGAGGCCCTCAAGGACTCGCATTTTGTCTCGTTCCGTCTGCAATCGACCAAGGAACCACGTGCCACAGTTGGACAAGCCCTTGTAGTCAAGGTCCACCGGATTCTGCGTCGCGAGAACGCAGCCAAGCCCGAATGCCCGAGCCTGCTTGAGCAGTGTCAGCATCGGTAATTTTGAGGGAGGGTTCGCCGTCGGCGGGAAGTAACCGAAGACCTCGTCCATGTACAGGATGGCTCGCAGGCTGGACGTGCCCGTCTGGCTGCGCATCCACGTCAGCATCTCGTTCAGCAGGATCGTGACGAAGAACATCCGCTCCTGATCCGACAGATGTGCGATGGAAATGATGGCCAGTCGAGGTTTGCCTGAAGATGTGTAAAGCAGATTCTGAATGTCGAGCGGCTCGCCCTCGAGCCAGGCAGCGAAGCTGGGAGAGGCGAGCAGATTGTTGAGTGTCATCGCCAGCTTGAATCGGTCTGACTGCGAGTAGAAAGACTCCAGATCCAGAAACCCGACTTTGTTGAATGGTGGCGACTGGATGGATCGAATCAGCGTCCCCATGTCAACGTTCTGTCCACTGCGCCAATAGTATTCGAGAATGTTGGACAGCAGAATGTGCTCGCGACTGCTGATAGGATCGGCGTCGATCTGAAGCAGCGCCAGCAGGCCGGAGACCGACGACATGATACGGCCACGAAAGGCATCCGAGTCGGCTCGCACCTGATCGTTCGGTGCGTCAAAGGATTTCAGAACTGTGATCGGTCGACCGGCATTACTGGCGGGTGTGTAGATCGCGACTTCCGCAGCATCGCGAAATCTCTGAATACGCTCCGGAGTCTGTCCCCATTCGGCAAGTCCGTTTCGCCAGGTGTCGGCGGTCTTCTGAGCATACTCCGACTCGGTCATCCCGTGACGATTGGCCTCCTGGGGATCCACCCAGGGCTGAAAGTCTTCCGGAGCCAGACGCGGAAATGTGAGCATCAGGTTGCCAAGATCGCCCTTCGGATCGATACAGATGGCCGGAGTGCCGTCGATCGCAGCCTCTTCCAGCAACGCGAGACAAAGACCAGTCTTGCCACTCCCGGTCATGCCCACACAGACGGCGTGGGTCGTCAGATCTTTGGCGTCATACATGATGGCCCGGTCCGGTGATGTCGTGCCTGTCTTCAGGTCATGTTCACGGCCCAGATAGAACTGTCCCAGCTTTTCGATGTCGACCATTGTTTTCCAACCAGATGCGGTGCTGAACTGCAGAACAAAGACACGCGGATTTGCAGGATTACCTGAGAGATTCAAGAATGATGGGCCACTCAGGTGGATTCCGCAAGGTAAGAACCACTTCACCTTGAGCGTCTTCTCGTTCAGTCCATCTCGTCACATTCCAGCCACAACGAACCCCGCCTGACCAATCTGGTCACGGTTTGGTGTGCATGGTTGTTGAACTCCCGGCTCGATCTGTCAAAGTGCTGAGCTGTAAACACTTGTGACCCCCGGACAGGCTGATGATTCGGCTGAGCCCCCGGGAGATTGTCATTCCTGCGGAAGTGGAAATCCAGTGTTCCGTGCGTGGCCTTCAGGGTCGCCGCCCAGAGGATGACACGATCTTCCTGTCGGCTGTTCCAGGGCACTTAGCCACTGATGACAGGGTTTGTCCGCAATGAGTCGTAGAAACCGAAGTTCTCGGGTACCGCGTGTTCCGGCGAATCGTTCGGAATTTCAGGCATTTCTTGAGGCTCTCGAGCGTCGGACGAGGCAGGTGTCACCGGGTGGTGACGAAGACGACGAACGGGTGATTCAATGGAGCAGAGCGATCGAGTCGCTGTGCGACGCGCATCCAGTGAATCATCAGAGACTCGGTGAAAAACTGCGTGGGTCTGCTGAGATCTGTAATGTGGATCCGGAATGCGGCTGTGAAATCATTCTGAAGGCAGGAGCCGCGACACATCGAGTTTCCATTATCATCGATTTCCACAAACATACGTTCGCCGCACTGTCAAATTGTGGTCATCACGACCTGTGTGAGCACACGTTTTTTGTCGCCCAGAAGCTGGAGGCTATGCTGGATGATCCGAAGTCGGAACTGGTCGCCCGCATTCTTGGTCGGGATCCGATCGAGAAAGAACTTCAGAAAACGTTTTCACTCCTGCAGTCTCTCGCGAGGAATGCTCAGCTGGAGCAGTCGCGTCTGACCGACGTCAGTGTCGAAACCGAAAAACCGCTGCAGAGGTTTGTCTGGGATCTTTCATGTGACAACTTCGGTGATTATGTCCTGAGACCCTGTCTGCAGCAGGAAAAGAAAACCGGCGGCTGGACGAAAGGACGCGAATACGCTCTCGAGGCATTCCTCGATTCCGCTCAGGAGCACTGGTCCATTATTGATCGTCAGGTGGCGGAATTGATTCATCCGGAACGCTGGTCCGGAATGAAACTCAATTCCGCCGAGGCGATGAAGTTGCTCGTCGGCAGTGACCAGTTTACCCACAATCGCGAACCATTTCGGCTGTCGATGCAGCCATTGGAGATCATTGTGACAGAAGCGGAGGGAGGACTGCGGCTGTCGACGAATGCTTCGGATCTCGTCCGAGAGCAGCCGGGCCGCAACGTGCTTGTCGATATGTCGCGCGGGGTGGTCGTGCTGCAGCCGGTTTCGATGGAAGCCGTACTGTTTTCCGGGCCGATACATTCGTTCGATATCTGCAGCAGACTGTCGAACAAGGCAGCCGTGATTCCGAGTGAGAAAAAGAACGAACTGCTGAAACAGATTGAGCTGCTTCGTCAGAATATGTCCGTGCGATTGCCGGAGTCGATCGCGGGGACCCAGGTGAGCTACAAGGCCAGCTCGGTGTTGCTGCTGCAACTGCGTCGAAACGGAATGATGGACGCCAGTGTTCAAATGAAGGACCGAAATGGCCTGCTGCATTTGCCGGGGGAGGGACTGGCGACCATAGCTGTCATGACAGACGGGCGGAAGACACAGTATATCCGCGATCTGTCTTACGAAACCTCAGCAGCAACGGGACTCGCGAAAGCACTGCGGCTTCATCATGGAATTCCACTGAGTCGCTGGAGCTGGCGAATTGCCGACGGCGAGCACATCAGCAACCTGCTCACGGAAACGGGCGATTATGTCGAACGGGGCGAACTTTCCGTTCTGTGGCATAAGGATTCGGTCAGTCGATTTGATATCATCGGTCGACTGACAGCCAATAACGTACGCGTTGAAGTCAGTCGCCAGCGGGACTGGTTCGGGCTGAACGGAGCATGCCGAATCGGTGATCATGAAATTCCGCTGAAGGAAATCCTGTCCGGCATATCTGGTCGATCGACCAATGGGCTGACGGAGATCTCGCCTGGCAAATGGGCGTCGGTGGCCGACGAACTGCGAGAAGCACTGCGTCATCTGGCCGATGTGGCGACAGAGAATCGCGGCAAACTGCAGCTGGATGCGTCCGCAGCCCCCGCTGTTTCCGCGCTGGGGCAGGCAAGAATTCAGATTGCAGCGGATCAACACTGGGACAAGTGTCTGAATCGTCTGCGTGAAGCGACCGACATGACGTTTGATCCGCCGGCTGGTCTGAATTGCGAGCTGCGAGATTACCAGCGGGATGGTTTTCGCTGGCTGGCTCGTCTGTCGCACTGGGGCATCGGTGGCATTCTGGCAGACGACATGGGATTGGGTAAGACCGTACAGACGCTGGCCCTGCTGCTGACGCGCGTCGAATCGGGTCCGACGCTGGTAATCGCGCCGACGTCTCTGGGGTTCAACTGGCAGCGGGAATGTGAGCGATTGACTCCGTCGCTGAGACCGATTCTGTTTCGTGATTCGGACCGTCTGGATCTGAAGAATTACCTGGGTGAAGGTGATCTGGTCATCTGCAGTTACGGTTTAGCCCTTCGGGAAGCCGAGGTGCTGAAAGAGATCCGATGGGGCACAATGATTCTGGATGAAGCTCAGAACATCAAGAACAGCAACAGCAAAACCGCCGCTCAGATTCGAACGTTCCAGGCCGACTGGAAAATCGCATTGACCGGCACGCCGATGGAGAACCATCTGGGGGAGCTCTGGAGTATCTTTCATACGATCGCACCGGGCGTGCTGGGCTCCTGGGAACAATTCCGCAGACGCTTTGCTGCGCCGATCGAAAAAGACGGGAATGCTGATCGCCGCGAGGGATTGTCTCGTGTGATCGCGCCCTTCATTCTGCGTCGAAAAAAATCGGACGTTCTGAAGGATCTGCCGGAACGAACGGAAAGCAATCTGATGGTCGATCTCTCCGCCGACGAACGTCTGCGATACGACCAGATGAGACTGGCGGCCGTCACCGAACTGGATTCCATTGGTGACGAAAACCTCTCACACGATCAGCGATTCAGGGTCCTGCAGATGCTGACTCGCCTGCGACAAATGTCGTGCCACATTGGCCTCGTTGATGACAAATGGAAAGGCTCATCATCGAAGCTTCATGTGCTGATGGAGTGTCTGGATCAATTGAAGGAGCAAGGCAATCGACCACTGATTTTCAGTCAGTTCACTACGCATCTCGGTCTGATCCGCGAGGCTCTCGACAAAGCCGGGATCACGTACCAGTATCTCGACGGACAGACAACGCCCGTTCAGCGACAGCAGCGAGTCGATGCGTTTCAGAATGGCGAAGGTGATGCATTTCTGATTTCACTCAAGGCCGGTGGAACCGGTCTGAATCTGACTGCAGCGGACTACGTCATTCACATGGACCCGTGGTGGAACCCGGCCGTCGAGGATCAGGCGACCGATCGCGCTCATCGTATCGGTCAGACCCGGTCCGTCATGGTCTATCGCATCATCGCCCGCGGGACAGTCGAAGAGCAGATTCTGAAAATGCATGACGACAAACGAGATCTCGTCGAGAGCGTTCTTTCAGGAACCGATGCCTCCGCCAGGCTGTCGACCAGAGAACTTGCGGAATTGATCCGCTCTGGTGTGGAAGTGCCCCTGAAGCCGTGAGTGACTTTAAAACCAAGGTGCCACCACCCATGGAACGTCATGAACAGGATCTCATGGACCCTCCGGCGAGAACGGACGCGCCCGTCGGCAAACTCAGCCATGTTTTCCTCGCTCGTCTGATAAGAAGGTACACCCAGAAGGCGCAGGCAATGCCAGACAGAGAGGATGGACACTACTCCAATTTGGTTTCTTCAGCCCCCGGCAGGGAACTCATGTCGTGCAGAGGGCGATACGGTGTGATGGCGAGGGTGAAGAAGAAGGAAAGGGCTCGCTCGCCGACAGTGAGCAGGACAGGCGGCGAAAGACGAAGCAGAGTCCGCAACCGTGATCGCGTCGGGCTCGGCGTGATGCAGGAAGCCGCAGGGTTTGTTGTTCGGGATTTCCTGCATCAACGGCTTACGAGACTTCGCGGTTTACGACGAGGCTCAATACCGCACAAGATCCTCGGCGGTTGAAAGACCGAGTGCATGCACGATCTCCTGGGCTTTGGTGACCATCATCTTGAGCTCGCTTTGCATCGCAAGGAACTGCCAACCCTCGGAAATCCGGTGCTGGACTTCCTCCACACTCTGGCAATGAATGCCAACAGGGATGCCAGCCTTCTTTCCGGAAGCAAGGACTCGCTGGAGCATGGCTTCGAATTCCTGCGGAGTTGGCTCGGTTCCGTCCAGCTTCTTCATCTGCCAGAACAAGTCGTTTGGCCCGACAAAGA
>JBKDRW010000328.1:0-3568 GCA_046341255.1 Planctomycetota bacterium
CCATATTGGGGTGTCCAAGGCTGGCAATCGTCTCGACCTCGCGCTGAAAACGGCGAACAAAGGATTCGTCCCGCGAGATTTCCGGCGATAGAACTTTCAGAGCGACAATCCGCTTCATCCGCCGATGACGTGCCTTGTAAACAGTGCCCATGCCGCCGGCACCAAGCCGATCCAGCAGATCGTAATTGCCGATTCGCAATTCGGTCCCCCGCCCCTCGCGGAGGGCTTGAATCTGGAATGCAGTCAGCAGACCGCGCGATTCGAGTGGTGCCGCGATCTCCGTTGCATCCGGACCTGATTCTGTGGTGACCCTCGCCAAATCTGATTCACCGACGAGCCCACTCGTGGTCACGGCGTCAAGGAATTGTGAATCATTCAGGGTGGGCGACGTCATCAGACTACTTACGAGGCCTAAAAAAACGAGAGGCCTCGTGAACGTGTTAAAGGTTGTGAATGGCTGACGGCTGCGGATCCTGTTTCCCGCGCCGCCGTCAATCGTCACAGACCGTCGCTGGGCTGATGTCAGCGTGACCACGGTTTGTGCTTCCTCTGTAATTCTCGCCGAAATCCGATTTTGTGCAAGGACCATCATGGGCCTGCCTCGAGCGAGTTTCAAGATCAGAGATCTGCAGGTTCCCTGCGGGCAGCAAAGGCGTGTTCCTGCCAGAAAACGTCTGTGTCACTCCTGACATCATGGTGTGACTCATAAAAGAACGGAATGGCTCTCTTCATCGCGCCGCCTCGCGATTACTGTCGGTGCAGAGAAATCCCCCGTCGTGCTTCCCAGCATGGGAACATGAACGTCAATTGATGGTCACGCACATCCTCGCATCAGTCTTGACCTGTCTGGACAGTCGACCGGTCTCGCCTTCCGAAGGGCAACGCTCAGCGGGATCTGCAACTCCGGTGCTCCCCACGCGATGACGTCCCCGGGAATTCATGATCACATGACAAGGTCTGCCAAGTGGATCTCAGGGATGACGAGTTCCTCATGCGGCAATTGGCGATGAGAGCCTGGATTTGGCCGGCGGCATTGACTGAAATGTTCGTGCGTTTTACGTCCTGATCCGCCAGTCACGAATGGTCTCTGGTTGTTGCCATCCCGTGTGTCTTTGCGGTTGAACAAAATGCTCACGATGCGGGCGATCCACGGTCTCCCGTCTCTGGCCACAAAGATGTCTCGGAGATTGAAAAGAGTTTCCGCAGCGCAGCGACGCAGAACGGCAACACTTGCCGATCTTCACAAATGCGACCGGACGGGACGTCTGCGCAGGTGCGGAACCAGCTTCGACAGCAATTGACCCCCGCACATCGTGCCTCGTACATTCGTCCCGAACATCGGAAAGTTCATAGCTGGCAGCTCGAAAACTGATCGGCCGTGAAATCCTGTCTGCAGCAAGACTCTGAGTGTGCTCCGCAGTTTTGCCATGTCTGCAACGGGACGGATCTCCTGAGGCAGCTCGAGATCGTGTTGGAGAGCACTCAGGTGTTCCGCATGTAAGAAGGATGACGTTCAGGAACAAAGATGAACTCGGACAAACGAGGTCATTCATTCGGCGCCTGACTCTGCGAGTTTTTTCTGAGGTATCCAGCCAATGTTCGGAAGGCGAGACTTTTTGCGGTGAGGCCTGGCGATCGCTTCAGGGCCATTCGGAGGTGCATGCGGTCGTGGGTGATCAGCGTGCCATCCATATTGAAGGCTTCGGTGTCCAATGCATTTCACAAGCATAACATTCCTGTTATTCCTTCCTCTGGTGCTGGTGACTTATCGTTGTCTTGGATCAACGAGGCATCAGAATATTCTTCTGCTGATCACCAGTTACATCTTCTATGGATGGTGGGACTTTCGTTTCTGCGTCTTGATGCTGATCTCGAGTCTGCTGGACTTTTATGTCGGACGAGCGCTGAGTTGGACTGATGATCAGAGACGACGGCGGCAATGGCTGACGGTGAGTCTGGTTGGAAACCTCGGACTTCTGGCCACATTCAAGTACCTGAATTTCTGCATCGAGAGCTTTCAGGAACTTGGTCGGATGATCGGGTTCGATATGTCGACGGGAACACTGGATATTATTCTGCCTGTCGGCATCAGCTTTTATACGTTCCAGACGATGAGTTATACGATTGATGTGTATCGCGGAGATCTGCAGGCATCCGACAGTCTGGTTGATTTCCTTGCGTTTGTGTCGTTCTTTCCTCAGCTTGTCGCAGGGCCGATTGAGCGTGCCATTGACCTTTTGCCGCAACTGCAGCGACCCCGCATGATGACAATGGAAGACTCTGCGGCGGGTGTTCGTCGAATCCTCTGTGGTTTTTTCAAGAAGATTGTGATTGCTGATTCCGTTGCTCCGTTTGTCAGTGCTGGTTATGCCGATCCGTCGGCCGCGTCAGGGCCGCAACTTGTTGTTGCGACGGTGATGTTTGCGTTTCAGATCTACTGCGATTTCAGCGCATATTCAGATATTGCGATCGGGACGGCTCGTTTGTTTGGCATCCGATTGACGCAGAACTTCAACTATCCGTACTTCTCGCGGAGCCTGCAGGAGTTCTGGCAGGCGTGGCATATTTCGCTGTCAACGTGGTTTCGCGATTATGTGTACATCCCGCTTGGCGGGAACCGTGGCACTCGGCTGCAGCGAGATCGCAATATCCTGCTCACGTTCATCATCAGCGGGATCTGGCATGGAGCCGCGTGGCGATTCCTGGGTTGGGGAGCCCTTCATGGAACAGCACTCGTGACGGAGAACAAGGTTCGCGGGTCGGTTCGAAGTGGACGTGAGTTCGAGGGATGGATACCACAGCCTTTGCAGGTTGTGAAAATGCTGAGTACGTTTGTCATTGTGTGTCTGGGATGGGTCATGTTCCGTGCGGACACCATGAAAGATGCCCTGCTGATCTGGAAGAAGCTGGCTTTGAGCTTTACGGAACCTGATCAATGGTCGCTGCTGGCGTCTCAATACTCAGCTCACGGACCTTTATTTTACACGGTCAATCTGCTGCTGGCATTTATCGTCGTTGAGTGGATCCTGCGTCATCATTCATTTCCCCTCGAGATCGGACACTGGCCAATGATGGCTCGCTGGCCGGCTTACACGCTGGTCCTGTGGCTGATCGTGGAACACGCCGATCGAACGGAACAAAGTCCGTTTATCTACTTTCAGTTCTAGATCAGTCTGCCGGCGGAGGCATCAGGTTCACTGTCCGAGCGGTGGTGCAGGCGTCTGCTGCCGTGCGGCCACTCTGAGTTTTCAGCTTGTCCATCATCTGTGGAAGTTGTCATGCGGAAACGATTTTTGAAATCCATAGAGATCGCAGCCACGATCGTGCTGATGCTGCTGACCTGTGAAGGTGCGACCCGCATGCTTGCCAGGATTCCGCAGGATGTATCCATGCGCGACCCGCTTGTGGGCCGACGTTTTGAACCCGGACTCAATGAATTGGTCTACAATGAAGAAGCAGGTCAGCCAGTTCTGCTGCGAACAAATCAGTTCGGATTTCGGGGCGAGGATTACTCATCAGAAAAGCCAGCCCGAGTCTACCGAGTCGCGGTGCTCGGTGATTCCTACAC
>JBKDRW010000329.1:0-3847 GCA_046341255.1 Planctomycetota bacterium
CATCCGATCTGTGCCGGACTGCCGGCTTCAGTTGAGGTTTCGCAGACCGAAATGTACGCAGATCCGTTTCATGTGCCGCAACCTGATGAAACTCTCTTTGAAGAAACGTGGGCGGCTGGCGAGAGCTTTCGCAGCGGACTGATCTGGAAGCTCGGCAAAGGACGAGTTTTCTATTTCCGTCCGGGCCATGAAACATACCCTGTCTATCAGCAGGAGTTTCCGCTCAGGGTTGTGACGAATGCCGTGATGTGGCTCGGTCATCCTGCGGCAGAGTGATCTCAAGGCCTGGCTTGAGCTTGCGATCTTGCGGGGGCTGTCAGAATCCGAAACGTTTTCCGGAAGGCCTGCAACATCGACTTCTTCAGTGACTTTGGGTGGTCCGACGGTGATCTGGATTCAAGACCTCCAGAAGATTCGCGGAAGCCAGCAGGGTTTTGCAACATCTCTCTGATCACAGACTCCGACATCCAACCGGTGATTGCATCACACGTCCGCCAGTCGTTCCGTCGAATCACCAAACCTATCCACCTTCAGGCCGAACTTGTCCATCAGAGACAAATACAAACTGCACATCTTGCGGTTGGGTTTGTCGAGGTAGTCGAGGACTCGGCCGGTTTCCAGTCTTCCGCCGCCCCTGCCGAGGATGACAACAGGCAGTTTCGTTGCGTCGTGACTTCCGGTATGCATGCTGCTGCAGTACATGAGCATGGAATTATCCAGAGCCGTGCGTTCACCTTCCTGAATGGCATCCAGCTTGTTCGCGATGTATGCCAACTGTTCAAGGAAGAAGCGGTTGACCTTCAGCCAGTCGTCGGATTCCTGATGCGACAACAGGTGGTGGATCATGTAGTCGACGTTGAGATTCGGGAACCGGAGTGAAGAATGGTCGTTGTTCAGCTTCAATGTGCACAGTCGAGTTGAATCCGTCTGAAACGCCAGCACCAGAATATCGCACATCAGCCGCATGTGCTCCGCGATGTCCTGAGGAATTCCGTCTGCTGGTCGAGCGATGTTCGGTTTGTCGAGCGTTGGCTTCCATCCCTGCAACTCGCCTCGCTGACCAGCGCGAGAAATGCGTTGTTCGACTTCGCGGACTGAACTGAGATATTCATCCAGCTTCTGCTGATCACTCTGGCTGATCGAACGTCGAAGATCGCTGGCGTCTTCCAGCACGGCATCCAGAACGCTCTTGTCTCCCTTGCTGGTTTCGTCGCGGAACAGGCGATCAAAGGCAAGAGCCGGGTAGATCTCCAACGGCGTTGGAGTGGTTGGGGAACTCCACGAGATATGGCTGCTGTACAGCATCGAATAATTCTTGTGGACAGATGGATTCGCCTTTTCGCAGCCGAGGACAAGGCTTGGAACTTTCGTCGTCTGGCCATAATGCTGCGCGAGTAGTTGGTCAATACTGGTGCCGCTGCGAATGCCTCCACCCGCTTCCAGCGGCGCGCCGCTGAGCAGGTTGCCGGTTTGCGAACTGTGGATGTTGCCTTTTAACGCTTCTTCGTTGTAGAGGCCGCGAATGAACAGCAATTTCTCGCGATGCGGGCTGAGTGGTGCCAGCACCTGACCCAGTTCCATGTCCTTTCCGGCCCCTTTGGCCCACCAATGATCTTTGTGAAAACCGTTGCCAGAGAACAACACACCAAAACGAATCGGCGCTTCGCCCGTCGACGGAGTTGTCCCGGCTTCCTGTCCCCAGACCTTCAGTGATTCCATCCACGGCAAAGCCATCGTCACGCCAAGGCCTCGCAGCATGGTTCGACGGGATGTCAGAAACGCGGTCATGGCAGAACTCCGATCTTCGCATGTGGGTAGGATCGCAGGAGGGATCGTCTGGCAGCAATTTCATTGTGACCAACGCGACCACGAATGGCAATGAAAGTCTGCGAATTGGCCGCGGTGATACACGCGAGGGTGTCCGGATGAAACGGGTTGAATCGCAGGCTGCACGACGAGGGAGTGAGACATCACGCAGTGAAATCCCGAAGGAAAGCAGGATCGGCTTTGACACTGTTTTTCATTGGCGTTGATCAGTGTTTTGACCGCTTCAATTCCACCGCAGCATTCTGGAGCAGCTTGAGCGCAGACTCCACAAGCAGTTCACCGGAGCCGGGTTGGGTTGCTGAGTTGGTCACTTCGTAACTGCCACCGGCGTAGGCGGCTCGGGTGGGGACGTAGATGGTTTCGACCTGATTCGACAGCTCCAGCAACAGCGTTGTGCGGAACGGTGAATTGCGTTTGATCGCCAGGCCGAGATCCACAAACACTTCTCCCGGAAGGCAGACGATGGCGACGTCTTCTCCGAGTGCAAAGACGGTGATGTCCACCGGAATGTGATCGCCGATGCCGGAGAGCGAACGGCTGAGTCCCCAGGTGATATGGTCGGCCGCCTTGACGAACGGCTCTTTGTGTCGAAGGCCATCGAGAAGAACCTTCTTGTGAGCCGTCACATGATCAAGGAATTCCACAGGCTCCTTCCTGCGAGCCTTCTCAAGGATCGACACGGCCCATGTGACTTCGTCCTGATCGGCACTCTGCAGAGGAAGCTGCACGGTGGATGATTTGACGACCAGCCGCGGTGTCACGTTTTCCCTCAGCGCAGGCAGTCCGGCGAGAATTGTCTTTCCCAACGACGACCCAATTACATCGGCGGTGTTACGCACCTTGCTGCCTCGATCAACGTGATTAATGTCACCGCAGCAACCGGTGCCAAAAATTGATACAACTCCCGCGCCCAGTTGCTGGCGGATCACACGGTCGATAAAGAACGGATAGTCGGCACTCCATTTCGATCCGCCAACGGTATCGAGGTGGAGGGCAAAGTTACTCAGCACGCCTCGCGGAGATCCACTCAGATCGCGAAATGTCACCAGACCGATCTCCGAATCGATCGGGCCAGCAACGCGAACGTGGTTCGGATCGTCGAGACTGATCCAGGTCTTTACGGAGCCGTCGCGCATCACGGAACGGCGATTGAACGAGATCGAATGATTCTGAATGGCATATCCGCTTTCAATCAGCACAGGCGCCGCATTTTGTTGAGCTGTAACGATCGCATCCACGGGGCCGCTGATCAGCTTCTCGATGTAATTCTTTCGAAGGGCCTCCTGCGGTTCCTGACCGAGATACAGATACAGTTCCTTCATGTAGTCCGGGGCCGTGTGTGTATGAGTCGCGGAGATGCCGATGTGTTCCGCAGGAATGCCGGTCTTCTCGGAGGCTCGTCGGCGGATTTCATTTTTCAGGTCGGTCGCAATACCGATCAGATCACAGACAACCATCGCTCCGGATGTCTCATCGCTGGCGAACACAATGGCCTTGGCATTCAGCGGATCAATCTCGCCCTCGGCAAGGCGTTCGTGATAGTAGCCGGCCATTGGGAAGCCAACAGGAGGTGTGATGTCCGCCTCCGCAATGCCAACGCGAGTTATTGCTCCGGCTGTGCTGCTGAAGCACTCCTTCAGAATGGAGTCCTTCCAAAGCTCGGCAGCACGCTTCTGACCAATCGGTGAAAAATGTCGCCGCGATTTCACATCGCCGCGATTTTCACCCCGGAGCGTATCCGTATCCGGGCCAGGCCTGAAACCCGGCAGGGTTGTGAGTGTATCAATCGCTCCTCGAATTCGATTCTCGCCTTCCGGGTCATTATAAACGGTCGGATGATGAGTCGACTTCGCCAACAGCCATGGCACGCTGTATTCCCAGGCACTTGCCGTTGCAGCCTGAATGGTTCGAATATTCTCGACATAAGCTGTCGCCGGAGTCTTGCTGATCACATCGGACTCACCCTGTTGCCAAAGGATCGCTCGACAGCGTCCGATCTTCGGGCCGACTGCGGCAAGTC
>JBKDRW010000330.1:0-2111 GCA_046341255.1 Planctomycetota bacterium
GATCTGATCCGCGCAGTACCGCAGGACAAAATGAACTCATTGATCGACCGGCTCGCGATCCGACGCCCGGGCTGCTTCGAAGATGTTTCCAACGTTGTTGACTTCTTTATCAGTCGCGCCAGTAACAGTGTGACGGGGCAGGTACTCTACCTCGGAGGAGTGGCATGAATATTGACTGGCTGATGGAACGACTCACTTCCTGTGAAGACCGGCAGGCACTGATCTGGCGTGATCGACATTCGACCTACGCGGAACTCGTCAGGAACGTCGAACGCTGGAGAGTCATTCTGGCCGAGCAGAACTGCCCGCCAGGTTCCGTGGTCGGTGTGATTGGTGACTTCTCGCCGGAGATCTGCGGACTGCTTCTGACTCTGATGGAACGCAACTGTGTGATTGTCCCCCTCAGCGCTGCGGCAACAACATCCCATCGCGAATTCCTGGACACGGCTGAAGTGCAGATTGTGTTTGAGTTTTCGCCCGACGACTCTTATCAAATTCAGCATCGCGATGTCACCGTGACCAACACGCTGACGCTGGAATTGATTGCCACTGGTGATGCAGGACTGGTGCTGTTCTCTTCGGGATCAACGGGCAAGCCTAAAGCAGCCCTGCACAATTTTGCGAAGCTTGTTGAGAAATTTCGTACGCAGCGGCCATCACTTCGAACACTGGTCTTTCTGCTGTTCGATCATATTGGCGGGTTGAACACGTTCCTGCATACAATCTCCAACGGCGGTACCATGGTGATTACGAGAGATCGTAATCCGGATGAGATCTGCCGACTGATTGCCGATCATCGCGTCGAACTGCTGCCAACGTCCCCGACATTTCTGCGACTCCTGCTGATTTCCGAAGCATGGCGTCAGCACGACCTGACATCACTCACGCTGATCACCTACGGTACAGAGGTGATGCCAGAAAGCACTCTGACACGGCTGAATCAGGTATTCCCCGGCGTCCGATTTCAGCAGACCTACGGCCTGTCCGAACTGGGCATCATGCGGTCGCGATCGAAAGAATCGGGATCCTTATGGGTCCAGGTGGGCGGTGAGGGCTTCGAAACACAGATCGTCGATGGCGTTCTGTGGATCAGAGCTGCATCAGCCATGATCGGATATCTGAATGCTCCGAGCCCGTTTACCAGCGATGGCTGGTTTATCACGGGCGACCTTGTCGAAACTGACGGTGATTATCTCAGAATCAAAGGCCGCGTGTCAGAAATCATCAACGTGGGCGGTGAAAAGATCTGCCCGGCTGACGTTGAGAGCGTGGTCCAGCAGATGGACGGCGTGGACGAAGTGGCCGTTGCTGCAGAACCGAATCTGATCACCGGACAAACGGTGACCGCCCGAGTGAAGCTCTCAACGACGGAAACACTGCCCGAATTTCGCAGACGCATGCGGGAGTTCTGCCGGTCACGGCTGCGAGCCAATCAGATCCCGCAGAAGGTTTTGCTTGTGGCTGACGAGATGCACACCTTGCGATTCAAGAAACTCAGGGCGGTCAAGAGCTGATCCATGCAGCACCATCAGCAAATTGTCAGCGACACATTCACCGACGTCTGCTATCAGCAGTTTGCCCCGACCGCGAATCTGCGAAGGGCCATGCGAGTCGCCGCGGTGCTGACCTGGCCGATCACGTTGCCGATGGCCATGGTGGCATGCCGCTCAGACTTCGTGTTTCGAACGTGTTCAGAGATTCTTGCAATCATTCCCTTTGTGTTCGGCATCATCATTCGAAGTGAGTTCTATCGCTGGACTCTGCGGCAGATGGGTGACAACGTCGCAATCGGTTTCGGAACCATTTTTCTCTATCGCGACATCGCCATCGGCAGCCATGTCCTGATCGGAAACTATAACGTCGTCCATCATTGCGATTTCGGCTCTTACGTGCTGACAGCCGACCATTGTCAGTTCCTGAGCGGTTCCCGGTATCACAATTTTGATCGCATTGACGTTCCCATGGCCCTGCAGGGTGGCCGTCTTCGGCGAATTCGAATCGGTGATGATTGCTGGATCGGGGCCACTTGCGGTGTGAGGAATGCTCTGAATGTGGGAAGCGTTGGTGGAGGAGGCTCGATAGTGACTCTCGCGGTTGCCCCATAAGCAGTG
>JBKDRW010000331.1:0-4267 GCA_046341255.1 Planctomycetota bacterium
CTTCCGTAGTGACTTCCCGCTGACGACTGCTGAAATACGCCGTTCAGCAGCGTCGCAGCACAAATTGCCATGAAATACGGCGATGCTGTGATGAAGTAGTCGCTGATCGCAGTCTCGCCGCAGAACGGCAGAAGAAACCACGCGACCAGCCAGCCAACACACAGGAGAACCGGCACCCCAAATGGCGCCAGCAGCGGGCTGGTGATCAGCCTCGACCGTCGGCTTTCCGGTCCTTCAAGCAACAGTATTCCCGCCAGCCACTGCCAGCGCAGCAGGACAAGCAGACCGCAAGCTGCCGCCACACGGATCAGTATTGCAGGAAATCGAAGCGCCACTGCAGGTGTGCCCGAGTCTGACACGATTGAACCGCCCATCCAGCCGACAACGGTACGATGAATGTCAAGCGGCCAGCACGCGGCAGCCAATGGCAATTCCGTGAGGTGAATCCAGATGCAAAGCGACAGTGTCAGCACGCATCCTGCTGCAAGACTCGAAGCCGCCATTAATGAGCGCAATCGTATTGCCCGCATAGCAAGCTCAATCCACGGAAGCCAGACGCAGACCGAGTTCCGTCTGTCTGCGTTTATCAGGCATGGTTTTCACGACCGCGAAGATCTCACTCGTCACCACACATTCCGCCCAGTTGCCAAATCCACCAGGGCTTCCCAGAGTTCTTCGATCGCAGTCCATCTGGCGATTCCGGCTGCGTCCAGGATGAGATCGCTGGCTGTGCAGTGTCAGGACACCCGAAGCTTCCCCTCTCGGAAGGCGGAGGCCATCGCCCTTGGCACGTTCGCTTCCGAAAGAACCACCTCGGCCTGATTTTCCTGCGTCAACGCTCGCATCTCCTGCTCCTGAGCCACTGCCGCAGCCCGGCGTTCCTCAGCGTGAGCCCGGGCAATTCGCATATCGGCCTCCGCCTGATCAGCCTGCAGACGCGCCCCGACATTGTCACCCACATCAATATCCGCAATATCAATCGACACGATCTCATAGGCGGTCTGTGAATCAAGTCCCTTGGCCAGAACCGCTTTGGCTATCAACATCGGATTCGCCAGCACTTCCTTGTGACTTGCGCAGGAGCCAATGGCCGACACAATTCCTTCGCCGACACGGGCAATCACCGTTTCCTCCGTCGCGCCACCGATCAGCTGCGTAATATTCGTTCGTACGGTCACGCGGGCTTTTGCTTTCAGCTGGATACCATTCTTGGCGATTCCATCCAGAGTCGGCCGAGCCGAACGAATCGGATCGGGGCAGTCAATAACTTTTGTCTTCACGCTTGTCTGAACGGCTTCAAGAACGTTTCGACCAGCGAGATCAATCGCGGCGGCCGTGTTCCAGTCGAGAGGAATCTGAGCACGATGAGCCGCGATGAGCGCCCGGACGACAAGGGGCACTCGACCACCAGCAAGAAAGTGTGATTCCATCGCGTTCGCTGAGATGTCCGATAATCCCGCCTGCACGCACATGATGCGAGAATCCACAATCGTCTGCGGATCCACTTTCTTCAGCTTCATCACAACCATCTGAATCGAACCAATACCAGCTCCCGAAACAACCGCTCGGAACCACAATGAAAAGACCGAGGCGAAGACACCAAGGAAACCAATAAACACGAGTCCAAAAATTGCTCCGACGCAGATCAGCAGCACCTGAGGAAAAGTCAGTCCATCGGCGAAAAGCAGAACGATTGAGGCATGCAGCATGATTCGTCCTCCTGAAGTATCAGTTCAGTCGAATGACCAACGAGAACATCCGAACTCCATCCTTGCTCACTCCGGTGAGTCATGGGGCTCGGGTGGAATCACGTGAGCACAATTCGCCCGATCCGAAATTCCAATGCGATGCAGTCTAAGGGCTCAGTCAGCAAGAAGAAAGTGTTCCACCGAAACGCAACAAAGCGGTGCAGAGAACACCGTCACGTGCCGTCTGTCGTCACGGTTCTGATCCGGGTGGCGAAAACCTCTGCAGTGTCGACTCGTTTCGGCATGGGCGATTTGGCACGGACCTGTTCAAAGAGCTTCCCGCAACTTCAATCCATCCCTGATCGCCTCGGACTTGCTGATCGGCAGGATGCGGCAAACGATGAGTTGACAGGCGATTCTGAGTCACGACGATTCTCACCGGAAGACCCCATGACCTTCGCTGTCTGCCATGAGATTCCCGCCCATGCTTCGAACATTTCTACTGATAATCGCCATGACCACGTCAGTCTCTGTTTCATTTGCACAGAATCTGATTTCACCTGATGTCGCAGCTGACCGACGAGTCACATTTCGACTGAGAGCCCCCGCGGCGAAAGTTGTGGAAGCTCGGATTGCCGGGCAGACGCTGACGATGACGAAAGATGACAAGGGTGTCTGGTCCGTGACCACGGAACCACTTGTCCCGATGCTGCATGACTACAGTTTTGTGGTCGATGGTCTGACCATGATGGATCCGTCCAATCGGTTGGTCAAGAAATGGCTGACCATGGGAAATATGGTCGAAGTCCCGGGTGATCCGCCACTTCTGACGGAGCAGCAGAATGTCCCACATGGCATCATTTCACGACTCATGTACGCATCCAAAACGGTCGGACATGATCGACCTGTGATGGTTTACACCCCTCCCGAATACAATCCGCGGGATACAACGAAGTACCCCGTGCTCTATCTTGCTCACGGTTATGGTGACGATGAAACAGCGTGGACCGAAGTCGGGCGAGCCCACTTCATTGCTGACAATCTGATTGCTCAGGGGAAGCTCAAGCCACTCATCATAGTGATGCCCAATGGGCATCCCGCGAAGCTCGATCTGAAACAGCCACCGGACAACTATTTTGTCCTCAATAATGATTTGTACGAACAAGATCTGACCCAGGATCTCCTGCCGTTTATTGAACATCAGTTCCACGCTGACTCAGGTCGCCATTCTCGATTCATTGCCGGGTTATCGATGGGGGGCGGACATGCTCTGGACACTGGCCTGCAGAACACGGAACTGTTCTCAGCCATTGCTGCATTCAGTGCGGCAACGCCGCAGATGGAAACCGAGGCGCTGAAAGCCAGATACCCGTCGCTGTCGGGTGATGAGCCAGCGGCAAATACCCTCAACCATTTGTGGATTCCGATCGGCAATACTGATTTTCTTCTCGATCGCAACAACCGCTTTGTGGCTCAACTCAGGGAACTGGACGTACGACACACGTTCGTCACAACGTCCGGCGGACACGAGTGGAAACTCTGGCGCGAATATCTGCCCGAGTTTCTGCAAAAAGTGAACGGTAACTCACCGTGATGCCGGCTGCTGTGCCTGCCACGAACATCCATTTCGCATGAGAGCATCAAAGCCTGACGGCACAACCATGAACGGCTGAAGACTGGAAGCCGGATCGAAAGACACGGGGTATTGACGGCAGCGGAGGCTTACTGCCGTCGAGTCTGAGCAGCCGACACTCCTCGACAGGAGGGCTGCAATCACGCGCACGGTCAATTCAGTAGCCCGTAACGCTGAAGTGTGGTGCGCAGGCTGGCGATCTGCGAGTCGGTCAATGGCGTCAGTGGAAGACGTACATCACCGCAATCGCGACCGAGGAGTTTCATGGCAGCCTTGACCGGAATCGGATTTGTCGACAGACCCAGCATATCCCGACACAGCGGGAACAGCTTAAAGTGGAGCGACTGGGCCGTCGCGATGTCCCCCTTCTGGAACGCACTGATCATCGCCTTGACATCCTGAGGAACAATATTGCCGGCGACAGAAACCACGCCACTCGCACCAAGCGACAGTAACGGCAGAGTGAGACTGTCATCACCGGACAGAACGGTCAGTTCTGAGCCCGCCAGAATCTGCGATGACTGATCCATGCTTCCCGTGGATTCCTTGACCGCAACAACACTCAGGCAGGTGTCTGCAATCCGACAGATGGTTTCCGGCTCCATATTTTTCGCGGTTCGCCCGGGGATATTGTAAAGCACGATGGGAAGATCGACATGCTCAGCCACCGCGCGATAGTGCTGAAAGAAGCCATCCTGAGTTGGCTTGTTGTAATACGGAGTCACCATCAGGGCCCCGTTGGCTCCCGCTTTCTTGGCGGAGGCCGTCAGACGAATGGCTTCCGCAGTGCTGTTGGAACCCGTTCCGGCCATAACTTTGATGCGTCCGGACGCGTGTTCACATGTCACGGCAATAACACGTTCGTGTTCATCGTGATTCAGAGTCGGACTTTCTCCTGTTGTTCCGACAGGAACCAGCGTGTCTGTGCCCGATGCCACGTGGAAGT
>JBKDRW010000332.1:0-21917 GCA_046341255.1 Planctomycetota bacterium
GGCAACAACCGATCCGATGGAGCGCATTCGCAAGTTTCTCGGCAATGAGGTCGCTGATCATTTGATTGCTGTCTCGTCCGAATCGGAGCTGCCGACAGGCGAAAAAATTCGTCTCTGGGGCTATGTCGGTGAACCCTCGCTGAACCGATCGACTCGCAAGGATCAGTACCTGTTTCTCAACGGTCGCTGGATTCAGGACCGGAGTCTGCAACATGCGCTGCAGGAATCGTATCGCGGCCTGCTGATGGTCGGTCGCCAGCCTGTCAGTTTCCTGTTCCTTGAAGTCCCGCCATCGATGGTCGATGTCAATGTGCATCCGACGAAGAGCGAAGTGCGATTTCAGGATAGCCAGACGCTGTATCGCCAGCTTCTCAAAACACTGCGAGACAAGTTTCTGACGCTCGAGTTTCGTTCCAACATCGACGTCGCCGACGGTGGCAAGACGAATTCAAAAGAGCTTCAGTTCGACAAGCCGAATCCTGCCGCTCGTCCTCAGAAAGAGCTGGATCTCTGGGCATCCTCTGCGACTCAGATTCAGCCACCGCGCATTGGCGAGTTCGCTCGCACCACGCCCGCTGGGGCTGTATTAACGTTTCGACCGGGCTCCGGATTCGGCAGCGGGGCGACTCATGCCAATTCCGGCCTGCGATCATCTTCGAACGATCGTTCTGTGTTTTCGAACCCGGAGGTTATCGCGGCATTTGCAGTGCAGCCCCCGTCAGGACATTCCACGTCCATCGAAGGGGCAGGGCGGTTCGAGTCAAATGAATCCGAGGCGGCCGTTGGTGTGCTCGATGCCAACGTTCATGCGACGAAGGACACATCAGCGGCGGCAAACGAAGACTCGACGAGTCAGACCCACGCGACAGATTCATTCACGGATGCTGGCGGTTCTCAATTCAACGCCACCTTGCCAGCATCATCCAGAGAGTCGTGGCCGGTTCAGACAGTAACAACAGACCGACCCGAGTTCCGCGCGATCCAGATTCACGACTGCTACATTGTTGTCGCCAGCGACGCGGGTCTCGAAGTGATCGACCAGCACGCGCTGCATGAGCGAATCCTGTACGAACATCTGCGCAACCGCATAATGGCAGGAAGCGTGGAGCGGCAGAGGCTGCTAATCCCGGAATCGCTGGAATGCACGGCCACAGAATGCGTGGCTTTGCTGGAATCTCTGGATCTCCTGCGGGAGATCGGCTTTGAACTTCAGGAATTCGGGGGAAACACGATCCTGCTGATGTCACACCCGACGTTGATTCCGCGTGGCAACCTTGTACGTATCGTGAAAGACTTCGCAGAACAACTGATCCAGAACGATGGCAAGATGTCACGCCGCGACCTGCTCGACCACATGCTCCACACGATGGCCTGCCGCGCGGCCATCAAGTCGGGACACCGACTGACCCCGGAAGAAATGGAAGACCTCCTCCGCCAGCGCCACCTCGTCGACGACTCCCACCACTGCCCCCACGGTCGCCCGACGTCACTCACCCTCAGCCGAATGACACTCGACCAGCAATTTGGTCGCCTTGGCTGAATTCATCAGGACAAACGGGATTGAGCATTCCGGATTTTACGGCTATCGACGTGGTAAAGGGATCGAAACTGATTCGAGCTTATTGTCGTCGGACTGCGGTTGCGTTTTCTCGTGAGATGCCTGTTCAACCGCCGGCTTCATTCCCAACTGTTTTTCGCGAACGAATCCTCGAGTCATGGCTGCGGCCGCCGATGAGGCTGACCGCGATGGCAATAAGACCTCCACAATATCTGAGCTGACTCGCTGCCCCTGTTCGTTGATAAAATCAACTTTGAGGCCGCAATTGACCTGATTGCGATGCCTCTTCATATATGGAATGAAGCAGCTGTATGAATGACCGAGAGTGCCCTCAGTGCGATGCAGGTCCCATGCATCGGGCTCAAAGGTAAACGAGTGGATCGGATCTGGCTCGTCGAGAGACTCCGGATCGTATTCGTCATATTCGTAGACGACGATCTTGCCCTTCACACGAACGCCCGTCTGGCTGTCTGGGCCGAAAAACAAGATCTGCCCGGCAAACCCTCGCGCCGGTTTCCCATCAGGATCCTTCCCATTCGCAGCTTCCCACAGCGATACGATCCGAACGACATGTTGTTCCATCTTTGGACGTCCGATCAGACGTCCGGGATCTTTCACCAACTGAGCCGGATGAGTGAAAAATGAATTCGCCGAGCTGCACCCCGACACAGGAACCAGCAGCACACAGAGCATCAGAATCTGTGCCCAATGTCGAGTCATGTGACTGTTTCTCCTGAAGAGATGAAGAGCCCTTAGGGGCGGACAACAGAAACCAACACACAACCCGAACATTCCGGTCGAACATCGGCATCATGGGCGTTGACATCATGAGAAATGGCGCAGACCGAATAAATCTTATGGTGTTGACGGAGGAACTGCAGCAGGATCACCCGGAGCAGGCTCGACGATCAGTTGACCGTGTTCATTCAGATAAGTTCCCTCGGGCAGTTCCGTTTCAATCATCTCATGCGAATCCGATCGAGGCACACTGTAGAGCGGCCCATGGATCTCTTCTGCTTCCGACTCGATGAAGTGGATACGCTCTGACTCAACCTGCTTGATCAGTTCGGAATCCAGATCACTGAGAACGATTCTGGGCGTCAGAAAAATGAGTAACTCTGTTCTCGCAACTGTCGTTCCGTCATATCGAAACGCCCGGCCGATCACAGGCAGGTCACCGAGCCATGGCACCTTGCGTTCCAGAGACTCATCACTCTTTGTGATCATCCCGCCAATCACAATTGTCTGCCCGTTGGGCACATTCACGACTGTATCTGCAACCGACTGGTTGATGATCGAAGATTCAATCGAACTGCCGTCGGTGTTGACGAATACAGGAACGCTGCCACCGATGCTGCTTTTCTCTGCAAAGACCTGCATCGCTACGATCCCATCCGGCGTGATTCGAGGAGTCACCTCCAGCGTAATCCCGGTATCCTGCCGAACAATCTGCGGATTGGCAGTTCCCAACTGGGATACTGTCACTCCGTCGACAAGTGGAACATTCTGACCGACGTTCACTCGGGCCAGGTTATTATGAGTCGTACGAACTTGCGGACGGCTCAGGACATGAACTGTTCGTCGGGCCGCCAGAGCACGCAGGAGAACGCTCACCGCATCCGACTGTGCGGAAAACACGAAGCCACCAAATCCCAGATCGCTGTTTTGCCGCCCCAGTGAGAAGTTTGACAAACCCTGAGTTCCGACGGTCCCCGTGTTCGGAGCCGCCGACGTAAAATTGTTTCCTAGCCCAATGCTGGTATTGTTGAAGTTCAAACCCGGAGTTGCCGTTGTCGCGGCGGCCGTCGCAATTCCGCGTCTCAGCAACAAAGGATCCTGAAATCCAAGTTCGATGCCAAACTCATCCGTCGCGTCAAGGGTGACTTCAACAATCAGAGCCTGCACGACAACTTCGGGTGGCTGTGCATCCAGAGTATCGATGATCGCCTGCATCTGGGCAAAATACTGCGGCGACGCACTGACAATCAGGGAGTTACTGTTGGTATCCGGAGAGACCAGCACCTGCTGCCGAATGCTTTCGATATTGCTGATCAGGTCTTCTGAGCTATCCTGCAGAGCCTGCTGTTGTTCAAGGAAGTTCAGGAGTGTTTCCGAGACCAGCTCGGCAGGTGCGTTCCGGAGGGGAATCACGGTGGTTGTTCGTTGACGAGTATCATCGTTATCCAGCCGAAGCAAAATGGCCTCCACAACACTCAACGAATCAGCGCTGCCGACGGCCAATACGGTATTGGTACGAATGTCAGCAGAGAATCGCAGGGGAATCAGACTGCTCGACGATCCTTCGGTCCCCGCCAGCTGAACTCCGATCTGATCCTCCTGATTTGTGTTGTTGAACAACGTTTCCAGAAGTTCGACTGACTGTTGTGCATCCGCATTCTTCAGAGTAAACACCTTGATTTCTGAAGTCGCTCCCGGAGACTGGTCCAGGGCTTCCACAAGAGCCGTCATCAGCGGCATTGTCGCTTCAGGAGCTGTGACGATCAGTGAATTGGAACGAACGTCCGGACTCACGCGAACATCTGCAAGAATTCCCGACTTGATCAGCTCCTGGACACCGCCGCTGGTCGAAAGAAACTCGAGTGCGACGGATTTATTGTCACGAAGCTCCTGTGCTCCCTGACCCGTTCCGCCAAATCCTCCCTGCCCGCCCGTCTGTTGCGGAGGATTCAGAATCGATTGCAAAGCCGCATTGATCGTATCGCTCAACTCCTGTGCCGTCGCCTGACGGAGTGCAAAAATCTGCATCCGGACGGCGGACGATGGCTCATCGCGATCAATTCGGTCGATCAGCTTGGAAACTTCCGCCAGTTCATTGGGACGTCCCTGGACAATCACGGAGTTTGTTCGAACATCGGCAATTGCTCGCACACTTGTGCCCAGACCCTCTCGCTCTTCATAAAATCCCTCGAGCGCGGTCACGACCTGCGAAGCAATGGCACTCTTCAGCGGGAACACCTGAAATTCCAGCTCCGGAGACGTGGGTTTATCAAGTTCGCCGGCGAGCTTCAGAATGGATTCACGCTCAATCTCTGAAGAGATAATCAGAATGGCATTCGGCTGGACGACGGGGATGAATGCCGCCGTCTTGCGATTGTCGCCTGTTCGCTGACGAAGTTCCGTCAACTGCTCATACACGCTGGTGAGAAGTGTTGACATCGCCTCGGAATCAACATTTTGCAATGTGAGGACGTGGATTGCAGGCAAAGAGCCAACGCTCATTGTTTCAAGGCGCTTGATGATTTCTTCAACTTTGGCAACGTCAGCTTCATTTCCTTTCAGAATCAGAATTCCAAGATCCTGCATGGCCTGAACGTTGACTTCGCCTCGAAGATTGATTGCGGGGTCACCATCTTCAGTCTGAATCTGTCCTGATGATGCCACCGCGGCAGGATTGGCTGGCTTCTCGTCGGCCAACGACACCAGCTGATGAATCTGCTCGTTCAACTGACGCGCTGTTCTCGCCGAAATCCCGTTGTTCTCAACAACTCTGATGGACTCTTCTTCTTTGCTGGCGGCGGCTGGTTTATCGAGCTCACTCACAAGCCTGCGAAGATGTCGCAACTGCGATTCGGAGGCTTCGATAAGAAGGCGATTGCCGTTCTGATCAATTCCAATCCGAAACACAGGACCATCATCTTTTCGGGTTGTCCCATCTTCCGCTCGGTCGTAAACCGTAAATCCCGGGAGTCCCTGAAGACCTTCCTTCTGAAGCTCTGCTCGCTTTTCGAATACCACGTAAATTGTGCGGGCCAGATCGGCGGCCTTTGCATTGAGGACTGCAATCTCATCTGACACGGTATCGCCGGCCACGGGCTTGTCGTCCTGCACGGACGCATTTGTTTTCGAAACCGTTCGGATCGGTGACTCAGACTCGAGATCGGACACTGATCCGCGATCATCCTCGGCAGCAGCATGGCGGCCTGACGTACGCACTCGGGTCCTGCCAGACAAGTCGGTGTCGGAACCGAAGTCATCCTCCTCAAAGTGCGAGGATGCTTTTCGCACCGATAAACGAGTCTCCGGCCCGGTTGATTCCTCTTTGGGCGAATTCTCCGGATTCGCGACTCCCCGATCGACAGACCGGACCCCTGCTCGATTTTGCAGTGAACGCTGCTGTGACAGCTGTGGACGAGCGTACTCGGTTCTGGCTTTATCAAGATTCAGAACAATCAGGAACTGTTTCTGAACCAACAGCCGGAATCCCTGAGGCTCAAGTTCACTGTTCAGGATTCGCACGGCTGTCTCGAGATCGTATCGTTTGGGGTCGCGCCGTGCGAATCGCCCCGGCGGAACTCGATCCATCACCAGCGTCAGGCCCTCGTGTTCTGCAAGATCTCGAAGAACTTTTTCCCATGTCGCGTCAAAATAGCGGATCCGGAAGCCATCTTCCGTTTCATCCAGATCTTCTGAGCGATCACCAGACAATGCTTCTCGAAAGGAGCGAGGCTCATTTTCCTCGGACGCGTTCAGGCCGCTTTGTCGATTCAGCAACAGACAGATCGCTGTTGCGGATGTCAGCAGTCCTGCTGCTAGAATTCCCTGACGTCTCACCGTCGTCATCCTTCAAAAGTGCAGGCTTTGAAGTGTCCCCGGGAACTGGCCGTACGTCGTTCCGAGATTTCGAATCACGATGGTTCCAATCGCCGTGATGCGAGCTCAGTTGCCTTGCCCCCAACAGCCAGCGCAAGCGATTCTGACTGTCGATCATTCCAACTTTTCTGATTTATCGGACTGTAGGGATCGTATCGATGAGACTGCTTTCTCCATTGGCACCAGTTTTTTTGATCAGCGCAGCAAAAAACGCCGGTCAGAGACCGGCGTTGATAGTCAGGCCAGTGTCTGGATCCTGACGTTTTCACATTGAGACTCAACCTCAGGGACTTGCATCGTCGTGCGAATTGGAAATCGCAATCGTGGCGGCGACCGCACCGCCAATCAGCAGCAGCGGAACAGGGTTGCTGGTCATCGAACTGAGCACTGAGGACCCCGCCGTGCATTCTTCCGCACAGCCCTGGCCTCGAACCAACTCTTCATTCACAACGATGACCATCTGCGATGAAGCCGATGGAGGCGCTGACTGTTCACTCCAGAATCGAACTCGATGCTGCGTCGCGCCGATCTGCAGGGTGTGGTTGCCACTTCTCAGGTTCTTCACGATAAACTGGCCGTTTTCGTCGCTGACTGCCGTGGCAATCACCGTATTCTGATGTGCCAGCCGTACACGGATACCAGAAACCGGCCGAGCACTGGCGTTGATCACCGATCCAATCACGACGCCCTGATTCAGGCTGACGTCACTGGAAAGAATTTCAGCTCCAGTGCCCGCCATTGCGTTGTTTCCAACTATTAATCCGAATACCAAAAGCAGACACAACGGTTTTGTCAACGCCAAACGAGTCATGCAAGTCCTCAACTTTCCACTGGCAAGAACACGCCTCTGCATCACACTGCTGATTCTGAGGGTTCTGCCTGATGCTCGAATTTGCCGCAGTTTCCTTCCGGTAACCTGAGCAGCAATTTCAGCGGTTACTCGGTCCCTTTCATTTCTTCGGTTTGAACCGATTCGACAGGGGAATCAAACTCCATACAATCAGTGCGAGCGAATCAAAGGCGGCCGCTTATTCATTCTGGATAAGATATACAAGCTCCTGTCATCGTTTCCCTGTCACTTCCTCGATGTTCATCGCATGTTCAAATTCCTTAAAAAACTCCTCTCGTCGCTTCAACTACCAGCTTCACAATCTCAGATCGTGCGGGGCTTTGAAGCGAGGGAGAAATCTCTGAAGGAGGATTTTTTTGATGCTGCAGCAATTGCCGGATCACCGCGAGGATTGCGCTGGATTCGCTGTGAATGGTTTCCGGAGAAGGCCCTGCTTCGCGACAAGTCGAATGGCCAGTACAGCCTGCTTGTCGCAGTGAACATCGCCTTTGAAGCCTTGGAAGGCAGTGACATGGAAAATGTGGCCGCCGTATCAACCATCCGTGATGCGAGTGCCGTCTTCCAATGGAACAGGGGTCGCTGGGAAACCTGCGGCCGAGCACTCTTTAATATGAGCCCCGCCGACGCCGCTCCTCGACTGGGGGCTTCATACGAATTGGTTCGTCTTCTGTAGCGGATGCTGCACGAGGCTTCGAGTCGCCGTTGTGACTGATCGACCTTTGAATGAAAAAACCGCGCAGGGTGCGGGTTCCGCCACGAGGTTCCCGAGACCAACTGCCATCAGCAGTGAATCCGCTAAGACAATCGACACACTCGGCGGAAGATCCATTCAAACGCGAGCAGCGAGATCATCAGCAGCATCAGCCAACTGCGGTCCCAAAGTGTGCGCAGTTGTTCATCCACCACCACTGGCTGGCTTTGATCCGGCAACAACGAGGGCAGGATGCGGAGGTCCGTGAAACTCAGGTATCGCCCCGTCGTATCTTTCGTCAGATTCGTCAGCAGTTCGGCGTTCTGTGTCGGATTCTGCGACTCCAGATTCGGCAGCACAACGTCAATCGTTGTCTGCAGCACATCAGGTGACTCCGGCACTGGCATCGAAATTCGGTACGCTCCGGACCGGGGGGGACGAAAACTGTTGACGAACTGACCGGCGCCACGTCCATCGGCATTCAGGCGATCAGGAATACCGATGGTTCGGCCTTCGGCATCGGTAATCGTCAGCGGTACAGACTCAGCCGACAGCGGCTGCAGACGGGCATCATATAGCTGAGCTCGGATGCTCACGGGCTGACCCGGTGACACTTCGGTTCGATCCAGCAGCAATAATCCACGAGCATTACCGCGGCTGCGACGTCCCTGGCCAACTTCGCGAATCAGACTGGTCCAGAATCTCTGATGCCCTTCCGATGAGATCTCTCGCAGACGCCATGTCTCAGCAGAACCGATAAACAGACATCGACCGGTGCCATAGAACTGAGACGCAAGAAACGGCGGTTGACCGAGTTCCGTGCGAGCTCGAGGATTGCCATACTCCAGCAGCACGACTGCACCATCACGGACCCCGCGCACAGGATAGGAACGATAGATGCCCTTGAAGGCCGACCACAGATCCACGCTGGAATTGCCTGTTGCATCCGCGATTTTCAGAAACTCGGTCGCGCGGCCTTCCTGAGTCAGTGTGATTGGCCACGGTTCGTCGGCTCGCTGCGTCAACTGAAAATCCGGCAGCATGCGATTGAGCAGTACCGGGTACAACACACTGATGTCCTGAAATGAATCGGCATCCTGAGCCAGTCTGGGCGTGAAGATTTCCCCGGCCACAACCACCAGACCACCAGAATGCTCAGAAACCCATCGGTTCAGAAAAGTCTGCTGCTCCGTTGTCAGTTTACTCCAGTCCGGGTCAAACGCGACGATGACATCATATTCAAACAACTCAGCCTCTGTTGCCGGGAATTTCGTCAGCAGTTTCTTCGCTTCCTGGGACACCATCCCGACATTTTCATCCGTCACCGATTGAAGCCAGACGTCTGAGTCAACGCCGCTATGACGATACAAAGCATTGCGGACAAACTGATAGTCTCGCATCGGCCCGCTCGAAATGACAAGCACCTTCATCCTGCGATCCGTGACTTCGATCGTTCGACGGCGCTCGTTGTCTTCCAGAGTCATCTCTGTTGCACCTGTCGGAGATTCAATTCTCGCGACAAAGTCGTATTTGCCCGGGACTGCAAGCGTTTGCGTAAACCGGACCGACGAAGGCAGAGTCTCGTCCGTGAACTCAACAGACTGTTCAGAAATCTGACGACGATCTTTGCCATCACCATCGGACGACTGCTGAAACAACTTCACGATCGCTGGTTGCCCTGGGGCACTGGCTGCCTGCACCATCACGTTGATGTCGAAGGGGTCGCCCTGATGTACATCGGTTGGTGATTGCATGCCGGCAATCCACAGGTTCATCTGGGGCTTCTCACTTCCGATACCGACTGTGATCAGCTTTGTGCCCGACCGCTCTGCGCGAACTCGGGCAGGTTCAACATCCAGCCCGGCATTGGATCTTCCATCCGACAGAACGACAATTCCGCTCAGTGTCCGCCCGGAAATCTGGCCAACCATCTGATACAGAGCTTCGCCAATGCGAGTTTCAGCCCCGCGAGGTTGCAGAATCCGTTTCCACGTCTCGATTGCCGTCGGATCCGAAATGTTATTCGCCTCATTCTCCCGGTTCTCCAGTGACATCGTCGCCGCATTCGGCGAGGTATTCACAGACACGGGTCGAGCCTCTCCGGCTGTGCCGTCAACTTCGACAAATCGCACATTGTTTTCACTGACAATCGCCCATGGTCCGACGAGTTGTGAATCGAACGTGTAAAATGTGACCGAGTGCGTCCTGCTCAGTTCAGCAAGCACGCCGGACTCCATCAGAGACTTCAATGCCGCATCGGAACGAGTTACGCTTTCTGCAGGTCGACCTGTCTCGGGTTGAACCTGATCTCGGCTACCACCCTGCTCGGCATCTCGCTGACCTGCAGTATCAGTTGCCGGCCATGCCATGGATAACGACGTATCCAGCAGAATTCCGACACGGGATTTCTCGATACGGCTCAGCTGTGTCCTCTTCTGAGGATTCAATACTATCAGCAAAACCAGAGCCAGCACGAGAAGGCGGGGCACAAGCAGTGTCACGCGAGCCGATTTTTTCAGAAATCGCGAATCGCGTAAAGAGGTCCGAACCGTCCATGCAATCAGCGCAGCGAGACCTCCCGAAAGCAAGAGTATTCCAGCAGTCGACTCAGGGAGATCCAACTCGGTCGTCTGAAATGATTGCTGTGTTTCGACCTGCCCGACAACGGGATTTGCCGGGATGCCTGATGTCTCTTCTTCATTCTGGGCCGAAGTGAATCGCGGCTTTCCGAGATTCATCGCCTGTCGCTGGCCGAGATCTGATGTCCCAGGATTCAAAACGGAGAACGAGACATCGAAACCCGGCTGTGGATCAGTTTCAAGCCTACTCATTTTGCCACCCCCGGATGGTAGCTCAAACGCAGAGCCAGCAGTTGTTCGCCAACCAGAACAGCGATCAGCAGTCCGAGCAGAACCCAGCGGATTTCGCGACCAGCCTCGTTGCCACCCAATCCAGTCGCTGCATCTGCATCCAGAACTCGCACGTGCCCCAGGTCAGCCTGCTGAGTCAGTTGTTCCGCATCCGCGACCGCCAGCGAGCTTTCGGTGGTGGGGACATTCAGTGCGATCGAAAGATCAGTACCTGTCCCCTCTGAATTAAAGCGTCTGATGCGGTATAGCCCAGGTCGCTCGGCCTGAGCAACCGTTACCTCAAGTCGTTCCTCAGCCGGCTCCACCGATGATCTTCCGGATTTCTCCGCCTCCGTTCTGACCGGCGTCGCCTGTAGTCGAACAAATGTTTCAGCGACGGGATCATCATCCCCCGAAGATTCCGGCAGGAAGATTTCCAAATTCTCCGTAAAACGACTTCCCGGCCACTCCAGCCGCAGCGGCTCACTGAGTTCTCGCAGTTCCACCGAATCGACCTGACGCTGCAGGTATTGATGCATCAGCAGATGCATCACAACATACCCAGGAGCAGCCGGGGCCACTGGCCAGTTTGACCAGCGCCGTCCTGCACCGGTCAGAAACGTCAGAACTTTCCCCTTGCCCAGCACATGCTCGAAAGCCATCGGCTGACCATTCCGAAGCCGCATCAAGGTCTTCACACCATCGCTGCGTTCCGCGTCATCTTGTTTGAAGTCGTCAGTCACCTGCAACCAACGGGCGATCTGAACGGTATCCGGAAAGGGACTATCCGGGGTATTGTAGACGACAAAAATCGGATGCGATTCGAAGACGAGATTCATGAAGGGGCTGGTATTCGATCCCACCGCACCGGAATCTGCAACCGCCTCATGCAGAGTCCCGACGGGAACCGGAAACAACTTCAGGTTCGGGTCACGCAGCGTCTCGGAATACCATTCTGTATTCGCCTGATCGCCGGGGAACCACGCGACACCTCCGCCACTCCGCACATAGTCCGCCAGTAACATCGTCGCATCGGCCGCCAGATCTCGGACATTCAGCAGATAAACGCAATCGTACTGGTTCAGGTTCGATGACGTCAGTGCCTGCGATGTCCGTACTTCACTGTTCAATCCGGTCAACGCCGGATCAGCGCTCAGCGCTGCGGCTACAAAGGAAGCATCTTCCTGCTGACCTTCATCATCAATGATCAGAACCTGGCGACGTTCCGTGACTTCCACGGCCAGAAACCGTCGATTATCCTCTCGAAGGGCATCCTCATCGAGTCGCACTTCGACCTGATGACGGCCTTCTGAATCAAAGGCGAGGTCATGCGACACCTGAATATCTGAACCGGGTTCAAGATCCGGAATCAACACTTTGCCTGGTAGAGTATTGCCATCCACCAGCACAGTCCCCCGAAGTCCGCTCACCTTCGTGGCGCCGTGATTCTTCAGCGTCAACGTCAATCGCCACGGGACTCCCTGTGCCACCGCCAGTGTTTCGGCAGACAACTGCTGAATGGCAACATTTGGCCGGGGTTCTTTGACCACCTTGATCAAATCGACCGTCGCTTTGATTGTCTTCATCGACTCCAGCGCCGCAGCGACCTCGGGTCGGTTATTCCAGTCAGTGGCTCGCAGGTCGGTCAGCACATGCACCTGTGGCGATGCACTTCCGTCAGCGGCCAGAATATCCTTCGCTGCATTCATCGCATCGACCGGAGACGCTGCTCGCCACGAACACGGCAGATTTCGAAGTCTCGGAAGCAATTCCTGTACAAGGGCACCATCGAGAATCCGATCTGACACGATCGGCCGGCCGGGATCCGTCATGGAAAGAATGGTCACTCTCGATGAACCCGGTTGACGACTCCCCTCAGCCAGCATGTTTTCCAGCGTGGTCAGGGCTTCACGAAAAACAGTCGCGTCACCTTCACGATCTCGCATCGACAGCGAATCATCGAGGAGCACGACATGATGCATGCTGGCTCCTCGCAACATCAACAGGCGACTGGGATCCAGCACCAGTTTTGCAATCAGCAGAACAATCAATGCAACAGCGAGAACCCGCAGGAGCAATAACAAAAGCTGCTCCAGAATGATCCGGCGACGGTTTAACTCTTCGCTTTCAAGCAGAAACTCCATCGCCGCAAATCGAACTCTCTTGTACCTGAGCCGACTCAGAATATGAATCAAAATCGGCACCGCCACCAGCGCAGCCCCAGGCAGCACATAAGCCGGGTTGAGAAAAAACTGGGACAGCCAGGACATGAGATACAGGACCGAAAAAGGAATGACCAGTAACCAATAAAAATCAACATCGTCAGGATGAACAGTCGCGGAGTAAACAAACGCAATTTCAATCAAGACATAAAACGGCGAACCTGAATGAGCTTACTGCGATTTAAGGGTCCTTCGTCATTGGGCATTCCTGATTGATCATTTCCGTCGTCGCTGCATCAGCACATGGGCCAGTGCGGCGTCGAGGTTGTCGCTTGTTCGGATCAGTTTGTAGTCCACAGCACTTCCTGCACAGCGTTTCCGAATGGTATCGAGGAAACGATCGAGCGCCTGCATATAACCGGCACGCAGAGCTGCCGGGTCACACGTCAGCTTGCCGCCGTCCTCGAGACCTTCAAAACGCAACGTACCGGAGTATCTGAATTCCAGCTCCTCATCATCCATCACATGCATCGCGATCACTTCGTGTCCCCGCTGACGAAGCATCGTCAGGCCTCTGAACAGATCTTCACGCGGACAGAAAAAGTCAGACATCAGGATCACGATGCTCCGGCGCGTCAGTGATTCATTCACCCTTCGAAGCACACCGTAAATATCTGTTTTGCCGCCTGCCGTCTGAGTTTCCAGACCCGCGAGAATCGCCTGCAGATGATTATTTCGACTGCTCGAGGGAATCTGAGCTCGGATGGCCGAATCAAAGATGCAGGCGCCGACTGAATCGTGCTGCTTCAGAGCCAGCATCCCGAATGCCGCGGCGACAGTCTGGGCATAGTCAAACTTGGACATCGCGCCGGACCTGAACTGCATGGATTCGCTGCCGTCCACGATCAGCATGATCCGTACGTTCGTGTCTTCTTCGAACTGCTTCAGGTAATAGCGATCGGATCGCGACCACAACTTCCAGTCAATACGGCGAAGATCGTCTCCCGGCACGTATTCACGGTGCTGAACGAATTCAAGGGACTGCCCGAAGTACGGACTGCGGTGGAGTCCCGACACGAATCCTTCCACGACTCGGCGGGCTCGCAGCTCCAGACGCGAGATTCTCGCGATCTCTTCAGGCCGCAAAAATCTGTCCAAATCGTGGGTCACTCGTCAGTTCACTTTCACGAGCAGGTGTTTCCTGAATCAGCCGGTCGATCACTTGATCCGACGTGATACCTTCGCTCTGGGCTGTAAAATTCGGCACAATTCGGTGACGCAATACGGGAGCCGCCAGCTTCTGGATGTCCTCTACTGACACTGTCGTACGTCCGTTCAGCAGTGCGCGGGTCTTTGCTCCCAGCAACAGATTCTGAACAGCTCGAGGTCCAGCGCCCCAGCCGAGCCATTCGTTGATCCACTGCGGAGTTCCCGGCTCACGCACACGCGTCTGTCGCACAATGGCCAGTGTGTAGTTGATCACATGATCAGACACAGGTACCTGCCGTACCGTACTCTGAATCTGAAGCACCTGTTCGCCCGTCAGTACTGGCTCAATTTCGGGGCGAAAATTTGATGTCGTCTGACGAGCAATCTGACGCTCCTCCTCGAACGTCGGATACTTCACGAACACCTTGAACATGAACCGATCCTGCTGCGCTTCCGGAAGTGAATAAGTGCCTTCCTGCTCGATAGGGTTCTGGGTGGCAAGCACAAAAAATGGTGTGCTGAGTTTGTGAATCGTCTGGCCGACCGTGACTTGTCGTTCCTGCATCGCTTCAAGCAGCGCTGCCTGAGTTTTAGGCGGCGTTCGATTAATTTCGTCGGCCAGAACAACATTATGAAAGAGTGGTCCTGGAATGAAACGGAACTCGCGCTGACCGGTGCTGCGATTTTCCTGAAGGATGTCAGTACCGGTAATGTCTGCCGGCATCAGATCGGGCGTAAACTGGATTCTTGAAAACGTCATAGAAAGGCTTTTCGCCAGCGTGCTGACCATCAAAGTCTTCGCCAGCCCCGGCACGCCTTCCAGAAGAACATGCCCCTGACTGAAAAGCACTATCAGAAGCTGCTCAATGACTTCATCCTGCCCGACGATCACCTTGCGGATCTGCTCCTGAAGTTTCTCGTAGGCCTTGCTGAGCAGATCAACGGCTTCCGCTGAGACTTCGTGCTGATTTTGTGCCGACATGCATTCTCTCCGGCCTCGAAAGGCCGATTTTTACTTGTGAACCGAACGCAGATGTTCGGCTGATTTCGTCGGGCAGCAACGCCCGAACTGCAGAACCGTCCCTGCATGATAGCAGACCGCGTTCCGATGAGAATTGAACACCAAAGATCATCACAAAAAACGCCCGGCCGAAATTGGAAAGCCGGCCACCACGAAATCAAAACTGAACCACGGAAATCGCTGCCACGAACAAGCCTGCGTCAAGGGAACCGCCAATCATTTCAAAGCGATAATCCTCACCCCATCCCAGCACGATCCAGACTCTTTTTCACGTACGGATTATAGCAGTCTCGAGATTTCGTCCATTCCATGGCAGCGAACTCGCGCTACGGTCTCGCAATGACCGGGGGACTGCTCTGCTGAACGTTGGCCTTTACAGGCGAAGCTTTGCACCCTTCCTCTAGTGCCACCGGACATCGATCATCTGAAATAGTTCGGGCCGCGGTCAGGGTGTCCTGAATGACGTAATCAACGGCCGATGATCACTGGTCTTGTCGGAGTCCGGGAAATCACCCGGGCGAACGACCACGTTTGATACTCCGTTCCAGTTCTTCGCTTCATTCGCCACGAAGACGAAATCGAGAATCGAATCCGGATATCGATCAACTCGGCGGTCTGTGATGTTTCGGTCGTCAGCCCAGTTCGAATCGACCAGTGGATTCGGTTTCAGCCAGCCCCACGTACCGCCTTCCATCATCGCGGCGAATCCCGCATTTCCCCGCTGACTTTTGAACTCGTAATCGAAATTGAAATCGCCGGCAGCAACGACCGGCTCCCCTGAATCCATCGCCCATTTCCTGAGCATCTTCGCCTGCTCCGTTCGAAGATCTTCTTCACCACGAGCAAGGTGATTGGCTATGACCCAGAACGACTTACTTCCTGCTTTACTGACAAGTCTGACGGCAAGCGGTGAACGGGCTCTCAGAGCACCGGGCTCCTGACTGTCTGCCCCGTTGTTAAAGTTTCCTCTGAGACCGGCGTAGCGATGCAACTCAATTGCGTCCGCAATTTCAAAGCGAGTTGTATCCACAAGCAACATCAGACTATCCGTATCTGCAAAACCGCCACTGGCTGATGAAATGTAGTCGACAGGCTTTCCAAGCCCTTCTGCCACGGCAAGGCGGAATATCTCCATCGTCTTCGGCTCGACTTCGCTCAGAACCATGATCTCAAAGCGAGTCGCAGGAGCAACCGCCATCGCTCTGAGTTCATCCGCGATCGTGGCAGCATCACTGACCGGAGCCTGATTGGGACGGTTGCTTTCCACGTTCCACGCAAGAATTCGGAAATCCTCAGCAACGAGCGGGTTGCAGCTGAGCATCCATGTTACAGCGAGGAGAAAAGTACAACACTTCACCTGAATCGCCTTCGACGGGGTTACGGACTCGCAGGGCCTTCGCCACGATGTTCGAAATCATCTGCATGCCGGGGTTCTAAATCATCACAAACACATGGCCTCACACCCTGAGAATGCTGAATTTCTCGCTCGGCATGAAGCCACCGTGGTGCGACTATGAAGTGCGCTGCAGGATTGCGGAAGCTGCCCGGACGAAGAATCAGGGTATTTTCAATCGGGAGAAATGCAGACCGCGAAAATGACCGGGAGAGCAGGACTAAGTGCGCGAACATACTTTCGGCCAATGACAGTCTCTGCGTAATATACCTCGCGACATGAAGGTCTTGGAGCTGAGCTCTGCCGACACACCTGCGATGGTTCGAATATCTTCCGCGCTGATCACAACTATGGCTCGCGAGAAACTTCAGAAAAACACGATTCTCGGCTTCATCGCCAGTGTGGTGCTTTCGATCGTCAAACTGATCGCCGGAATTTTCGGCAGATCCAGCGCGCTGGTCGCAGATGCGGTCGAGTCTTTTGCCGACACGCTGGGATCGATGCTGGTCTGGCAGGCACTCAGAATGGCTTCGAAGCCCGCCGATGACAAACACCCTTACGGCTATGGAAAAGCTGAGGCGGTTGCAGCACTGCTTGTCGGAGGAATGCTGATCGTCGCCGCGCTGTACATTGTAATGAAGGCATTCCATGAAATCATGATCCCTCATGATCCTCCGGAGGCCTGGACACTGCTGGTTCTTGTCGTCATTGTTGCCGTCAAGGAAATTCTGTTTCGCGTGGTCATGCAGGGAGCAGATGAATTCGAATCGGATGCGGCGCGAGCTGACGCGTGGCATCATCGCTCAGACGCGATCACTTCAGCGGCTGCCATGATCGGCGTCTCCATGGCTGTCTGGGGGCCACGGTGGTTCGGAATTCAGAGTCTTGTGCTGGCCGATGAAGCTGCTGCCATTCTGGCCAGCGGCGTCATTCTGATCACCGCAACTCATTTGATGCGTCCTGCGCTGGGTGAATTGCTCGATGCATCATCCCCCGAACTGGCCTCGCGCGTTGTCGAGATTGCAGCTGCGATCGACGGCGTGCGATTCATCGAAAAAGTGCTTGTCCGAAAAAGCGGGGCAGGGTATCACCTCGATATGCATCTTCAGGTTGACCCTGACCTGTCCATTCGCGTCGCTCACTCGCTTGCCGGAAAAGTCAAAGCCACACTCCGTCAGCAACTGCCGAATCTGACGGGCGTATTGATCCACGTCGAACCATTTGAACAGGGATCTTCTGCAGAGAGCCCCGAAATCGCCTGATTCCGCTCATCAATATCATCATCCAGAATGCACTCCGATATCAACAGCCTCCTGGCATTGCCGAAGTGATGGATTCGGCAGATACTCTCGTGCATCTGAAAATCCAGATCAGGAGCTTTCGGGAGTAATTCAATGAGCAAACGATTCCGATCGGACGACGAACCACAGGATTTCGGATTTCTGCAACCTGCACCTGGAAATACTGACAATTTCGCAGACCTACCTGCTCCGGAAGTCAGCTCCATTGATCCTGTTCGGAGGCCGTCGCCAGTCAGCTTCGCTGCTGCACCGGTTCAGCCTGACCAGCCTTCGCCAGCAAGTCAGCATGAGCAAGCTGCGTCACCGCTGCTGCAAGTCCCCTCCGATCGGAGACGACCAGAGGAAGAAGGCTCCAGCCCGGAAGAATTGTCAGCCGTTGCGAATTCCCAACCAACTGCAAGTCGCCCGGCGTCATTGGCTCTGGTGATCTACTCAATCGTGGTCACGATCCTTCTGATTTACATCATGCTCACAGGAAAAAGTTCTCGGCTCGAAAGCCTGCCGGATATACGACCTCTCAGGAACAACGAGTTCCAGCATGTCCCCGAAGGCGCGCAATTGCCCGGAGGACACACACTTCAACTTGGACAGTCCACACGCTTTGGAGATGTGCTGGTCACTCCCGTGAAAGTGACACGCGAACCGCTCACGTTTGAAAACTTCATGACAAAAGAAGCCAATTCGAATCTGACCACACCACCTGTCTTGAAGCTTCATCTGACAATGAAAAATGTCTCGTCCGGGTACATCTTTCCTCCGTTTGATTCGGGCTTGATGTCCCATCGCTCTCCACCGGAGGCCGATGATGATTCTGCAAAGGCCAACAGTTTTCTCCGTGTGACAAGCGGCGAGCCATCTGACGGCCGGAGATTCCTCAACTTTCTTCAGTCGATGGACAACCCGTTTCTTCTGATTGGTCAGAATTCCGCCAGGGCGATCGCTCCCGGTGAAACCGTTGAAACGTTCGTCGCATCATCCGTGTCAATCAACAGCGTGACTCTGGAACCATCATCAAAATGTACGTGGCGAGTTCAGATTCGCAAAGGCGTGAACATGGAATCTGATAACGGTGTGACCACTCTGATTGATGTCGTTTTCAATGGAAGCGATGTGCAGACGTTGTGAAGCCAACGCCCGGACCAAACCCCAGCATCCGGTGGCTTTGTCACCGAGCGGTTCTCTTCAATGCTCATAAACAGACGAAGAAATCGTTTTCAGGCATACGATCTTTGCATGCAGTCGTTGCGGTCAAACGGCAGTGGAGTTCGCGGGAGCCCTGATCGGCATTCAAATTCATCTGAGCTCGGCAGAAAGCTTACCTGACTCAGAACGAGATCCCGCCACGAATCACGAATGTTGAATCAAGGTCCGCCTGAAACGGCACTCGTTCGTACTCCACAGATCGATTGAACACATAGCCTGTCTCAGCGAACACACCGCGATTTTCAGGCAGCAGGTGCTCAACTCCGAACACCAGCCTCAGATCACGGACCGTAAGTTCATCCTGCGCTCCGCTCGGACGCTGAACAGCCCACGTGTTACCGCCAAAGATTCCGTTCAGGTAAAGCCACGTCTCGAAGTTCTGTCCATCCTTCTGAATTCGACGGGCAATTCGTGGTGATGGAAACTGAAGATCAAACTTCCATTCCGGTTTTGGCGTCCACAACAATCCCAACGCTGGCAGAACCGGAAAATCGACCCGACCAGTATGTACAACACCGCCGGAGAAACTCAGTTTTTCAGGGACGTATTGCCAAACGAGCAGACCCATGCCGAAGATTCGAAACGCTCCATCTGACGATTCGAAATCGCTTCGATACGAAGGCGTAAACAACACCATGGACGACCATCTTTCATCCAGCACTTTCCTCCAGAACATCTTCACACCGGTATCGTAAAGATCATCCGGTAGATCCAGACTCGCTATCGATTGCAGGTGATCGTTGCGAATGTATGGCGTGAAAGACAACAGATTATTCATATCCCCGCCGATCGGCATCGCACACGTGGCGGAACCTTCGAGCGTCGTTATCGCGAACCCCGTTGCGGAGTCGTCAAAGACATAACCAAGACTTGTGTTCGCAGACTGAAAGAAGGATTTACGAAATCTGCGAATTGGCTCATCACAGCCCTCGGAAACAACCGACTCTTCGCTCCCGCAGATCGAATTCACACCAGGTGGATCATTCTCAAACAACTCTTCCGCGCGAGAAGTCAACGGACGATTCAGCGACTCGGTGGATGACTGCGGTCTCGAGATCAGCAGCATCGACTCATTCGGCTTTTCATTGGGATGGAGTCGGCGAGCGTTGTCCGGTTCTTCAACTCGAGTTGCGGAATCCCTCGGCATTGCCATGAAGGACTGCAGTAACTCCGGATGATGCGGAATCGCGACAGGCTTCAGCGAATCCTGTTCAAACCGTGACGGACCCAAAAAATAGTCGTCGGCCAATACAATCGAACGGCAGAGAGCCGCGAATGTCAAAGCAAAGCCGAGCAGGACTGTGCGATGAAGACGCATGGTGGATTCCGACGTTTTTGTCCGCTTCCCGCACAGCACAAGTGCCACTCCCGATATGTGGCTTCACAGGACCGCCAGCGCGCAGCGTGTGCCGATCTGATACAACCTGCGATCATTGATCTCAGACTAAGGTCGGCATTTGGCTCGTAGCGATCTGCGAAACTTTGCGGCACGGATCGGTGTTATCGCAGAATCAACTCACCTTTGTCCGGCATTTCCTGCCGACGTAGCCAGCCAAAAGCAAACTTCGTGTTTTCTGCAGCCTCAAACTGGCTCCAAAGGAACATTTTCCTTTGCGGTCGTCGAAGACGAAAGTCGCTGATACCGGCGATCAGATTCGAGGATCCCTTAAGAGAGCAGATCGACGTATCAGTTCGGCACGCAGACTGCTACAAAGTTTCACAGAGACTTTCTGCTCAGCAAACTCGTCGATAATCAAACGACGATGCTTGCTGCCTTTGCTCAACGATCATTTCAGGACAAACGAACTCTATGGATTCCAAACGAACGATTGTTATCGTCGGCGGAGTTGCCGGCGGAGCTTCTGCGGCCACTCGGGCACGTCGATGCAACGAACATGCGGCCATTATCCTGCTGGAGAAGGATGACTTCGTCAGCTTCGCAAACTGCGGCATGCCATACCACATCGGTGATGAAATTCCGGATCGAGCCAAGCTGCTGGTCGCGACAAAAGAACTGCTCACTCGCCGATTCCGGCTCGATGTTCGGCCCGGCAGCGAAGCCATTCGCCTCGACCGCGCGGCAAAGACCATCACAGTTCGAAAGGTCACCGATGGCTCTGACTATTCACTGAAGTATGACAAATTGATTTTGTCCCCCGGAGCGGCTCCGTATGTTCCTCCGATCGCCGGGGCGAATGCGAAGGGAGTCTTTACGCTTCGCAATATTGCCGACATGGATCGCATTCGTTCCGCGGTGGATTCAGCAGCAGGCGATCATCGGCAGGCCGTTGTGATCGGTGCCGGGTTCATCGGACTGGAGATGGTGGAACAGTTGGTCCGTCGAGGTTTCAAAGTATCCCTCGCTGAGTTGATGCCGCAAGTGCTGGCTCCGATGGACGCTGAGATGGCAATGCCTTTACAGGACGAACTGGCGGCTCATGGTGTTCGCCTGGAACTCGGCAACGGCATCAAGCGAATCACAACCGACGCAGTCGGAAATGCCTCCGGCGTGGAACTTCAGAATGGCACAATCCTGCCGGGGACAATCGTAATTCTCGGCATGGGGGTTCGCCCAAATACTCAGATTGCCATCGATGCCGGATTACACATCGGAAAGACTGGCGGCATTCTGACGAATCAGTTTCTGCAGACGTCTGATCCCGATATCTACGCCGCAGGCGATGCGTGCGAATACATCTTTGCGCCGACAGGTGAATCGATGCGAGTAGCACTTGCCGGCCCTGCTAATCGAGCTGGTCGACTGGCTGGCGAACACGCCGCCACCGGCCACTGTGCTCCGACGGCTCCTGTGATGGGAACTGCCGTGGTCAGGGTCTTTGAACAAACCGCCGCGATGACAGGTCTGACCGCCAAGGCCGCGAAGCGTTCGAACATCTCGTTCGCCAGCGTGACTGTCATCGCAGGACAACACGCCGGCTACTTTCCGGGAGCCTCACCGATCGCCTTGAAGCTGATCTATTCGCCGGACACAGGAAAGGTGCTCGGTGCCCAGGCAACAGGTAAAGACGGAGTCGACAAACGCATCGATATCATCGCAACCGCCATGAC
>JBKDRW010000333.1:0-20827 GCA_046341255.1 Planctomycetota bacterium
GATCCCTCAAGGGCGCAGAAAGTCGCTCCCATGTTTTCAAGTCCTTCTATTTCCCGACGTTCTGTTCTTCAGACCGCTTCTGCCACTGCTGTTCTGGCTGCCACTGCGGGACGCGCTGAAGAGTCCCCGCCGATTCGAGGAAGGGCCACCAGTTGTATCTTTATCTGGCTGGGCGGCGGAGCAGCACAGATTGATACGTGGGACCCGAAGGTGGTTGGCGATCCCAAACAGGGTTCAAAGAAGCCCGGGTCGGCCTATCCTGCCATCGACACGGCGATTGCCGGAGTTCAGGTCTGCGAGCATCTGCCACGCGTGGCGGCACGACTCGATCGTGGCAGCATCATTCGATCGGTCAACCATGATGTAATCGATGAACATGCAGCAGCCGTCAATCGCATGCATGTCGGCCGCGCACCGACCGGCACCACGATCTATCCTTCGATCGGATCGGTTGTCTCACACGAACTGGGCTCACCAGCCAGCGAGGTTCCTGCGTATGTTGTGATGGGCTATCCGAGCGCGACTCGCGGCCCCGGATTTCTCGGCGCAGCACACAACTATATCTATCTGATTGATACGGCAAGTGGCCCGGCAGGTTTGCGGCGACCGAAAGATGTCACCCAGGATCGGCTGGATCGACGCCAGCGCATGATGGACAAGGTCCGCGGGGATTTTCGACGACGCTACAGCGGCTTTCATTCAGCAGAAGACTATGTCAACGCTGGTGTTCGCGGTGAATTGCTGGCGGGCCCGAAATTCAGCAGCGTCTTCGATCTGCAATCCGAAGACCCGAATCTTCGCAGCGAATACGGCAGTGAATTCGGTCAGCGATGCCTTCTCGCGCGAAGGCTGGTGGAAAGCGGCGTGAAGTTTGCAGAAGTCGCATTCAACCTGAACTTCATCAACGGCACCGGCTGGGATACCCACAACGATGGACAACTCAACCAGCACATTCTGATTCAGGAACTGGACAGATCACTTGCCGCACTGCTGGACGATCTGGAACGCCGAAACCTGCTCGATACGACACTGGTGGCCATTGGAACTGAATTCGGTCGCCCCCCGGAATTTGATGGGGGCGGCGGACGAGGGCATCAGGGCTCCGCGTTCAGTGTTCCACTCTTCGGCGGTGGGCTGAAAACCGGACAGGTCGTCGGCGAGACAGACGATTTCAGCCGTACGGTTGTGAATGAGCCCGTCTCTGTCGCCGATCTTCATGCAACGATCTACACCGCCATGGGAATCGATCCGGCGAGGGAACTCTTTGACGGTGATCGTCCAGTTCCCATCACAGATCACGGCAGACCGATTGCCAGACTGTTCACTTAACAACACAGTTTCAACGGCTTCCAGGCAGCTTGAGTCTGATTTGCGTTACCCCGTCAGCTTAAGCATTTGCACTCCGTTGACCTCAACTTCCGTTCCGAACATCAGATCTGAAGCATCCGGACAGGGGCCACGCAGCGAGATTGCAAATCCTGACCCCTGACCTCTCCGCCGGTGAAGTTGAAAACACCTGACACGGCACTCACCGGGGAGAGGCGACCTGTGAAACCGGCCGGCTCAAAAACAGCACATGCGACTTACTCAATCGTCCAGTAATCAAAAACGAATGGCTCTTCGAGCTTACCGGCAAGCAATTCGACAAATTTTTTGTGTGCCGGATGCGGCAGATAAGCCGCTCGATCTTCTTCCGATGCAAAAGTGATCAGGTAGCCGTGTGTGAAGCCCTTATCGAGCCCTTCCGGACTGTTGTTGACCCCGCGCTCGAAATCCATGACCTGAGGGATTTCGTTCTTCAGGTTCTGAAATGCTCGATTGATTTCATCCAGTTGTGCCTGAGTCACATCGGGTTTGTATCTGAACAGCACAACATGTCGCAGTACGCGTGACTTTGGTACTCGTTCGCCGACGGCTTCGAGCATACGAGTCGCCACGAAGCGATTTCCAGCCTCGTTCAGGTGAACGCCATCCGTTGTCAGAACATTCTTTTCCTGATTCGCAACGTTGTATTCCCTGAGGTACTGATTGAACGCAGCATTGAGGTCCAGCAGAGTCGTCCCGGTCTCCATCGCCACCCTGCGGCTGATCCCGCAGAACTCTCCCAGCAGCTGATCAAGTTCGTTGCTGCCATCATGTTTCTCGCCAATCACACTGGGAGTCGAAAGAACAACTCGAGCCCCGGCATCCGTGCAGCGTCTGATCAGACTTCGAAGTCCAGCCTCATATTTATCTGCCGGAGTTCCCCGTCCATTTCTGGTATGCCAGACGTCGTTGATGCCGATATAGATCACCACAACATGTGGCTTTTTCGAAAGCACATCCTTCTCCAGACGAGCCTCCAGATCCGGTACTCGATTTCCGCTGACGCCCGCGCCGATGACATTGATCGCCGAATTCGGGCGAGTCTTGCTGATGGCATCGCGAAACAGGCTCACATAACCCGCTGGCCCTGCTCCGGCCTGCGTAATCGAATCGCCAAGAAATACGACGGTCTCGCCGTCTTTCAATCCGGCCGAAGCACTGACACTCATGAAAACTGCTGCCATTCCTGCGAACACCTTCAACATGCGTGGAATTCTCCAGTTGATACTCAAAAGACAAGTTCTGTTGGCCGACAGGAAAAGTCGAATCCGGGGAACGACAGGACCAACATGCGGGAGAGGTTGGCAGAGGTCCTGCGTCCCGTCAACCAACGGACTTCAGACATCCCCCCCACATCTCAGTGAAGACAATCCAATCCGCACGACAAGAATTCGAGAGGTTCACCCCATATGCTGCCGCTTCGCGATTCCGTTCGTCGGCCGTGCTCAGCCCACTGTTGATTTCCAGGACCGCACAAATGAATCCGTCGCTCGAGTTGTGCAAACAGCAGGCGAGAACGTCTTCACAATTCGACCCGTCCGGCTCATTGAGGGTCAAGGATTCGCCAACCCTTCATCAACGTTAAAGAGCTCAATCGGATTGATCTTGAACTGCAGCATGCTGGCGGACGGGCGACCATTGTCGCCTCCTTTTCTCTGCATGGTGATACGACCAATCCTGAGATTGCCCGCTCTCGTAATCTCGACCGGACCCTCACCAAAGAATCGGATCGCCTCCTTTGCCGGAACCAGGACCCAGCTCCCTGGGTTCGCAGACGAATCCTGTAAGTCCGGGTCTTTTCCTGTCCGTATGGTCGTCGACTTCCTGCTATCTTGCGATGCACTATCGCTGGATGTCTTCAGAGTCACCAGCATCCAGTTCGCCGCATGATCTCCATCACCGATAAACAGATCTGAAACAATCCTCTCGCGATTTGCCGCAAAGAAACTCACGATCTTGCCCTGCCGGGACGCATGCAGCTCATCGAGAAACATTCGCCGGTCATCCCGGCTGGCCTTGATCGGAGGCGTCTCACCGCAGAACAACTTCAGCGATTCATGAACGGCTTCGGGCATCGACCACATCTTTGCATAAGCAGCCAGCCACCGCTTGTCGATCTGATTGAAACCGTCAGGGTTACTCACAAGTTTGATGGAGATGCCTTCTGTTTTCTCACCTTCATTCGTCGTCACCCGAACTTCCACATCCGCCTTTTTTCCATGTGGCTTTTCGGCTTTTACGGCAACGACATCCTCAAGCGAGTAATTCATGATCACCAGCCACGCCTGAGCTTCAGCATCAACCCTCCAGTTATTGAACTTTTCGCGGATCTCATCTTCGTTCCGGAACCCTCTCCTCGCCGTACTCGACCCTCTCGCGATTTCAGCGTCACGATCACCGGAAACCGCTTGCTGCGCAAACCCGGTGGCACTGAGAAACACGAGACTGATCAGAACACCAGACAGCTGTTTCATCAACAAGTACCTCTGTCGAACGGTTCGTCCTGACTCTGGCCGATGCATCGTCATTCGTCCTCGAATTCCAGCCGCTTGTGCACACGCCCGGCGAACAGCATTTTGCGATGACCGGACCCCTGCAGCAGTCCGGAACGTGCGAGAAAAATCGCCAGGAGAGCTGGTCCAGGAAGCAGCATTTGCAACGTTCTGGCACCTTCAGATGTTTCTAGACCATAGTCGCAGTGAAATACGCCATTTCCGACCGGAGCGTTCAGCTGGTGACCATTTTCTGCATCAGACGGTATTGTCAAACGGAATGATCAATAACGCCGGGTCATGAGCTTCACAAAGGATATCTGGCTACTTTGAAACAGACACGGAGCCGGGGTTCAGTTTAAAAAACTTTCTCGACCCAACCGTTTCGCTGACCTTCCTGCTGACCCGTACGGCCGCAATGAAACGCCACTGAAACTCCGCATTTGTCCGAAGGCACTGCTGCAGGGTGAGATTACTCCGGAGACGCAGCCCGCCTCAGCCCGTACCGGGAGATCTCGAGGTAGGTCAGCCCTGCGTTTCCGCCACCAACTTTGAATACACCATGTTTCGACCACTGTGCTTGGCCCGATACAATTGCTGATCTCCGTCGGAAAGCAACTGATCGACGGTGGCAGAAGTGTCCGTGTGAGACAACGATGCCACACCAAGCGAACATGTGACTTGCAGGGCACCAGCGTTTGTCGAGAATGGATCCGAGGCGACCAGCAGACGAAGACGCTCTGCGATACTTGTGGCTGCAGGCAGTGATGTTCTTTCGGAGACCACAACGAATTCCTCGCCGCCCAGTCGACACAATGAGTCCGACGGACGCATCGCGGAACGAATTCGCTCCGCAAAGATTCGCAGCACCTCGTCACCGACGAGGTGACCGTGCGAGTCATTCACCTTTTTGAAAAAATCAATGTCAATCACAATGATCGACAGATCGTGGTGAGTCGTCAGGCACTGCGAGATCAACTTCTCCAGTGTCGAAAGCAGAAAGCTCCGATTATACGCGCTGGTCAGCGGATCTCGGGTCATCAATTCGTGAACCACCGCGTGATACTGGGCTTCCTCATCCATCGCCTCCATAAACTTCAAAATGGTCGAACCCATTCGGATCAGCTCACCACCGTGCAGGCGGCGTCGACCAGTCAACGGGTGATCATCAACAAGAGTCCCATTTCGACTATTCAGATCAGCGATCAGGTACTCTGTTTCATCCCTTTCAATGACCGCGTGGTTTCGGGAAACGGCCGTGTCCTCAAGAGCGACATCGCACGACGGATCTCGCCCGATCAGCGTGCGTGTCCGATTCAACCGAATCATCCCGGCATGAACAGACGGGGGATAAATCTGGAGCAGGCTCCCACGCCCGATGCTTATTTTCTCCGGGGCGAAGAACTGCAGTCCGTCCGTGAGGGTCTCCGCAAGCAGCCCACGCTGCTGCGATGCTGACCCCGGGGAAATTTCGTCTTTCAGCACATTCGTCTGAACCGATGAGCAGACGCGAACAGATGAAGCACTCGGGGCAAACCACCGGTCAACATCTGCACTCACTAAACTCGAAACGGCCTCGGGACGCCGAGGATCGATTCTCTGATTGCCAGACGTCTGATTCACCGCGGACTCTCCCGGCTCAAATCGGATCGGATCTCAGTCAGAAACACGGGAACGAGACTTTCCCATCCATCGTACCACGAACGGTCTGACGCTCTCTAGAGCACATCGTCTGGACAGAATTCAGAGACTGTGACGATGTTTCTTTAATTCAGCACGAAGCGGGGTTCTGAGCCCTCAGCCGCTTTTGTACTCAGCGGTAACTCCCGATGAGCGCCTTCGCTGTAGAGCACCAGAGTGACCTCGTTGCCCGTATGATTAAAAAAAAGTTCATCAGAGAACGCCCGCATCAGCAACAGGCCTCGCCCGCTTGCCAGCAGTGATTCCGGATCATTACATCGATCGATTGCAGCCTGAACATTAAACCCTCGTCCCTCATCCTGAATTGTAATCCATGCACCGAAGGGACTGACCAGCTCCGTTACAACGACGAATCGGTCTCGCCACGGAACCAGTTGCTGTCGCTCTGCAGCCTGTTCCATGAATCGCGACGAACCGTCTTCCTTCAACTCAGAACTGATCTCCAGATTTCCGTGATAGAAGGCGTTATTCAGAGCTTCCTCAAGGGCCATGCAGAAATGATTCTCACGCGTGCCGTCAGCAACACCGTAATCGCGAACTCCGCGAAGCAGACGGTCCCTCAGAACGGGAATCATGCTGCAGTCCGTCGGAACCCGGAACTGCACGAGACGCACGTGGGATGAGTGAACCACAACGTCTTCATTAAGTGAAGGAAGAGTTGTCATGCGCGACTGTTCCCTGAGCCACAAAACCAATTCGTCCCGGGACACCGCAGTCCACTGGATTGCAGAGTTCTTGTTTTGACAAACTGTGCCAAGGACTGCAAACGCATTCTTTCGAAAATGTTCCTGATCCAACAGCCTCAGGCTGACCGAATCGGCAACGATTACGTCTCGAGGCAACGCCCCGATCAGTTCCGGAGAGTGCTCATTCAGCTCCGGAACATGCTGCAGCATTGCCGCAGGGTGCAGTGCAGCACAGATTTCGGAGACATCCAGATAAAACGGCATTGCCGCGGATACGATCGTAATTTGCATACCAGGGCGAATCTTTTTGCCACAATTAGTGAACTCAAACGCTGCTGAAGAGAACCATGTTTTAAATCCATCCCTGAAGGATCCACCTCCAGATCCAGCCAAGGAACGAGTGCTTTGTTTTTCCCGGAAAATCGACCTCCCAGAACTGATTATACCTCAGAAAGCGAGGCATACAGATCGTAAGGTTCAGTTGTCACCTGCGACCGGTTTAAGGGGCACTACCTCGATAACTTACTAATTTCTCGTACACATTCTCAAACCGCGCTTGAGACGTGGAAGCGGCACAGACATACTTTTCCCACAACTTCGAACTCGTTCGGCGGCTTTGGTGTTGCGACTTTTGCCCAGGTATCTGAAGTGAAGAGTTCTCGGACAATTCGCGAAATCGTTACCCGAATTGCCGTTTGCGCGGCAGTTCTTGTCACGTCGCTGCTCGGTCCAGGTCTTCACAATCTGCAGCATCGCATCGAAAATGCGGCTCAGCGAAAATCTGCTGATTCGACTGATCCGCACACTTTGTGTTCATGTGCATTCCACCGCCATTGCGAACTTACTGATCAGAGCAGGGATGACGATTCCAGCAGTTCTGCACCTTCACACGATTCTCACAACTGCGCTATTTGCTACGTCCTTGGATTGTCGTCAACCGCGCCCGTTCTGACACAGATCGAACCGGTCGGTGACATCCTTGTCGAATCGCTCGTTGAGTTCCGCGAATTCGCCAAATCAGAGTGCCTTGCGGAAACATGTGCTCGCGGTCCGCCGATCGCCTGAGGCTCCCTTTTCGGCCGACTTCCTGTTCGGCCCGCGAATTTGTCTGCAGTCTTCTGTATCAGCAACCTGAATGCTGATGGATACGTTCTGGCCCGAACATCGACACGCCAGACGGACTGCAGTTCCGCCTCTCGGTCAATTTTCTGATTCGACTTCGAATCACTATGGAGTTTTCTCATGCGGACTTATGTACCCATTCGCTCTGCGCGCGGATTTACGCTGATTGAACTGCTCGTCGTCATTGCCATCATTGCCATTCTGATTGCTCTTCTCCTTCCTGCAGTACAACAGGCTCGTGAAGCGGCCCGAAGAACTCAATGCAAAAACAACCTGAAGCAGATCGGACTGGCAGTGCATAATTACGCCGACCTGCACAAAGTCTTTCCTCCCGGCTGGATCGCGGTTGATCCGTCAACTCGAATGCCAAGTGCCCACGAAGGAACCAGCGGCATCGGATGGGCCGCCATGATTCTTCCTTTGATGGAACAGAACAACGTCTGGCAGCAGTTCAACTCAGGTCTGCCACTGACGGACCCTGCAAACGCTGCTTTCATGCGAAATCAGATGCCTGCCTACAAGTGCCCTTCAGATCCGCAGCAGGATTACTTTGCCATCTATGAAGAAGGTGGCGGCGCGATGCTGGCGGAGCTTCCGATTGCAAACTACATCGGCTGCTTCGGCCCGGAAGAACTGGATGGCTGCGAAAACACGGCTGGCGATGCTCCGGTGCTTCCGGATGGAACCTGCCGCGGTGAGGGTGCTTTTTACCACAACAGCAAGGTCCGATTGGCTGACATTACGGACGGGACTTCCAACACGTTTCTTGCCGGGGAACGCCGAACCAGCAAACAGGATCAATGGTTTACGACCTGGGTCGGCATGATTGCTGAAGGTGAAGAGGCGTTTCAGCGCGTTCTCGGTTCCGCCGACCATCCGCCAAATGATCCTTCCATGCACTTCGACGATTTCAGCAGCAGGCATACTGGCGGTACCCAGTTTGGGCTGTGTGATGGATCCGTGCGTTTCGTCTCCGAGAATATCGACCGCTCCGTGTATCAGTCCGTCTCCACGATTTCAGGAGGAGAGGTTGTTGGTGAGTTTTGATCGACGCCAACGATCACGCTGCGAAGTTTGTGAGGTTTCAGCACTCGCGGCGACTTCAACGAGCCCCCTTGCCGCGTTCTGCTGGCTGGCCGCTTGTTTTGAAGTCGCCATTTTCTCACGTTGCGGCTGTCGGTCTACTCACTTCGCTCGCTTCAGACTCTTCTGTACAACGCCTCCCACAGGAACAACTGCTGATCTCCGGGGAGACCTCTGCTCGTGTCTGATCCATCACCATATGCTCCGCCTCACAGTGACGTCCGGGTTGACTCGCATGAGTTGACCAATGACCATCAGCCGTCAATTCATCAGGGACGCAACGCGTGGGTCTGGTGGATCAGTGCTCTGCTGCTGCTGGCGACCATGCTGAATTACATGGATCGCCAGACGCTGGCAAATCTGGCTGTCCGAATCAAGAAAGAGATCCTCGTCGGACGTGAGAACGAACTCTACGGAAATCTCGAATGGGGATTCGGCTGGGCTTTCGCCGCAGGCTCTTTGTTCTTTGGATTTCTGTCCGATCGTATTTCCGTCCGTATTCTCTACCCCGGTATTCTGCTCGCTTGGTCACTGATTGGAGCTCTCACCGGTTTCTGCGACAGCTATGCGTCGCTGCTTGCCGCCCGTATTGCCCTCGGCTTTTTTGAGGCGGGGCACTGGCCTTGCGCCCTGCGAACCACAAAGATCCTTCTGGACAGCCGCAACCGAACACTTGGCAACAGCATTCTGCAGAGTGGTGGAGCACTTGGAGCAATTCTGACGCCGCCCGTGATCCTGCTTATCGTGGGAAACAATCAGGCAATCGGAGCGTGGCGGCCACCATTCGTGATCATCGGCTCGATCGGAATCATCTGGGTTGTGGCCTGGCTGCTGTCGATCAAAAGCACTGACCTTCCGGCGCCGACACGTGAGAAGACCGGTGGCGATGATGGATTCCTCGCCGAGTGCCTGACGAACCGCCGCTTCTGGACACTCGTACCTGTGGTGATCTGCATCAACCTGACGTGGCAGTTGATCCGCGCGTGGCTGCCTTCATTCCTGCAGGAAGGTCGCGGTGTGTCTGAGAAAGAGGCATTACTGTTTAACTCGGCGTATTATGTTGCCGCCGACGCTGGTTGCATTGCAGCTGGTGCGGCTGCACTCTGGCTGGCTCGACGGCATTTCGGCGTCCAGTGGAGTCGGCTGCTGGTATTCTGTATCTGTGCCGCTCTGACATCTCTGACCGTCGTGGCATCCCTGCTTCCATCAGGCCCGGCGCTTTACTCCGTCCTTCTGATCGTCGCGGCTGGTTCACTGGGATTATTTCCGTGCTATTACTCATACACTCAGGAAGCCAGCGAAAACCACATGGGCAAGACCGGTGGCCTGCTTGGCGCGCTGGCATGGCTGATTTCATCACCCATTCAGAAGATGTTCGGCAAAGTCGTTGACGAAACTCATTCCTATGACACCGGACTGGCGCTGGCAGGACTTGCTCCGATAGTGGCCGTGATCACGCTGGCACTGACATGGCCAAAAGACGCGTCGGTGAATCAACGCTGAATGCTCAATGCGTCCCTCGCTGGATTTCGGATCCTGCAATCACGGATACTGATGAACTCTGAGTGCTCTGATACACATTTTCATCGAGGATGAGCTTTCTGCTCACATCAACAGGGGACTGCTGAACCATGAACTGGAACGATCTGACCTGGCCGGAAATCAAGGCACTGGCACCGAACATACCCGTGGTGATTCCCGTTGCAGCCATTGAACAGCATGGACATCATCTTCCCGTCGCCACGGACAGTATGCTGCTCGGCGAGGTGATCCGACGAGTCTCCTCCGTCCTGAACGAACAGGTTCTGTTCGCCCCGTTGCAGTGGCTGGGAAATTCTGACCACCACATGGACTTTGCGGGAACTCTTTCGGCCAGACCTCGGACCTATCTGGATATACTCAATGAGGCCATTGACAATGCAATTCTCCACGGTTTCAAAAGAATCGTGCTGGTCAACGGACATGGAGGGAACATCGTACCCGGTAAACAGGCCGTCTTTGAGACTCGCCAGCGCTATCGTGACCGCAACGATCTCTTACTGCTGTTCTGCACATACTGGGATTTCGCAAAGCCATGGGAAACTCGATCAGATCTCGTTCAGCGATCGATGGGGCACGCGTGCGAATTCGAAACGTCAATGATCATGCGCATCGCACCGCAACTTGTAAAGAAGGATGTGAAGACACTCGAAACCGTCAGCGTGGACTTCGGTTTTGAACCCGCTTATCGCGGCTGGACGACGAAAGACCGCACGATCCCGGGCCACATGGGATCACCGCAGCACGCGACGTTGGAGAAGGGCGAGCATCTGTTTTCTGAATTTTCGAGGGGTCTTGTGGAGTTCCTGCATCAGGTGCTCCACTGGGATGGCAAAGGCTGGATCACGGGTGAAAATCGATAACCAACCCATCAAAAAAGCGGCGGCTCGCCGTGTGCCGGACGCTCCTCTTTCGTCGGGAAACCGGCCGTCTCGCGCATCAAAATGCGATCTCTTGACAGGGCCGAGCGTTCATTCATCAGAGTGATCATGAATGAAAAAACTCTGAATTCTGGATTTTTTCTGTGAGTTCAACTCGGGAGCATGGACTCATTCTGATAGAGCACTTTTTGCTTTACCCTGGTCAACCCGGTCGATGTGGATGAAGGCTGAAGATTCAACCTCCGGTGATTGACAGGGTTGAGCTTCAAAAACGCAGACGTTGTTCGCTTACCGGGCTGGCGAATAACATGCGTCTGATTGTGAGTCAGATCCCGATGCGATCCCCGGAAACCCGCCAAAGCCTGATCGTCAGACTGACGAACCGGCAGAATGATCTCGCATGGACCGAGTTTGTCTGCGTCTATGAGCCGTTTCTGACGCGGCTGGTTCGTCGGCAGGGAACACCGGAACGTCATGTGGCGGATGTGACTCAGCAACTGCTGATTGCAATTGCAAAGTCGGTTGATGGCTGGGCGCCTGATGGGAGGACCGCTTCTTTTCGAAGGTGGCTGAGCCGGGTTGCTCGAAACGTGGTCATCAAGTTTATGATGCGTGAACGAAAACAAATCACCGGGGAAGGTGGATCCGACTTTTTGAAAGCCCTGACCGAGGCAGTCGACCCGTCGATCGATGCGGAGTGGCAGCGTCAATACGAGCAGGAGCTGATTTTCTGGGCTTCCGAACGAGTGCGTTCAGAGTTTCGTGATGCATCATGGCGAGCGTTCTGGGAGACAGAAATCGTCGGCCGTTCGATCTCCGACGTCGCGACAGAACTTGGCGTGAGCGTTGGCAGTATCTACATGTCTCGCAGTCGGATCTTCGCCCGGATCCGCACAATCATCGAAGAGGTCATGACTGAAGAATGAAATTCAACCCGAAGTGGCACCCACATAAGAATTGGGATGTTGCAGCCGAGGCCGTCAGGGCTTTTGAGATGCCTGACGCGTGCTGCACCTGATTCCGTTCCATCGCCTCTACGAATCCCTTCTGTGCCCTGCCTGACTTCCGCGACTAAAGACTCCGAAACCGTCATGAACTGCAGTCCTCTACTACTTCAGCAATCGCTCGACGACCGACTTACGGAGACGGAAGAAGAAGCACTGTCTGAACATCTGACTGAGTGCCTCGCATGTCAGCGAGAACTGCAAAGACTTGCCGGGCGCCCCGCTACGTGGGCTCGAGTGGGAACCACGTTGAAGGCGGCCTGTGAATCGGGGAATGCAGAACGATCCGCTGTGGATTTGGTCCGAGTCGCCGAAGCAGACTCTGCAATCGATTTTGCAGTAGAGTGTCTCGATCCGTCGGCTTCGCCGGAATACCTCGGCCGACTCGGTGATATTGAGATTCAGGCGGTCATCGGTCAGGGCGGCATGGGTGTGGTGCTCAAGGGATATCAGCCGGAATTGAAACGACTGGTCGCCGTCAAAGTGCTGGCACCTCAACTGGCCGTCAGTGCGGCGGCTCGCAGGAGATTTGCGCGTGAGGCTCAGGCCACAGCCGCGATCCTGCATCCGAACGTTATGCCGATTCTGACGGTGGACTCCGGCGGCAAACTGCCGTTTATCGTGATGCCATACGTCGCGTGTGAATCACTGCAGCAGCGTCTGGATCGAATCGGCTCGCTGGAGCTGATCGACATTCTGCGCATCGGCATGCAGACCGCCAGCGGGCTTGCAGCCGCTCATGCTCAGGGCCTCGTTCATCGCGATGTGAAGCCGGCCAACATCCTGCTGGAGATCAGCGTCGAGAAGGTCATGCTCACGGACTTCGGACTAGCCCGTGCCATTGATGACGCCAGCATCACTCGCACAGGCATTATCGCCGGAACACCGCTCTACATGTCTCCCGAGCAGGCTCGAGGAGAAGCGTTGGATGCTCGCAGCGACTTGTTCAGTCTGGGTACGGTGCTCTACACGCTGGCGACCGGGCGAACGCCGTTTCGCGGCGACTCGACCTATGGAATTCTGCGGCGGCTGACGGATGAGTCGCCTCGTCCGCTGCGTGAAATCTCGCCACAGTTCCCGGTATGGTTTGAGAGGATCGTCCACACGCTGCTGGCGAAGAGCCCGGTCGACCGATTCACAGGTGCGACCGAAGTCGCTCAGTTGCTGGAACGCTGTCTGGCTCACCTGCAGCAACCGGACACCGTGCCTCTGCCAAAGGAGTGCGCTGCCGTTGTGATTCGGCAATCTTTGCGGCGATGGAGAATTCTGATCGCCGGAGCCTGCACCGCTGCTGGCATGATTGGTCTGATGTCCTTCAAGGAAACGTCTCCAATCGAACCAAAAATATCCACAGAGCCACAGCCAGCCACTGAGTCGTCAGGCAACTCTACGGATTCAGCAGCAGGCTGGGATGCCGGTGAGGAGACGGTATCACCGCTCCGCAGCGACTTCAACATATGGCAAAAAGAAGCCGAGCAGATCTGGGAAGACGTTCCACCATCGTTTTGAACGCTGATTGACGCTGATGACGTCCAGCTATGAGCGACCATCTGAGTCCGTCAGCAGTCGCAACACCAGCAAATCCGGAATCGCATCTCAAATTTCAGATTTCAAACTCTGACTCTTTCAGAAGGTCCCCATGAACGTTCTCATTTCTATCTGTCTCGTCTGGATCATCTGGAATCCCATCCCTCGTTCTCAGGAAACGACCGAATCAACGATCAATGACGCACAACAGTCTTCCCGCCCACCATTATCAGAAGAGAATCGAAAGCCATCTCTGTTGCGTCAGGAGCAGGAAAAGTTTGTCGGCACCTGGAAGGCAACCAAACAAGTACGTGTTTCAGAAAAGGGTCCCAACCATGACCTGGTCTTCTGCTTTGAAATTGAAACAGGCTCTCTGCTGACCGAACTGGCAATTGACGGGTGCGTCCACCTGTTCGACACCACGCTTGATCTGAACCAGTCGCCACATCGACTCACGCTTAATCGGAAATCACCGCAAAACGAGAATACCGCCGCACGAATCGGGGAATATATATTCACCATCTCGGAAGATGGGACACCACAGTTGGAGGTCAAGTTCGCTGACCGGCATGGCAGCACGACTGGGTCCGAAGACTGGAGTCTCGCACTGACCCGAGTCGTCCTGAAACGGCTTCCAAAAGAGGACGCCTTCGACATGGTGAAGGTCAACGTTGGAACAGCATCAGATATGGTTCCATCGCTGAAGCACTCACTCGAAACAAGTCTGATGCACTCCGTTCGACTTGATGCGGACGCCGAATCCAACTGCATTCTGGTGCCGCGTCACTACAGGTTGACGGACCGGGTCCGGCAGCTTGCCGAAAGATACGTCCGATTTGCGTACTCAGACACCAACGACCACGGCAGAGTAAACACTCAGGATCCTGTTCTTTCGCATCCTTCTGACCAGGTTGTCGAAACGGAAACCTTCCGTGTCCACGAGGGGCATGCTGTCTCAATTGCACAGTCACTGCAGCAACTTGTTCCATCCGGAACAATACTGGTGGAGCCTGACACAAGTGCACATACAGTGACGATTACCGGGACGCCAGCCGAGCTGAGGGCCGTTTCAGGACTCCTGTCACACCTCGCCCCCACGGACAAATGGATTCCTGAGTTGAGGATGCCACAGGAATCAGCGTCTTCATCGATGGCACCAGACCAACCTGAGTCGGAGCTCACTCAATTGCGAACCGCCTACGAAACCGCCAATCAGAGGGCTCATGATCTGGCGAGTTCGCTGCGGAGTACTCGTGAAGATCACACAGGCAATCCCGGTCGAACCGAGAACGAACTTCGGATCGAAAAGTGTCTGCAGCAGAAGGTTGCCCTGCATTTCAGCGACGTCACATTCACGGAAATTCTTCGCGACATCTCGAAGTCGCAGGGGATCAACTTCGTGCTCGAGTATTCGGAGAATAATCTCGAACGTCTCTCAGGCGACCGCCGCATCAGCCTGCACGTTGAAGACGTCACCCTCGGAAGCGCATTGACGCTGCTGCTGGGTCAGGCGGGAAAACTGGACTATTACATCGACGACGTGTACGTAAGAATTATCGACGGCAAAAAACCGAAGTCGCTCGTGCCTCATGCTGACGACAACACGGATGACATACCGACGACGAAGTCCGAATTGCGAACAGCTGTGCAGCGAGCATTCACATTACGACAACGCCTGTTGCGGGCTGAGCTGCAGGAGATGCAGGCTCGTCTGGAGGAGACCCAAAAGTCGCTCGATATGCGAGATCGTATGGCTGATCAGATCTTGGATCGGCGAGTCGAAGACCTGCTGAACCCGGAATTGTGGTGGAATAACAAAGTGCCGACGAAGTAACAGCACGGACCGCTCCGCAGTGGATACTTCTCGAGAGCGCGAGCCGAAATCCAGGCTTCGGAGTTGAAGGGCACGGGCCATGGCAACAGAGCATGATGGAGGGTCTGATCCTATAAGACCCGACAACGAGCCGCTCGACGATGCACGTTTGCAAAGATAAGTATCCAGCCCATGTCGATCATGGACTGTCAGACGTTCGATCCTTCGAAGATGACGGTGAACGTTTTCGACGTCGTGATTGCTCTGAACGACAATCCGCTCTAGATGTCAGATGAACAGGAGACAAGCCCCCACTCACCTCAGCGTTGCTGAAGATCCGGAGTCCTTTCTCAATCGGAATGCCAGACAATCCTCTCGCTGATGATCCGGGATTCCGGATATCTTCCGAGGTCAGCGGCAACGCGGAGCGAAACTCGAGATAATCGCCGCGATAAGGCGATCTGCCTTTTCAACAAACGATTGATCCTTCATCCGATGGCTGACGAGACGGCCAACAGGATCAAGAACCACAGATTCATGATGTGATCGCGGGACGTTGGGTTTCTCTGTCTGACTGTGCAGGACAGCAGCGATCTGATCGTGGTGGCCATAATCTGACGGTTGAAGACCATGTTGCCCGGATTGTTCGGCTCCACTATCCAGCAAGCAGCATGAAATGACCCGGTTTCTGAACCTGAGGCGATCGGCTGCAGGGCGATCTTTGCATTCGAACAATGCGTTTTTTATTCCGCCGGATTCTCCATGATGATTTGATGATTTCATGGGCTCTCGAACGACACGTGCTGAATCTCAAATTGGAATCTGATCAGGACGAAAGTCCCGTTTCCAGCGGGGTACACACCGCATCATCGCGTGGCTGATGATGCAGACTGCACCGCAGGCTGAAGACATCACGCATCCTTCGTCGGTGCAGACGGGATCTGATAATGTCCGCTGCCCCAGACATTTGCATTAAACTGGCCTGAGCCGCCGCGTGGAATCGTGATCGTTGTCCATTGATCGCCGGCCAGAATGCGAGCGATCAGAACGATCTGGCCAACGTGATACCCGCAATGGGCAAGTGACCTTGAAATCGCAAGCGGCACGGAATGAGCCTCGCCCCGAATCGTGACAATCTTCGTCATGTCATCGACCGTCAGAGATTCGAGTGTCTCAAACAGTCTCTGCCATCCGGATTCCCAGCAGGCCAGCAATTCATTTCGAGATCCGAACGAATCTTTGAATTCGTCATCTCGATGACGCCACGGCTTTTCACCGTCGGATGTCAAAAAATCGGTCCAGCGAGACATCAGGTTCCCCGCGACGTGCTTCATGATCACGGCGATACTGTTCGTATTGGGATCCAGTGATCGACGGAGATTTTCATCAGACGTCTGCGTGATTGCCTTGTCTGCCCAGTCTTTATTTGATCGAAAGGCGGTCAATGCGCCGCCAATCATGAACTGTCCGACCGAGTCGGAACTGAAAGGATGATTCATCTCAAAAACCATGGCCAGATTCCATTGTGCAGAACGATCCAACAAACGATTGTGGCTTGCATCAGCATCTGAATCGAGCGTGATTCGAGAGTTGCTCCCGGTGATCCGACATCAGCAGATCGAATGTTTGAAAACGAGCGCCCGAGGCCCGAACACCACGCTGAACACAACGTCTCGACGGTGGAGTTGTTCTGTCCAGTGACCAGATCACCCGGGCCGATGTCTGGTTCGAGCAATCGTGCAGCCAGTCCTGCAGGCCTCGGACATAGAAATCATACTCGCAGAGCCGGCATTCCGACATCTGCATGTGAGTGGGATGTCATCCGACAACCGCCAGAATTCCCCGTGCCGAATTGATTCCTGAGCCGGACGAAAACACGGCTATGATGCCTGAACGGTGACAAGGTCGAAAAGAACACGGAATGCCGTCCAAACAGGAGTCGACTGGATCCTGATTCGTCAACCGAGTCCTGGCAATGGTCATCAGCCCACTTCGCGATCGCTGATTTCATGCACCAGTCACCGTTCACCGGCATCGCTACCACGTATACGGTCCAGAAACACTCGCTCGTACTTCGAGGCAATGCTTTGCAAACGACGCGAAACACAGGACCTGCTTCTGTTTCCCGCAAAGTCCGGGTACACAGTCGGAATTCGTTGATGTCATGTTTGCAGTTCGCGACACTTCCAGCAATGCTCAACGCCGTTCGCTTCCGTAACCCCACACGCTCTGCACCGTTGTTCAGCGTGAAACTGAGTTGGCCATGTTTTTCAGACTACTGGTCGTGTTCATCGCCATTCCATTGCTGGAGCTTTGGCTGCTGGTCGAACTGACCAGACGAACAAGTCTTGCGTGGACGATCGGCCTCGTACTATTGACAGGAATGGCCGGCACATCGCTGGTGCGGTGGCAAGGCATAAAGGCGTGGCGGCAGATTCAGCAGCAACTGGCCAGCGGAAAATCTCCATCGGAAGCGATTTTCTCCGGTGTACTGATCCTCGTCGCTGGCGCAATGCTGTTAACACCCGGAATGATCACCGACACGGTCGGTCTGCTGCTGTTGATCCCGCCCATTCGCAGCATTGTCGCGAGATGGCTGCAAAAGCGAGTTGTCGCGCAAATGGTCAGTGGGGCATCAAGGAACGGAGGAGTCTGGTTCACCTCGTACTCGACATCTTTCAGCTCGACACCAGACCCACCGACCGATGCAGGCGAGCGCCCATCTGTACGTGTGATCGACCCCGACAACCTGAAACTCGGCTGAGTCCGATGCTGGATAAAACACAGGACCCGACATCAGGCTGATTCACGCAGTCGGCCATCTTTGTATAGTCCTGCAGCCGGACCTGCGCATGTCTGCTTTTCCTGCAACGCAGAGACTTCGTCAGTCAGCCGAGCCTTTGTAATCAGGCGCAGCAACTCTGCCGTTGAGAGCAATCCCAGCTTCTGCATGATTCTTGCTCGGTGCTTTTCAACCGTTTTTTCGCTGATTGTCGTTGAGATGGAAATGGCCTTGTTGGTACGACCCTGATAGACAAGATCGAGTATTTCGGTTTCGCGAACCGACAGCACGGCCAGTTTTTCCCTTGCTTTCGCAACCTCCTGGAGAATCGAATCCAGCAGGCTTTCGCGTGGACAAGCTTCCATACGGACAATATGTCCGCGAAGAAGATTCTGGGAAATAATTGGCAAAATGGATAACTGAATTCGCTTCTGGTCATTCCGTACCAGCACAACGGGATCACCCGTTGCAGGATCAGGCGACGCGTTGGCAACGCAATCAAAAAACTGACATGGGTTGATGCCAAAATGCGTCAGACTTTGAGCGAGCCAGCCCCGATTTTCAGGGCTCTCCGACAGGGAGACCTCGGATTCCAAAAGAGCCCCGATCCGCCACAGCCTGCGAAACCCATTCGAACATCTGAGCGGCAATGATGGGTCAAGGGGGACGTAGCACCAACAGCCCGGATCAGTGCGCAGGATTGCTTCAAGCAACGGGGAGTCAACGGGCTGTTTCGGTGTTTGGGAGACGTCCATTGGCTTCCATTCTCTCTGACGTCCGGGTCAGGGAGTCTTTTACCGCGATCACGTGTTCGGATGCGTAACATCCAACGCTTTCATCGTGGTTTTCTCGGCTCCATGCAACCTGAGCTACGAGATTATCAATTGACGGGGCGGGTTATTCCCTATTCACCTGACGTTGGCCTTCGAAACCTGTTCGCCGTCTGATCTTGAGTCCAGTTCCCCTCATCTCATGCGACGGACCCAGCGCTTGCTGAATGCCTCGAGGGACCCATGGAGCGACAGTTTCCTCTGTTCCTGCAAAAGTGCCGGCAACGGCGACCGTGGCTGACCGATCCACGGTTCGTCGGACCGCACGACGACAGACATCGTTTTTCTCTGAATTCCTGTGTTTTCGCCGCTGTTTCCGGCCATTAGTTGAAGCTGAGCGGAGAATCTGACACAGTCCGAGGTTTCCTCGAAAACCGCGAGCTCGCGACTTGAGATCCCGCAGAGTCATGCAGTTCCTTTGAGAGATGACGAGCTACAACCCAACCGATCAGCAGACGTGGAGACGACGCATTGCACGCCAATATTCCTGATACACCCGACGATTCTTCAACCGCTGAGACGGGCCCTTGGTATCGAAGTCTGAACCGCTACCACTGGTTTGTATTTGTCGTAGCTGCTCTGGGATGGCTTTTTGACACCATGGACCAGCAGTTGTTTACACTCGCACGGCCCCTGGCCATGAACGAACTCATCGTAGCGGAACGCTTGCCGGGAGAATCGGACGACGCCTACACGTCTCGCATAAAAACATTACCCAAAGAACAGCAGGATGAGCTGAATGCGAAGCGGAAAGAGTACGGTGGCTATGCTACCTCGATCTTCCTCATCGGCTGGGCAACGGGAGGCCTGTTCTTCGGCGTTCTCGGTGACCGCTGGGGACGAGTTAAAACGATGCTGGCCACAATCATTATCTACTCAATCTTCACTGGCCTCAGCGCGTTTTCAAGGAACTTCTGGGACTTCTGTTTCTGGCGATTCCTGACAGGACTTGGCGTTGGAGGAGAATTCGCTGTTGGTGTTTCACTCGTCGCCGAAGTGATGCCGTCACGCGCTCGTCCACATGCATTGGGCCTTCTGCAGGCTCTATCTGCCGTTGGCAATATTACGGCGGCATTGATTGGCATGGCCGGAACATCGTGGCAAACCATGTTCCTGATCGGTACTGCCCCGGCACTGCTGTCACTGGTTGTCCGACGTCGCCTGAAGGAGCCGGAACGCTGGCAATCTGTTTCAGCCACCGAAGGAGTTGCCAAACAATTGGGTTCGTATGGGGAGCTTTTCGGAAATCCGGAGCTGCGATACCGAGCACTCATTGGATTGCTGCTGGCCAGCGCGGGAGTGATCGGACTATGGGGAATTGGCTTCTTCACACCAGACCTTCAGCGTGAAGTGTTCAGACCGGTTTTCGAGGCGGAAGGTCTGAAAGGTCCGGAGCTGGATGCAGCTCTCAAAAAATGGTCTGGAGTGACGTCTCTCGTGCTGAACCTTGGCGCGTTCTTCGGAATTTACATGTTCAGCCATGTCAGCCACTACATCGGTCGACGTGCCACTTTTGCTCTGTGTCTGATCGGGGCCATGCTGGCAACCATGAACGTGTTCTGGAACCTCGGCAAGTTTCATGGCGTGTACGACATCTTCTGGATGGTACCGGTCATGGGCTTCTTCCAACTGTCGATCTTTGGTGGTTATGCAGTATACTTCCCTGAGCTTTTTCCGACTCGCCTTCGAAGCACAGGCACTTCCTTCTGCTACAACGTCGGTCGATTTGTTGCGGCCCTTGGTCCGTTCACGCTTGGAAAACTTATCAAGTCCGTTTACTCCGGCCCGGGCTATCAGGGAGCTGATTCCTTTCGCTATGCGGGTGTGACGATGTGCCTGATTTTCCTGATCGGGCTTATTGCGTTACCTTTTGCTCCCGAGACGAAGGGGAAGCCGTTGCCCGAGTGATGAGGACAGGATGCTGACCAAAATCAAGTATCAGAGAAGAGCCGGGCCAGCAATCCCGCCCCGTTGTTCCTACTTTTGTCGGACAGGCACAGTA
>JBKDRW010000334.1:0-15498 GCA_046341255.1 Planctomycetota bacterium
TGGCGGAACTCTGACCCATCTTGGTGTTGCCGGACGGATCCCTCGCGACAACTTCTGCCATTCGTTCCCCAACGAATTTCGGCAGATATTCAGGGGAGAATTCATCGCCCAAGACCGTTTCGCATCTGGTTCCTGCCCCCGCAAAAACCAAATCAATCCCGGACGCCAAATCCGCCTGATCAGCATGGCAAAACTCGTTGATGGCAAGTTCGCTATGCGTCCTCTCTTCCACGGCATTACAGGGTGCAGGCGATTCTGTGTCAAGTCGTCACACGTTTCGGATCGACTGTCTCAGTCAAAGTAATGAACAGATGTATCCATTTTTATAAAAGACCAGAAGTTGAACGCCCCTCGAATACTGAACTTCACCCAGTTGAATCTATGCTCCTCGGATGACAAAGGTTCCTGAAACTGGCACACACGCTCACTCCACGCTCAAAACGCGGGTTCGGCTCGCGACTGATTTCAACACTTCGCTTCGAGACACCATAATCACACCGGGTCTCGTCGATGTGTCGACGAGCGAACAGCATTCCGCTGAATTAAGTGTGAGAGGGTCTCCGCCGAACAATCGATCTTGAGCCACATGCCCCGGCAGCGTGAGCAGAACCCCCGGGAATCAAATGGCTGACCGCTTTTCGAGCGTCAGATTCAAAACCGTTGGCTTCACCCGCAGCACACCTGGTCAGCGTTTTTCGGGGTCCACTTCGGAAACCGGAAACACTGAGGCGGATTCTCCAGACATCATCCGAGAGGCTCAAGTGTCCCGCAAGAAGGACAAAAAGAAGATTGTCCGCAGGAAGTCTCCGAACGGGTCCTCCGAATCATCCCCGCCGCGGGTTGGTACGGATGAAGCCTCGCTGCTGGTGCAGGGACGACAGGTTTTTCGCGAGGCGTGGCAAAATCGCCCCGGCGTCATCGGTTTCTGGCTCAGCATGGCACAATTGGCTGGCCACGCGCTCTGGATTCTGATCATCTGGTATCTGGCAGCGACAGACCGAGCGAAGTCGCTGAATTCTGAATCACCACTTTCCTGGGTGATTGTCGGTCTTCTGGGAGTCAGTCTTCTGCTGACTGTCATTTCTATGTTTGTGTGTCTGTTCCACGGCCTGCGCCGAGCACCTCGACTGCTGCCCCTGATTGGATTCGCCATTTCGTTTTTTGTCGGAGTCCTCGCCAGCTCACTGGTTTTCATGCAGGCCATACGCTCCATGTCCGCGGGCCGGTAGAAACATTTATGTCGTCCGAAATCAATTCCGAATCAGGCAGTGAAACTCCGACGACTGAATCCCTCAACGTCGTGGCGTTGGCCGGAATCGGGTTCGCTTTGATCACCGCAATCCTCTACGCGGTGCTGTTCTACCTGCTGAGACAACTGCCGACCAGTCGAGAAGGACTCGACGAACTGCGGACCAACACGACCGCCATTACTCGATTTCTGATCGTCGGAGCTTCCGCAGGACTGCTGAACGTCGTTTCACTGATCCTGTGTCTGATTGGCTATGTCCTGCCCAGACGATCTCGACTCGAGGCCGTCATTGGCAGCGTCCTGTCGGCCATCATGATGCTGGCCGTGTTCTCCGTGATCGTTGTCGCACTTTTACTGACTCCATGATTCCTCATGGCATCGCAGATGCCGGACCTCATCGGCCAGGAAGATCAGCAGCGGCAACCCTGCTCGGGCAGACCAGTCTGAGTCCGTTAAGGAACATTGATCCCAAGTGATCTCAGATGACTCGCGAGGGGCATGAGAGGCAGCCCCATAATGGAGGTGAAATCCGTCGTTTCAATCGCATCAAACAACGAGATGCCAAGACTCTCGATTTGATAACTGCCGGCGCAGTCGAACGGCTGGTCCCGATCCACGTAACGATGGATCTCGGACAGAGAAAGCGCTCTCATCCGGAGCGTTGTGATGTGCAGCAGCTCGTAACGAATTTCCGGTGAGCACACACACACAGCCGTTAACAGTCGATGCGTCTGCCCCGACAGCTGGGACAGCTGAGTGACCGATGCTTCGCGGGAGCCTGGTTTACCAAGAGTCCTGCCATTCAGATCCACCACCTGATCCGAGCCGATAACCACCGCATCGGGATGCTGACTGAACACAGACTCCGCCTTAGCCGCCGCCAGCAGCGTGGCCAGTTGCGCAGGACTTCGTCCTTCGCGAAACCAGGAGTTCTCATCCACACCAGGCGACTGACAGACAAATTCAGGAACGAGTCGCTGCAGAAGTTCGCGACGATATTTCGACGTGCTGGCCAGAATCATCTGTGGCATCGGCTCACTCCGCAGAGATGTCGATTGTTCAATGGAACCGAAGTTGCTCGTCCGCAGCGAGCACATTCCGGTCACACAGCAAATTTTCAGTGATCCGGTAAAGTCACAAGACCGGGAGTGAGACGATCAACAACGACCAACTGGGTCACCCCGCGAGCACTGGCAGGATATAATCTTCGCCGTTCAGACGCATCTTCCCGGCGATCTCCCAGGAAACGGTCAGCGGGCGACCTGCGTTTTTCCTGCGGGAATCCACACCGCGGCTCGCCCACTCTCATTCCGAACCAGCGGCGACTCTGTCTTCCAACAGCAGGGGATCATTCAGACGATCGATTCAGGAGGACCAAATCGACTTCACAGAACTTTCCTCGTCTGTGCCTTATTCTGTCCGTCGACAAGCACGATCGTTGGCTGATGAGTCGTTCGTTCTTCTTCCGAATACTCTGCATAGCTGCAGATAATGACGAGATCACCCACCTGAACCAGTCTTGCAGCAGCGCCGTTCAGACAGATGACGCCGGAGCCTCTCTTGCCGCTGATGGCATAGGTGGTCAGCCGGTTGCCATTATTGATGTCATACACATCCACCTGCTCCCACTCAACGATGTCGGTCGCCTCCATCAGCAGTGGGTCAATCGTGATGCTGCCTTCGTAATGCAGACTGGCATCTGTCACAGTCGCTCGGTGAATCTTGGATTTCAGTAAGGTTCGTTTCATTGCAACCGGAACCGCAACTCCAGAGACCGAGGCCACTCTGCACCTCGTGAAGGAAGCCTTTCGATGCCACTGAGACTCAATTCAGCGCAAGTCGGCCTGTTTCTTACTCGAACCGCTGAGTTCGAATGCCGCAGATTCTAGATCCGCCCCACCGCTGGATGATAGCGAATTCACTTCCTGCATTCAGATGTCTCACTCCTGCACCTGCCTGCAATGACAGTGCACAAAGGACGAGACGCGCAAGGCGCAGCTATTTCTTTGAGGCTCGAGCAGGATCATCGAACAGAACCAGTTTCACCTTCATTCCTGGCTTCAACGGCGTTCCTGCCGGAGGATCCTGTGCGATCACTTTGTAGACATCCTCTTTCTTTTCAGCCGGTTTTCCGGGCTGCAGAATAATCTGATTTTCATCACCTTTGGCGCGCCTGATTCCCTGTCGTTCAAGCTGAATGATGGCTTCCGTATGCACCAATCCCTCAACATTCACCAGAGACGCTTCATCAACAGCTTCCTGCGCTGAGCCTCCGTCGAGCATGGTCTTCGGAGTCGCCTCAGCCATCGGGACCCCCTCACTCGCCGACTTCCCATCCGCCGAGATGGTGTGAATCGCATATCCCCTCAGATCCGGAGAGAATCGCGTTTTCGGATTCTCGAATTGCAGACGCTTCTTCCAGTCCGGCTCGTTCTTCACAAACTCACTGAATTGAAACACGGTGATTTTTGTTCCTGCCGGATCCAGCAACTGCACAGCGGCAGGGAGAAAATCCTTCAGATCCAGAATCAATTCCGCCTTTTGCCAGCTGTGTGCATCCTGGGGCAGGCGAGGAAGAATGACCAATCGCGCCACGCCTGATTTTGGATCAAATCGATCGCCCTTGAAGGTGATGTTGAATCTTCGCTTTGCCTCTTCCGGCTTCATCCCGAAAAGGAATGGAAGCGGGCTGTGCATGATATTCACACCCTGCATATCAGCAGGAAGCTGTGCAACCTGAGCCTCTTTCTTCTCAACATCAACACTGAACACACGCTGCCCGTCGCAGGACCAGAGTTCCTGCTGCGCCATCGCCAGTTCGAAGGGTTCGCCGTTCTTCTTCAAACGCACCTTCGAGACTCGCTTCTCTGCGGATGCAGCGGCAGCCTCCTTTGCCCGAGACTTCTTCATGGCCTCCGTAATCTCAACCACTGAGATATCCATTCGACCCTTATCAGGCTTTTCATAGGCAAACTCACCTTTGGCCTGGCGTTCCACTTCAGCCACGAGGTCATAAACAATTCGCACATGAGCCCCCTCGAGCCGAGTGATCGTCTCACTCGAATCCGACCACATCTGGAGCAGTCGATCCAACTCTCGCTGAAGTTCCGGGGACATCTCGACCGGCTGCTGCCCAAGCGGCACTCCCTGCATCGAGATCTGAGCTTTGCCAGCCTCAGGCGCGGACTCATCTGCTGCAGATATCGGCGTCTGTTGCGTTCTCGTCACCGTACGGACGGGTGTTTCTGTTCCGGACTGGGCCGCCACTCCGGAACCGCGACGATCCGGCGACGTTCCTCGCGTCGCCGCTCGGGACTGAGCCATTGCGGACGAAGGAATCAGCAGAAAAACACAGGCAACAGCGATAAAACATCTCACCATCGGACTCCTTCCGATGACATCGAAACCGGATCCGAGAATCCGGCTGATTGTCAATCCATCGTGATTCATCGCACGGTCTGCATCCATGCAGGGGCCGTCTGCGACACGTTGTTCTGCAGTCACAGGGGGCATCAAGCGTTTAACCCGCTGCCATGTGCTGGCAAAGTCCCACCAAGACCACAGAAAAAGCCCTTATAATAATTTCAAAAAATTCACTCCAGCCCGATTTCCACTGGAAAAACATGCCCTCGCAGCATTCGGAAGATCAATTCCGAAGTCAACATCGGAGATTTCCAGTTCGTTCAACACGGCCCGACAATTTTGCGAGTTTCGGCATTTTCTGCGGAATTGCGGGCTTTGTGAGTCCGTGCAATTCACGGAGACATGACAACTAGTAGGCAGAAACGCAAAGTCGGGAACTTTGAAAAATCGGCTGAACGACATGGCGATGGACCCCCAACAACGTCCGGTGCCGCGCTGTCGGCAAAGGGCACATCGTGACTGTCGACGACGGAAGACGCAACGACGCGTCGTTCGGAAACCAACTGGCAAAAAAGGAACGAAACGCCTCATGACGATATTCTGGCAACACATGGATGGGGTCAACGCCGTACCACGTTCGCTGAGGCACTACGATCGGAATCGCTTCCGAATGAGCAAACTGGTGGCACAACTGATTGAGCCGATCCGCATGAGTGGTCACGGTCGCGAGAGAAAGCCGACACCCGGGAAACAGGATTGTCCTTGCAATTCGAAAATGCAGCGGGCCGATCGATGAGACCGACTCAAGTGGAAGTCCCGTGATGACAAGTTTCGAATCAGGATTCCAGGCTCGAATTCGTTGGACGCATCTCTGAACCGCTTCAAAAATGTCCTCAGGCGAACGATCATACACGATGTCGTTGCCGATATCGGTCAGCAAAACAAGAGGCGGACGATGGACCGGATCAGGCAGCGATTCCCAAAGCTGTGACTGAAGAATCCCCGGCAATCGTCTCGCCCAGAAGCCGCTCCATTCGAGGTACGATCGTCCCATGCCGAGGGCCACTCGCATGTCGATCGCGCCGGAGACAGTCGCCTGAATTTCTTCCAGCAACGGTCGCCATCCAAGAGTCAGATTACTTGCCCCAAGGAGCACGACATGCTGCACGCTTTCGTTGCTGGGCAGGGCTTCGGCACTCATCATTCGCGGCTCGCGTATCTTCTTACATCTTCGACACGGATGCGTCCCCGCATCAAGTTTCGCTTACTGCTGCACTGAGAACACTTCAATGACAACCCGTCAGTGTATCACACAAACACTGGTTCCATGAAATCTGACAGGCTGCCGGCACTTCAGGATGGAAACACCCATCGGCAGGCGAAGAAGCAGCATCTCGAGTGCATTCCGGATTCTGCAGGAACCGGACTCGAATCTCGGCCATAGGGTGCTCAATGATGAGTGCCGGATCCTTCTCTCTGACACGGTGCAAATCGCGGGAAAGAGGCTCCGCTCAAACTTTTCGGCCCCGACAGCCAATCGTGACGGCAATCGCCTTGCATTTTCCCGGTCCAGGTGTCAGCGACCGGATCTGACATGTCCGTTGCCCGAGGCAGATCTGAGCGATCACCGCAATGAATCATCGATCATGCCGTACGCCGCATCGGGTCAAGCCAGAATCTCATGCAGGATCCTCGCCGGAAGCACGCCGGTGAGTCGCACATCGAGCCCCTGCGAGCGGAACGTGAGTCGTTCATGATTCAATCCCAACAGATGCAGAAGCGTGGCATGAATATCGCGAACGTGCGTTGGATTCTGCACTGCACCGAAGCCGAATTCGTCCGTCTCGCCGTAAATCTGCCCGGGATTGAAACCGCCACCAGCGAACCACATCGTGAAGGAATCGATATGATGATTTCGCCCCGTTGATTCGCGAACCTCGCCCATGGGGGTTCTCCCAAACTCACCACCCCAGATCACAATCGTGTCGTTCAGAAGACCCCGCTGTTTCAGATCACGTACCAGCGCGGAGGATGCCTGATCGATGTCCCGAGCCTTCTCAGGGAGATGTGTTTCAAGATTCTCCGTGGCCCCGCCATGATGATCCCAGTTGGTGTCGTACAGTTGCACGAAACGAACGCCGCGTTCAACAAGCCGTCTGGCGAGCAGGCAGTTTCGAGCAAAACTGGACTCTTTCACATCCCGGATTCCGTAAGCCTCCAGCGTTGCCGCCGACTCACCGCTGATATCCATCAATTCCGGCGCGCTGGACTGCATGCGGTAGGCCATTTCGTAAGCGTTGATGCGAGTTGCAATCTCCTGGTCACCCGTCGCTGTCAGTCGCTGCTGATTCAGATCACGGACTGCCTCCACCAGCTGCCTCTGTTGTTCAGCGCTGACAGAGGATGGCGTGGACAGATTCAGGATCGGATCTCCCGCACTCCGCAACGGGACTCCCTGATAAGTGCCCGGCAGAAAACCACTGCCCCAGAGCACGGCACCGCCACGCGGACCCCGCGGGCCGCTCTGCAGGACGACGAATCCCGGAAGATCGCGGGATTCACTGCCGAGCCCATATGTCACCCACGATCCCATGGAAGGACGTCCGAATAAGCCACTGCCTGTGTTCATGAATAACTTGGCAGGAGCATGATTGAACAGATCCGTCTGACATGTCCGAATCCATGTCAGCTCATCCACAATTTTTGCTGTATGTGGCAGGAGATCACTCACCCACATACCGTTTTCGCCATGCTGCATGAATCTGCGTCGAGATCCCAGCAGGTTGATACGATGACTGCTGTCCATGAACGCAAATCGCTTTCCCGCGATAAAACTCTCAGGAATCGGCTGTCCGTTGAGCCGATTCAGTTCCCCTTTGTAGTCGAACAGATCCAGTTGAGATGGACCACCCGCCATAAACAGAAAAATGACGTTCTTCGCATGAGGTTCGAAATGCGGCGACCTCGGATCCAGCGTGGCTCGATCAGCGGATTCCGCCACCGCCTCGTTTTGCATCAATGAAGCCAGCGCCATTGAACCAATGCCCATCGAGCAGTTGCGAAACAGATGCCGACGAGTCTGATGAAGAGAAGAGTTCATGCGATGACTTGAAAAGATTTGTTGTGTGTCGAAATGGCTCATCAGGATGTCACAACGCGTTCAATCTTTCAGGGATCTGACAAGCGATCTTCCGGGGATGATGTCCCCGGAAGCGGCAGGCGTCGTGCTCGATGAGCGAACAACGTGTTTTTACTCACGGGTGATGGTTTCATCCAGATTCAACAAGGCGCGAGCGGTGGTCAGCGAATCGAGACGATTCAGGATGGCTCGTTCAGCGTCAGTTGGTAATCGCCCGGTGCAGCGGCGGAATGCCACATCAACACCATCTGTCCTCACGATCTTTTCCAGAGCCTGCGCGAATTCAACAAAGGCGGCATCATTCATCAGGGTCAGCGACTGCAGCGGCGTGTTGCTCCGATTACGGCGAGTGCAGGTGCTGTAGCCATCCGGCGTATCGAATACATTCAGGGCCGGCGGCGGAGTCGCTCGAAACATAAACGTGTAAAGTGCTCGCCGGTATCGATCCTCGCCGTTGCTGACGGGCCACGCATGCTTTGACTGCCCCTGGCTCATCACGCCTTCAGGAATCGGGGGATAAACCGGCTGCCCCCCGATTTTCCTTGATAGCAGCCCACTTGCGGTGAGTGCCACATCGCGAACAAGTTCTCCGTCAAGCCGAAGTCGTGACTGTCGTGCCAGCCACACATTGCTCGGATCCTTTTCCGCCACATCCTGACGTGCATGAGAACTCTGCTGATACGTCTCGCTGGTCACAATCAGTCGATGCAGCTTCTTCAGACTCCACCCGTTGTCGCGAAGCTCACATGCAAGCCAGTCGAGCAATTCCGGATGCGATGGAGCCGTGCCCAGAAGACCGAAGTCATTGTCCGTCTCCACGATCCCTCGCCCAAAGTAGACCTGCCAGACTCGATTTGCAATGACGCGCGCCGTCAGTGGATTTTCAGCGCTCGTCAGCCATCGGGCGAGATCCAGTCGATCGGCTCGATCGGCCCGCTTTGACAGCGGATGCAGTACGGCCGGCGTTCCGGGAAAGACTTCCTCTGCCGGTCGAGTAAAGTCGCCTTTGATCAAGACGGTTGTCTTGCGAGGCTGAGCCAGTTCACTCAGCACCATTGTGGTTGGCGAATCGTTCAGCCGTGACGAAAGCTGTCCGTGCCGTCGACTGAACTCCGGCAGCGGTGACTGATTTGTTTCTGTCCCGGCCATCAGCAATGACACATTCTGCATCAGGCTCCGCTTCTCGACGGCAGTACCCAAAGCCTTGCGAACCTCGGCCGACATTGCAGCTTTCGCAGCGGCCGACAACTGCCGCTCCCAGCTTTCCAGCGCCGACCTGCGATCGTTGACAATCGTTTTGAGCTGCAATTCAATCTGCTTCAGCTCGGTGGCCAGCTTTCGCGGGTCCACGCCAGGCTCGTAAACCTTGAGCGAGGGTTCGTCCTGATTGTTCAGGAACGCAAAGAACTGGTAGTACTCCCGCTGTTCAATCGGGTCGAACTTGTGATTGTGGCACTGCGCACATCCGATGGTGAGTCCCAGCCAGACAGTGCCTGTCGTGGCAACGCGATCGAACACGCTGTCAATCCGAAACTGCTCCCTGTCGATACCACCTTCCTGATTGATCTGCGTGTTGCGATGAAAGCCTGTTGCGATTCGCTGTCGTTCCGTTGCATCCGGCAGCATGTCACCGGCCAGCTGCTCGACCGTAAACTGATCGAACGGCAGATCCTCGTTAAGCGATTCCACAACCCAGTCACGATACTTCCAGATCTGACGCGGAGCATCAATCGAATACCCGTTGCTGTCCGCATAACGAGCCTGATCGAGCCACCATCTGCCCCAGCGTTCGCCGTAGTGCGGGCTGGCAAGCAGTCGATCGACAAGTTCGCCGAAAGCTCCGTTCGGATCCGCCTTCCAGGCTGCGATAAAAGCATCGATCTCCTCAGGCAGCGGGGGCAACCCGGTAAGATCCAGCGACACCCGCCGCATCAACGTTGCCGGATCCGCTTTCGGTGACGGAGTCAATCCGAACTGCTGCAGTTTCACATGGATGAAGTGATCCACCGGATGACTGACGTTCTCAATCACCGGTGGTTGCGGGCGTTCGGGCGCGATGAACGACCAGTGTTTGTCGTACCTCGCCCCCGCAGCAATCCAGCGCCGGAGCAATTCCTTCTGCGGTGCGGAAATGGTCTTGTTCGTCTCCGGCGGCGGCATCACCAGATCCGGATCCTGGGATTCGATCCGCTGAATGATCAGGCTCTGATCGGAATCACCGGCGATGATGGCAGGTCCCGAGTCCCGATCTGCCGTCGCTCCGTCAAACGTATCTAGTCGAAGGTCGGCCTGCCGCCCATGATGATCAAATCCGTGACATGCATAACAGTTCTCTGCCAAAATCGGAAGAATGTCCCGATTGAAACTGATATCGCCCGCTGAGTCGTCTCCGACTGCACCCGAACGACCGCACAGGGCAACGAGCATAATGACAACGCCAAGCGGTCTGATGAATTGCCATGGAACACGGCAACGTGATCCGCGACAACATCCGACAGGATCGTCTGTCGGGGATACCGGACGATTCGAGTAAACCTGAGCAGTCATGGCGTGCGACAAACCGAGAGAAGTGGTCAAATGCGGGTCGGACCGTCATTTATAGGTCGGAGAGGCCCTCGCAGACCAGTGAGTTCATCAGGTGGCACTCCAGTTTTCAGCTCTCACTCAGGGACACGGAGGAAATTTCTCAGGATCTGTCGAAATGTTGTGAAGATTGGATCTCGAGCAGTTGATCACGGCATTCTTTGGCATCTCTTCCGCAGCTCAACAGCATCCAGAACGTGTCCCCCCCCCGGAATGGAGCAATGGTGTAGCGCCCAGGAGGCGACTCAACCGCTGCCTTCCCGAGTCTCAGGTCCAACGCCAGCGTCCCGTTCAACAGAATCCGTGGCTGCCAGTGTCACGAAATGAATGCTGAATGCACTCCTTTACGTCGCTGTCCGATTGGCCTATCCTTGTGCAGAGCGGCCATTGCGTCCCTGTCTCGTGGCCGAAACAATTTGCGGGGCAGTGACCATCAGCGGAAAGTCCATTGACTCAGACCGCTGGAATTGAACATTGCTCTCATTGATGTCTGCTGATTGCTTCAGGTCACTTTTCTCCACCAACGCCAGTCGCTTGCTCATGTCATCCATGGCCCCGATCCCTGAAACACCTTGTGACGCATCCGCGAGCGTGGCATCTGTATCGTGGCAACGAGACATGGCCGGGGCGATCCGATCGAGTGAAGAACTGCTTCGACGGCTCAGGATTCTGACGTCAGACGAACCGTTCGGGGAGATTGTCCGACGATTCGGACTGCTCGCACAGGACGCGGAACAGATCCTGCGGTTTCCAGTGCTTGTCCCCGAAAGCTTCCTCGCACGGATGAAGCCCGGGGATATCCATGACCCACTGCTGCGACAGGTGCTGCCAGTTTCTTCGGAAGGAATCACGGTTGATGGATTCGTGCCAGATGCGGTCGGCGATCTGAATGCAAAACGCGCTCCGGGGGTACTTCAGAAGTATCACGGGCGAGTGCTGCTGATTGCGACGAGCACCTGTGCGATTCATTGCCGATACTGTTTTCGTCGAGAGTATCCGTACAAGACAGAACCCCGCACACTGGAAGGCTGGAAGCCGTCGATCGATGAGATTGCTCGCGATCCGGGCATCACCGAAGTGATCTTCAGCGGCGGTGATCCGTGGATGCTGAATGATCAGAGACTGTCCATGCTTTGCCGCGAGATTGACAGCATCCCGCATATCGAGCGGATTCGCTTTCACACGCGACTTCCGATCGTCCTGCCATCGCGTGTCACCGATGACCTGCTGGAAATGATGAACACACTGCGCTCGCAGGCAATTGTCGTCGTCCATGCCAATCATCCGCGCGAGATTGCCGACGACTGCGAACCAGCCCTGCGACGCCTCGTAAAATCGGGGCGACCGGTGCTGAATCAGACAGTTCTGCTTCGTGGCATCAATGACGATGCGGATCTCCTCGAACAATTGAGTCGCCGACTGACGGCAGTCGGGGTAATGCCGTACTATCTGCATCAGCTTGATCGTGTGGCCGGAGCGTCTCACTTCGAGGTCAGTCCGGACGAAGGTCGCCGGCTTGTCGCTGAACTCTCAGCCCGGCTCCCGGGTTACGCCGTTCCTCGTTATGTGCAGGAGATTGCGGGACATGCGGGCAAAACGCCCATTCTTCTGTCAAACTCCGAGGCATGGTGAAGCCGCACTGGCCCATGAAAAGACGGGATGGTATCGTTCCGAAGTCTTCGGCAGAGGAATCCGGCATGTCCCACCCATTTCATTCTCGTCGTCAGTGGCTGAATCAGTCGGCCTGCGGTTTCGGCGGGCTCGCTCTGAGTGCCATTCACGCATCCGCTGCAGCCGCAGAACAAGTCAGCTTGGCCCCGGAATCGCTCGCAGAACGACTTCCCATGTACAGGCCAACTGCCAGGCGTGTCATCTTCATCTTCATGCAGGGCGGGCCCAGTCACGTCGACTCGTTCGACTACAAACCCGAATTGCTGGCTCGCGACGGACAGTCCATCGACTTCACCGGCGTGCGTTTTGGTGATTTCGGGAAGACAACCAGACAGAAGCGGATGAAACCGCTGTGGAGGTTTTCACAGTATGGCAGGACAGGACGATGGGTGTCCGATCTGTTCCCCAACATCGCGCGGCATGTCGATGATCTCTGTTTTCTTCACGGCATGCACACGGAAGGGGTGGCACACGGCCCCGCGACATTATTCCTCCACACCGGTGCAACCACTCTGGTTCGACCATCGATCGGCGCGTGGGTGATGTACGGACTCGGCACGGAGAATCAAAGCCTGCCCGGCTTCGTGTCGCTACAGCCATCCGATGCCAACGGTGGCCCGCGCAATTACTCGAGCGCTTTTCTGCCCACCATGTATCAGGGTACATCGATCGGCCGATCGTTTCAGTCCGCGAAGCAGATGACCATTGAGCATATTCGCAACCCGCAACTCGATGCCCCTGAAGTGTCCGCTCGCTACTCGCTGACCCAGCAACTGAATCAACTGCAGGCCGCCCGATCGGCTCTGCGCAGTGATGAAGTGGATGCGGTGATTCGAAATTATGAACTGGCGTGGCGAATGCAGTCCCAGGCACCCGAGATTCTGGATCTGTCCACGGAAACCGAGTCGACGACATCCCTGTATGGGATCGGTGAGAAGGAGACTGACGAGTTCGGCCGACAGTGTCTTCTTGCCAGAAAACTGTCCGAAAGCGGGGTACGTTTTGTTCAGGTGAATTACGCAGACCAGTCAACCAATCCGCGATGGGATCAGCACTCGAACATGCCCCAGCATGCTGTCCATGCGAAAGCGACTGACAAGCCTGTGGCCGGGCTGCTGGCCGATCTGAAACAGCGTGGACTTCTTGAGGACACGCTGGTGTGGTGGGGCGGCGAATTTGGTCGCACTCCATTTTCTCAGGGATCCGATGGTCGTGACCACAATCCCAGAGGGTTTACCGTGTTCCTCGCCGGAGGCGGTGTGAAACCTGGATTTTCCTACGGGTCGACTGACGACATCGGTCAGTATGCCGTCGAAGGAAAGGTCCACATGCACGACCTGCACGCAACGCTGCTCCATATTCTCGGCATCGATCACGAGCGGCTCACCTTCCGTCATGCCGGCCGTGAATTCCGCCCCACCGACGTTTACGGCCGCATCGTGACCGACATTCTTGCCACCGCCTGAGTCACCCCTGTCGAACTCGACACTCCTCCTTTCTTCCAGGCGTTCTCAATCTCCTGACCCCATCGACATGGCCTGAAGTTCGCTCGAGCAGACCGCGAATGTCGCTCGCCATCTCACACGTCGAACACGGGTCTGACGGAGTAAACAACGTTGAATTTCGTCGGCATTTGAGACAAATCAAAACGACCGTCATCGCATGCAGGCCACAACTGAACGCAAGAACGCCCCCTTCACCGTTTACGCTGGTCGAACCAGAAGACAACAGACGACGGCTCAATCCGCGCGAACGAGTGTGAACCCAAAACAGTCAGGGCATTGAGCAAATGCTCAGACGAATGGCCCGTGTTGTCTCTGCCCCCTGGTGAAATTCCGGAGTCCCATCAACATCAACCCAAGCACTACAGCGGCAATTCCTCATTCCCGTGCGACGGCAACCTCGAGTTCCTTGTTCGGACCTCACTTGCCGTCGTCATTAAAGCGGTCTCCAGCCTGCTCTTCCATCACGATCGGCGGAGATTCGCAGCGCGTCACGGGCCGGCGACTCACGCCTGAACATCATGCAGCGGCTTGTCCACGTTGCAGACTCCTGAGGGAAGCGAGAAGTCCGGTGGCGACATCACGTACAGACAATCATCGATGAATCATGGCATGGATCGCACTCAGCACAGTCCATCGGTCGCGAGGCCACCCGTTCTGCCCTATCGATCCAGCATTGCCAGCGCTGGTTCTGCCTCGGGGCGAGATCGCACGGCCAGCCCGCTGCCCTTCAGGTACAACTTACGCTCATACATGTCATGATCCGCGCGTTCGAGAATCGACTCACGCGATTCATACTCATCCTTCGGAATGGCAAAACCAGTCGCCACACCAACCTGAACCCGAGCCGCTCCAACATCGATTTTATCAATCAATGTCTTCTCAATGATTTCGCGCCGGGCAATCGCTTCATCGTGGGTCAGCCTGCGAGGAATGACGATCGCAAACTCATCTCCACCGAATCGCACCACGAAATCATCCGGAGTCACAGCATCTCGGAAGCGTTGAGCGGTTACCTTCAGCAATGTGTCTCCAGCACCGTGTCCGTAGCGGTCGTTCACGGCCTTGAATCCGTTCATATCCATGAAGAATACGGTGTAATTCCCTTTCTGCTGAGCATCGAGCTTCCGCATGGCCAGCTCAAACCCGTGACGATTGAGAGTTCCGGTCAGTGGATCCGTGGTCAATTGAACCTGAAGCCCTTCCAGTTCCTGCTGCTGGTCGGTGACGTCCGTGAAAATCGCCACAGGCAAGTGCCTTGACGGCCACTCGATATCCCAGACCTTCCTTGATTCCCTCTCAATGACCAGTCTCTCGCAGCGTTCGCCGATGGAGGGCATGCACTTCTTCGCCAGTTCGGAAACACGTTGATGCAGGGTTTTTGGATCAAGCTGAAACTCGTCAAGGGCAGACGCATTCGCCTTCTTGATGTACCCCATGGCATCGAAAAGAATGGCTGGTGAGCTGCGGTCGCTGTACGACCTCCACAACCAGACCTCTTCGGGGCTGAACACACCAGAAAGCAGACCCTTGAAGAGTTCGAAAACCTTGAGGCGATGAGCAAGCGAAACGCCTATCACCACGATGCAGGTCATCACGTTCGAGACGGGTCTCGTTGGAATACCCCCAAAACAGGTTCCGCACCAGCAAACCACGATCGCCAATGTGATCAAGCGAAAGAGGGCCACGAAGACTTTGGAGATGTTGGTCGTTTTATAACCAACGGAAACACTGGCTAACGTCAGCACTGCGGAAAAAATCGGCAGCAGTCTTGACCTTTCCTCAGCCATCATCGAATACCCTGTCAGAATCGACGCCGTCCCCATCGCCAGGACCGTACCACGGTCTGTCAGACCGTGGAGAGGCAGCGTCGCCCGAGTGCGGGAGAGTTCGCGATTATGAGCAATAATCACATAACAATTCTCCAGTTGCTCTTTCGGAATTTTTCCGGCATGGAGCTCAGCGAGCGACACCCGACGAATGGTCCGGGG
>JBKDRW010000335.1:0-12756 GCA_046341255.1 Planctomycetota bacterium
CTTCATGACGATGGGTTTGAAATCGGAAATCATACCCGCGATCATCTGGGAGTGACCGAGAAGTCCGTTGGTGAACTGGACGAGCAGCTTTCTGGGATCGAGCGACAGTGTGAGGCTCACGGAATTCCAAAGCCAGTCACATTTGCATGGCCGGGCAATGCGACAACTCCGGCTGCCTTCGATACTCTGCGTGAACACGGAATCATGTTTGCAAGGCGAGGCGGGTCGCCGGAGTTTCCATACGAAGAAGGCCGCGGTGTTGCCTTTCATCCGGGTCAGCATCACTGCCTGTTGCTGCCATCAGCCGGGGACGCCCGACCGGGGTGGACGCTGCCTGACTTTGTCCGCGCAGTCAATCAGGCGAAAGACGGCCGCGTCGCAATTCTTCAGTTTCATGGAGTTCCTGATACGGCCCATGACTGGGTCAGCAGCAGTCACGACAACTTTGCTGCGTATCTGAAGTATCTGAAGCTCGAAGACTATCGAGTCATCGCTCTGCGGGATCTCGCGGAATACATCAACCCGCTGGCTGTACCGACTCATTGAGCATCAATGATGGCGAGGTCTCCCGAATCAGCGGCCGAAGCTTCAAGCACCGCGAATTCGGTTTGTTGTCCGCCTAGGTGATGCTGCTGACAGGTCTGTCGCGGATCATATCGGCTGCAATCAGGAATTGAAGACGTGACGGAGAAGCGGAAGACACTGGTCTGGACGAGGAAAAGCCGGGGCTTCAGGGCCGGCCACAATGCTCAATTTCTCTCGCATCCGTGACTATCTTCCGGGCACACCCTTGACCATTGAAAGGAACCTGCGAAGCTCTCAGATCCTTGCTGTGTGTCCCACCTTGTGTGCTCGGAGAGATCCCGATGCGTCGAACTTTGGCCTGCTTTTTTCCCTGCCTCATCAGTCTGCTCTCGATCATTGCTGCCGCGACGCCTGTGAAAGCTCAGCAAGCGTTGCTGAAGCTGGATCAGGGCGATCATATTGCCATCATTGGTAACACGCTCGCCGATCGATTGCAGCATTACGGTCACCTGGAGGCGACGCTGCACTATCGCTTCCCTGAACTCAATCTCGTTGTTCGGGATCTCGGATTCAGCGGCGACACTCTGACAGAGCGGCCGCGGTCGGATAACTTTGGATCGCCTGATGAATGGCTGACGAAAGTGAAGGCCGACGTGATCTTCGCGTTCTTCGGCTACAACGAATCGTATGCCGGAGAAGCCGGCCTGCCACAGTTTCGCAAGCAGCTCGAAGACTTCATCGATCATACGCTGAGCCAGAAATACAACGGAAAGTCGGCTCCAAGACTTGTGATCTGTTCCCCGACCGCGTTTGAGGATCTCAAGTGGCCGTACCTGCCAACCGGGGAGAAGCAGAACAGGAACCTCGAACTTTACTCGGCGGAAATGGCGAAGGTCGCTGCGGAACGGAAGGTCGTGTTCGTGGATCTGTTTCAGTCCTCGAAGAAGGCCCAGTCGTTGACCAGTATGGATCTGAATGTCTTCCGCCATCAGGACGGCCAGAAAACTGATCGTTTCGGTTACGAATATGACGGTCAGCTCAGAGATGGCCAGATCATCATTCCGACGCAGACGATCAACGGAGTTCATGTGACCGAATTCGGAAGTTCCCTTGTCGCGATGGCGGTTGATCGCCAGGTACTGACCGGTCTGGAGACTCCTCAGCCGGAACAACTCAAGCTGGACACTGTACGCAACGCCGTCCTCGCCAAGAACCACATCTGGCACAACGTGTATCGAGCCACCGATGGCTACAGCGTCTTCGGCGGGCGATCCGGTCTGCAGTTTGTTGATGGGCAAACCAACTTCGACGTGATGCAGCGAGAACTGGAAATTCTGGAAGCGATGACCGCCAACCGCGATGCTGTGATTTGGGCCGCAGCTCAGGGAAAAGACATCAAGCCTGACGACAGCAATCTTCCGAAGCCTCTGGAAGTCAAAACCAACAAGCCTGGCCAACTCGAGGATGGACGCCACAAGTTCCTCGGCGGCAAAGAAGCGATCGAGAACATGACGGTTCACTCCGGTATGAAAGTGAACCTGTTCGCGTCGGAAGAGATGTTTTCGGATCTCGTCAATCCCGTGCAGAGCGCCGTCGATACGGATGGACGCCTGTGGGTCGCGGCATGGCCGACGTATCCGCACTGGAATCCTCTCGAGGCGATGAATGACAAACTGTTAATCTTCCCGGACGATGACAATGACGGCGTGGCTGATCGCTGCATCACGTTCGCCGACGGGCTGCATAATCCGACGGGCTTTGAATTCTGGAACGGCGGCGTCCTGGTTGCGATGGCTCCGGATATCTTCTTCCTGAAAGACCTCGACGGTGATGATCGAGCCGACGTGAAGGAGCGAATCTTCCACGGTCTCGATTCCGCGGATACTCATCACACGGCCAATGCCTTCGTGATGAGCCCCGGCGGGAAGTTCTATTTCTCACGCGGGATTTTCCACGCAGAGAACTTTGAAACGCCATGGGGGCCGACGAAGCGTTTTGGAACCGGCGGCACGGGAGTTTACGAATGGGATCCGGTCACGTTTGATATCAACTTCCATTTCCCGATCGGTCCGAATCCTCACGGTGATGTGTTAGACCAGTGGGGCAATCAGTTTGCAACCGACGGCACGGGCGGCACCGGAAATTACATCGGTATGCCGGGGCATGGTGCTCCGACGCAGCTTTATGAAAAGCGAGTTCGCCCGGTGCCGGCCATTCAGATTCTGGACAGTCAGCACTTTCCGGAAGCGAACCGCGGCAACCTCTTGATTGCGAACGTGATCGGCTTCCAGGGAGTGACTCAGTACAAGTTCGAAAAACGTGGAGCAGGTTTCTTTGCGAAGGAAGTTGAGCCGATCCTGTACTCATCGGATCAGAACTTCCGTCCGAGCGACATGGAGATCGGCGGTGACGGAGCCCTGTATGTGCTCGACTGGCAGAACCCCATTATCGGCCACATGCAGCACAACCTTCGCGACCCGAGCCGTGACCACTTGCACGGCCGCATTTATCGTGTGACGGCCGAAGCAAGAGAGACGCAGCCTGCGTTGAAGCTGGACAAGGCGAGCACGGCTGAAGTTGTTGCGGCATTGGGCTCGGAGACGCTTGCCGAACGCTACCGAGCACGCCTGGAGTTGACGTCACGGAATCCGGAGGAAGTCGAAGCAACTGTCGACGCATGGATCAAGCCGATGAGCATGGACTCCCCGGAGAATGCTCGAAATCTGACCGAAGCGCTCTGGGCGTTTCAGCGAATTCGTTCAACGAAGTGTGCGATCATGGCGCAAGGGCTGGCGACTTCGCCGGTTGCGGAGGCTCGAGCTGCTGCGATACGACACATGGGGCAGGTTGCTCGCGACCATCGTTCCACCGTCATGGCCGGAGGAGACAGTCCGCCGCCGGAAGTGCCGGCCGACAACCTTGTCGGTAAAGCTCTGCTTGCCGCTGCCTCCGATCCGTCGCCACAGGTGCGAGCGGAAGCGGTCGTTGCTGCGACTGAGGTACGAGGGCCGCTCGCCGCCGAGGTCATCTTCGCTGCGATGCAGACGGAGCAGGATCCACAACTCACTTACGTGATCAACGAAGCTCGCGGCATCATTAATCTCGATGCGGCCATTCGCGAAACACTGGCTCGCAGCGAAAAGCTGTCTCGCAATGCCGAAGCTTACGCGCTCTCCAATGCCAGGGTGGAAGACCTGCTTAAGATGGAAAAGACCGAGGGAGTTTATCGCGCCATTCTGACTCGCGAAAATGTCCCCGTCGAGACGCTGCAGGAATCACTCAGTGGGCTTGCGAAGCTTCGAAAGGTTGCTGAGATCGAAGAGCTGTTTTCGCTGATCGAAGAACTGAATGCGAAGGCCAGCGTCAATGTCCTGAACAGCCTCAGCCGACTCTTGGCGAGTCAGCCAGCGGAGCAGCTGACAAAGGTTCGAGATCGCATTGCCAAACTCGCCACCACGGCAAAGTCTTCGGAAACTCGCCGAGTCGCGATCGCAGCCTGGATCAGTGCGGACGGAAACGGTGATGCTGTGTTTGCTGCGATTGACAGGAATGAGCTGAAGCTTGAGGAAGCTCTGCGGGCTGTCACGCTGGTGTCTTCAGAGAAGGCAAAGGGTTCGCTGTTTGAACGCCTTGCAAAGCTGATTCCAACTCTCGAAGGCACCAAAGGATCGGCTCCTCTGACGCAGCCTGGACTGAAAGTCGACTTTTATGCTCCGAATCCTTCCAACGTAGCACGCGAAACTCTGCAGGGGCTCACACCATCCGCCAGTGGCGTCGCCAGCACGATCGTGATGGATCAGCCGGTGCTGAAAACCCGTGATGCCTTTGCGCTGATGTTCACCGGTCACATCGTGATTGAAAAGTCGGGGCAGTACAACTTCTTCATCAGTTCCGATGACGGTTCAAGATTCTACATTGACGGTGAATTGCTGATTGACAACGACGGTCTGCACGGCATGGTTGAGCGCCGAGGTCGTGTGCGTCTGGAGGCCGGGCTGCATCCGATTGTGGCGACGTATTTTGATAATGGTGGCGGTGACGGCCTGAGCATGTCATGGGCCGGGCCAGGAATTCAGAAGCAGGAGATTCCTGCCAGCGTTCTTGTCTCTGCAGCAGAACAGACGATGCAGGATGTCGCGATTGCCGCCATGATGGATCTTCCAGGACATGAAGCCGGCAAGACGGCGGTGCTTGCCGGGTTGCTGAAGGATCGAGCCTCAGTCGATACGTCTCTCACGTCAGTTCTGCAGATTCCGGCGGACACATGGCCGCAGGAGCAGCTGGGGACTCTTGCCGAAGCCGCTGTGTCTTACCTTGCCAGCAGAGAACCAAACGAACGCAACAGCGAACAGGCCCAGCGTGCACTCGACCTGGCCGCTTCGGTCAGCATGCGACTGGACGATGCCAGCCGCACGCGATTCCAGAAGCGTATGGACGAAGTTGTCGTGCCTTTGATTCCGCTGGGAACCGTTCGAGAACGCATGATTTACGACAAGGAAATCATCGCGGTTCAGGCTGGACGTCCGGTGGAGTTTCGACTGACGAACACGGACAACATGCCCCACAACTTTGCCGTGGTGCTGCCCGGTACGATGGCCGAAGTTGGTGAGCTCGCGGAAGCCACCGGTCGCGAACAGGACGCGGCCGCTCGAAACTTCATCCCGAAGAGTGACAAAGTGCTGGTCGCCAGCAAACTGGTTCAGCCGGAACAAACGGATTCCATCTTCTTTGAAGTGCCGAAGGAGCCTGGAATCTATCCGTATGTTTGTACCTATCCAGGCCACTGGCGCCGCATGTACGGTGCGCTCTACGTGGTCGCGGATCTGAAAGCCTACGAAGCGGATTCGGCGGCGTATCTTGCAGCAAACAAGCTGGAGATGAAGGATGATCTGCTGAAGTATCTCGGACGCAACACCGACTGGCAGCTGGATGACCTGAAGGGCGATGTGATGCACCTGGCTCATCGAGCCAACAACTTTGCCGTCGGTCACCAACTCTTCAAGGCCGCGGCCTGTGTCGGCTGCCATAAACTAAACGGCCAGGGCAACAACGTCGGCCCGGATCTGACCAAACTTCCTGCCGAGTACTCTAAAGTGGATGTGCTCGACCACATCCTGAACCCATCAAAGAAGATCGACAAGAAGTACCAGTCAAACGTAATCTCACTGACATCTGGTAAGGTCCTGACCGGCCTCATCGTCGAAGAAACCGGCGATACCATCAAAGTGATCGACAATCCCTCTGCCCCCGACAAGATCACTGTGGTCAGAATCGCCGATATCGAAGAACGCACTGCCAGCGACGTCAGTATCATGCCCAAAGGCGTGCTGAACAAACTGACAAGAGAAGAGATTTTCGACCTTCTTGCGTATGTCCTTGGTGGGGGCGACAAGGAGAATGCGTTGTTCCAGGAGCACGAGCATTGAGGGACAGAAACCTGAAATCCAGTGCCGAAGGCGGGTTTCCCGGCAACTTCGCGGTCGGGCGAATCGTCTTCAACACACTGGCATCGCGGGTCAGCGGCATTTCAGTGATCGGTCTGATGGATGAGCCGACAGATAACCTGCCAATCAGGCGAGCGGCCGTTGTGAATCGGCTGGTACCTGCGATGCAAGGTCGCTTCAAATCTCGTGTAGTTCTTTTTCACGCTGCTGCCTCGGCAATCGTATGACAACAAGCAGCGCGCTGATCGCTTTGTTGAGCAGATTTGCAGAGATTCGGAAGAATCGCTGCAACGAAGACAGCGAGAACAGCAAGCAAGATTCGTCAAAGATCTGGCACCCACAGACTGCCAGGCTGATTCCTGATGTGACAGATCGACTCTCCAATCGAAATTGGTACGCTTCGTTTTGCCTGCCTGTGCATTCCGTTTCTCGAAAGTATGAGGCTGCTGCGATGGTTCGCTCACTCCTGACGTCTGTTGTCATCTTGTTGTGTCTCGTCAATGTGCTGAATGCCGATGAGGCGGTGCCGTTGGATGAACATTTGAAGCCGTTTGCTCCGTTGTTGGGAAAGACGTGGAGAGGCGAGTTTGCGAATTCAACACCGGAAAAGCCGATGGTTGATGTGTCACGTTGGGAACGTGCTCTGAACGGAAAGGCCATTCGCGTTGTTCATTCGGTGAATGAGGGAATGTATGGCGGAGAAACCACGATCCTGTGGGACTCACAGAAGAAAAGCCTTGTCTATTGGTACTTCACCACTGCCGGATTTCGAACGGAGGGCACGATGAAGTTCGAAGACGGAGTCTGGTCCGGCCGTGAGGTCGTCATTGGCGGCGCCGGAGGCATCTCTGAAGTGCGATCCACAACAAGGCTCCTGCCGAACGGGCGGATGCAGGTCAAAGCCGAATATGTGACGGACGGCAAATCGGGTGAATCTCGCGAAGTCGAATACGTCGAAACTCCCGACGCGAAGGTCATCTTCAGATAATCGGAACAGGAGCCTCCCGGGTCTCTCGTGAAAATGCCGGGAGCAACGGCATCGAAAGCAGTGAAAATGCCGGCAGCAGCATCAGGCCGCCCGCCGGACCCAGTGCGATGGCGATGAGATGATGGAGCGGAACGAGCAGTACCGCAGCGAAGCACGTCACCATGGTGGTTCTCGCCAACACATCTTCCACGAACAGTGTGATGAGCATTGCGGCGAGTGCCGGGATGAACAGCAGGTAGCTGAATTCCGGAAGTAAAATTGAGACCACCATGTTGGTCGCCGCATGAGCCAGCCAGAACGCGTTCCAGACGATTCTCGCATCATGGCGACACAGCATGAAATGCATCCAGAGAGCGCAGGCTGAGAGGCTGACGATCCACAGAAACAGCGAGATCCAATGACCCCACGAGACGAACGGAACAGGAAGAATTGAGGTTCCGAGTATGCTGCGGCTCAACGTAAATCCCAGCACTGCCATCATCGGAAGCACGGCGGCCATCGTGCCCCAGACTGTCAGGATCGTTCGAATCTTTCGAGGTTTATCTTTCATCAGCGGGCGTCCGTAAATCTGCTCGGCGAGAAACAGGACGAATAATCGAAGAGGCTGATTCCACCACAGTGGAATCACGAAGACCGACTGGCCCAGCAGGTCAAAAAACAATCCATCCTCCCGGTTGTTGTCGAAAGAGTGGTCGGATGATGCAATCTCGCGAGCGACTGACAGGGCTGTGTCGCCAAAGTGCTGAACACTCCGCCGATCAAGGTTGGCTCGCGAATCATCCGGACGATGATAGCGATGGGCACCGTCGATCAGCGCGAAGTTCAGACCGGAACAACCAGCGTCGCGAAAGATGGTGAAATCTGTGCCGTTGGGCATCATCCGATAGATCGCAGTGAACAGTGAGCCGGTGACGCGGGGTTGCTGAAAGCGATTGGCGAGTCTCTCGATCATTTCCAGATTGCCGGCATGCGTTTCAAACATCGCGACGGGCCCCGCTGTTCCTCGCGCGTCGAAGTTCAGCACGATCGGTCTGGAAGCCATCAGCGAGTGATGCTTCACAAAATGATTCGCACCATCAAGGCCGTTCTCTTCTCCATCGGTGAGCAACAGCCAGACAGGGCGTCTGAGACGTGATGCGTCTCGAGTCAGCAGACGAGCCGCTTCGATGATTGCCGCGACACAGCCTCCAGCGTCTCCAGCTCCGGGACCGAATGGACAGGAATCAAAATGAGACACCATGATCAATGGTCGAGCGGAGCGATCCATGAGCTCCTCGCGATACGCCACAATATTTCCCGGACTGGTGACAACGACATCTTTCTGCAGGCCGTCGCGATTTCGGAGTCTCACATCAAATGGAACAGCACGTTCCACAATCCAGCCGTCGGCGGTGAGCCGATCAACGATCGCGGAGCGAACGGCGGAATTCTCAACGGAACCAATGGTGTGCGGAGCGTCCGGAAAGACGAGTTCATGAATCGCCATCGCTGCATCTGCAGAGAATCGTGACGGGTTGTCAGCGTCTGTGGAGTCACCCATCGTCCGCGGAAGTGGCCCCTGATACACGATATTCACGAGCAGCTCGAGGATCACGCAGGTTGTGATGACAATAGTAAAGGTCTGTCGTTTCGATATCCGCATGTGTTGCAATTCATTCTGTGCAGTCGATCGGCCCTGCGTTGCAGTGTCCGTACCGGATGACAACGAGACGCGAACGCTATTGAAAAAGCAGGAGGATGAAAAGTGCCCGAGAAGGGGCCCGAAAGACACGCCCCGATTGTCCAGATGCTGCAAACTCCTCGCGAGTTCCCGTCTGAGGCTGGCGAGACAGACAGCTTCTGTCCACGTATGATTCCGCAGCAGAATGATACGCCATGGCGGTGGTGGTCCGCTCCGGCCCTGACGACAGTCGATTTCATGAATTCAGGATTTATGGCTGATTCCGCGAAACCAGATTTTCGTGACGCTGTTCAGCAACAGCGAGATGGAGTTCTGTTACGCGTTTATGTGCAGCCAAAGGCAAGGAACGAGCGAATCGTCGGGCTTCACGGAGATCGGCTGAAGGTGGCAGTCATGGAGCCGCCAGATCAGGGCAAAGCGAACGACGCTGTGGTTGATCTGCTGGCTCGTGCGATCGGACTTGCGGCTTCCGGCATCAGGCTCATTCGAGGTCAGACAACTCGTCAGAAAGATCTCTTGATTGTCGACTCGACGATCGAAACCATCGTTGCGAGACTGAACCGACGGTTCTGAGTCATGTCATGTGCGGTTCAACAGAATGCACACGCGGATCCAGTGAAAAAGCCATGAGAAACCTCGTTTCTCATGGCTTCAGAGCTTTCAAAACTGACCTGAACTGCGAACGGTGGATACGTTTGCGAAACAGGCGATGATCGAGTCACGTCAAGCGTGCACCCTTTGATGATCGTGGCCTACGCGGTTGGGTTGAGATCTCCGTCGGGGTTACAGAGGGCAGTTTTGAAGAAGCGAACCAGGAATGGTCCGCTCTCCTGCAAATTGTAATCGACCGCGCCTCGCCTGGACTGCAGACAGTTTATGCCCGTTCGGTACTTTCCTCGATTGGTACGATCTTCGCAGAGATGTCGAACCCATTTGCGAAATGGCTGGAATCGTCGATCTTCCCCGAAAAATTGTAAAAGCGATCCGCGCTTACGTTGCAGACATCCCGAATTGCCGTCTCCGTCACGCGGAGCGTCGAAGCATGCGTTTGTAGAATCGCCGGGCCATGTCGCGAATCATCGCCTTGAGGAGATACATCCGATCTTCGCGCATCAGCGGATGTGTGTGCCATTGTGTTGGTTGATAGCCGTAGGCTTTCATCCCATATTGAGCGATCTCTTCGATGATCCGAATCTGCTCGGCGGAAAGTTCTTTCCGGTACCGGGCAATTCGTCCTGCATTCAGTGGTTCGGACAGACGCGTGTGATGCTGAAGAGTTGCCACTTTCTGAAACCTGGGATCAGTCGACAGACCTGTCGCATGCGCAGCCAGCGCGGCGGCCGCTTCGCTTCGATCGCGACCCAGAAAGTCAGCGAGTTTTCCGAGGGCCTGTTCCGTGTTTGTGCACAGATCTTCATATCGGCACTCGATGCGATGCTCGGCCGCAAGCAGCCGTTCCGCCATCAGCCAGCAGCCGACGTAAATATGCCACTCCAGTGCGGCCGTGACGAGATCATCGGCACCGAATCTCATCTTCAGAATCGAGCAGACAAGATCTCGAGGGTCGCGCATCATGTGGATGAAGCGAGACTCTGGCATGAACTCAAGAATGGCCGGAATAGCCATGACATACAGCGGGGTGTTGTCACCGATGTACTCAAGCTCATGCCACGGTACTGGCGAATCCAGTTGCCAGATATAATTGATGAATGCCCGCCCGCCCGCAAGCTGGTACCGATTGCAGAACTCCCGAAACCCCTGCTCCGTGGCCTGAACGTCCCACTGCTCCTTCGACAGCCATTGATTCACCACAGCCAGCAATCGTTGCACCACAGCGGGGTCATCAACGTGTCTCAGCTGCTCGATTTCAAGGCCGATATACCCTGTCTCCTTTGCGATATGGACTCGCGGAAAGCGATTCAGCAGCGCAGCAGTGACCGTTGTTCCTGAACGACCACTGCCAACGATGAATAACGGAATCGGATGTCTCGACATGACACTCTCTGAAAGATCATTCTGAATCTGATGCAGGCCGCACACATGCCCTGCAGACCGACATTCGGTTGCCTTCAATCTCCAGCAGACGCCTTTGCTGGCATCTCGAACCGTCGCTGTGTATCAGGCAGCCTTGTTGCCGACCACGCCTGACTGACAGATGCGATGCCATTCATATTCCCATGTCATCTCGTCGGAAGACATCAGAGCCATCGCGTTATCTGAAAACCGGCGAAAGAGAGGCTCATCCGACAACATCGTCTGCATCTGTGTGGTCAGCTGATGTGCATTCAGATCATTGTCGATCAGCAGACCCACATCTTTGCCTTCGATCCAGGCCGGAAATTCTCCGACTCTCGTACCGATCACCGGAATCCCGAGGGCCAGATATTCAAATAGCTTCGTGCAGTTTGTTCCCACGAGATTGTACCGCGGAGTCCCGGCGAGCAGTGCCAGCCCGCAGCAAAGATGACTTGCCGTGAAATCCTTGAATTGTGCGGGAGTCACGCCTCGATGGACCCTGACTCCGGCAATACTCCGCAACTCCTGAAGCAGTCCAGCATCTCCTTCACCGAACACATGCAGTTCACAGTTTGCTCGCTCAGAGGGGGACAGCAGCTGATATGCCTCCGCTGCGGCACCAACTCCTTTTTCTCTGTAGACTCCGCCGATGTAGACGAAACACAGCTTTCGGCCTGGGTTTCGCGTCCGTCCGAACTCGCGCCACTCCGATGCCGGATAATTGTGAATCTCAAGGATGGAAGGTTGCCATCGCTCGAGGTGGCGCTTGAGCGTTTTTCTGTTCATGTGAATGCACGTCACCAGAGAAACACACGGCAGGCAGAGTCTGTGGACCGATCGCACCAATCGACTGTAAAGCCACCGTCTCAAAGCCCCTCCAGTTCCTTCCAGCGTGTTCATTTCGTAGTGGTCATGCTCATCATACAAAACAGGACCGCCTCGAATGAACCCGATGATGACTGCGAGGGGCAGAACAACCCAGTGGAAGCAGATTACCAGTGAACGCTTCGCTCCTGGTGCGACTCCGATGTCGAGCGATACGCGGCCCATGCGATTCGGAATGGTTGGACGCTCTGACTTGTCCAGAACCCACGGTCCGCGCGGCAATGCCCAGACCCTGATTCCCAGTCCACTCGACTGGAGGCCTTCCATAAACATGGCCATTCGCTTGTTGATCACTCGCGAACCGGTGAGGCAGATCGCGTATGAGTCAGACGGTACTGACATGGAATCCATTCCGGAGTTGTCTGTCACAGGACCTCAGAAGTCCCCTGAATGACTCTACTTTTGCTGATTCGACGTGTTGCGACAAGACCATTCACGCGACGTCCAAAATCCATTTACGTATTGCAGCGAGCCATGCATTTCTCTAAAAGCAGACTCGTTCAGGGATTCGAACGCAACACCAGCGGAATTTGACATGATTCAGACTTCCACCTCTTCAGCCGGGTGGCCGCGTGCATGTGCCAGCGACGCTAAACGCGTGGTTTGCCCGATCTGTGGTCCGGCTGACACGGCTCTCGTTGGTACCAGTAATCAGCTTCCCGTGGTTCGTTGCTGTGGATGCGGGCTCGTGTACGTATCGGAATGTCAGGATCCCAGCGAAACACAGGAATTTTTCCGCAAAAAACAGATCACTGATCCCCAGTCAACGAAAACCGCCTATGTTGACTATCGTCGCAAAAGTCTGGAACGCGGAGCGGCTCGGATCCGCAATCTGGTTCCCGGTGGCGGTCGGCTCCTCGATGTTGGTACAGCATCGGGTTTCTTTCTCCGACAGTTTGTAGATCATCCCGGCTGGAAGACCGAAGGAGTCGAGCCGTCCCGAGTTTCTGCGGATTACGCACGGCGAACATTCGGGGTGACAGTTCATGACGGGTTTCTGGCAGAGCAGAATTTCCCTGCGTCCTGCTTCGACGTCGTCTGTTCTCTGGATGCGTTTTGCTGTCACAGAACTCCGCGCGAAGATATGCAGGAATTTTTTCGCATCCTTGCCCCGGGTGGGTTTCTGGCCATCGAGATTCCCGGACACCGATTTCGAATGCTGACCGGCTCGGGGTTTCTTTATCGCACGATGACAGGTCGATCCCTCAGGCTGAATG
>JBKDRW010000336.1:0-4998 GCA_046341255.1 Planctomycetota bacterium
TGAGCCGGCGCGTGATTGAATTGATCCGTGTGCATCGACCGGATCAGGCAGATGTCATCCGCAATCGACGCCAGATGAGGCAGAGCGGAAGAAATTTCTGCACCAGACTGACCGTGTCGAGCAAACGCAAACTGCGGCCCCAGAACAGCGGCATCCGGCTGAATAAACGCATATCGCTGGTCGCCGATGACCGAAGGTGGCAACGGTTTACCGGCAAGTTCTGTCAGCGTCGGTTTGTTGTCGAAAAGCTCCAGTTGACTTGGGGCGCCTGCCATGAACAATTGAATCACGGCTTTTGCAGCCGGGTCGAAGTGCGGGCGACGCACGGCAAGAGGATCCGGCACATCTCCGCGGGATTCTGACGAGGCAATCGCTGGTGGGCTGAGAAGCTGATGGAGCGAGGTCGCACCGAGCGAGGCAGGCAGCTGAGTCAGAAAGAATCGGCGTGCAAGAGACGAAAACATCGAAGTCCTCATGGTCCGGGAGACATTTTCAGTATGCTATCTCGGAGAACGCACTTCGGCGAATGGGAACTGACCAAAGAATCCCCCGAATCCGCTTTCCGCCCGTTTCATCCGAGTGATATCGTCCCGTTCGTTCACACGAAGGAATCGAGAGCATCCTGCTGGAAGATTCCAGCGGCCAGGCGTCAAAAACAGTCACCTGATCGGCTCAACTGGCCATCCCCTTCTGGTCGTTGATCCTTCATCAGTGCTCTGATCGGGTGTCGATCAGAGCCATTCGTGCCGTGGAAAGAACCTGGTAACCTGTTTTTGTGTCGTTTGTACTCAACCAGGCGACGCCACCGCGGAGCATTCCGGCGGGAAAAGAGACATCGCTTGTTTGAGGGTTCTTGCATGATGTCCGATTTGCGTGAAATTGAGAATTCGCTGAACCTCGCCATGCAGGTCGATCGCTTTGCGCTTCGCGGGATGCTGAAGTCGGTGAAAGATGCTCAGAGGGCGGGGAAGCCACATGATCAACTGCTCGAAAAGCTGAAAACTCGTCTCGAAAAATCACGTCGGCGATTCGACGAGCGAGCTGCCTGGAAGCCGCGGCTGGATTGGGATAACGAGTTGCCCGTGGTGGCTCGGAAGCAGGAGATCATCGACGCAATCCGTGACAATCAGGTCATCGTCCTTTGCGGGGAAACGGGATCCGGGAAATCCACTCAGCTCCCGAGGATCCTTGTGGAGATGGGGCGCGGCATTTCCGGCGTCATTGGCCATACTCAGCCGCGACGCATCGCGGCTCGTTCTGTCGCAGCGCGACTTGCCGAGGAAATGAATTGCAGGCTTGGCCAGGAAGTCGGCTTTCGGATTCGCTTCACCGACAGCAGTACACCAAACACCCGCATTCGGCTCATGACCGACGGCATTCTGCTGGCGGAAACGCAGACAGATCGTTTTCTCGATCAGTATGACACCATCATTGTCGACGAAGCACATGAACGATCGCTCAACATTGACTTCCTGCTCGGATACCTCAAAAGACTGCTTCCAAAGCGTCGCGACCTGAAAGTGATTATCACATCAGCGACAATTGACGCGGCGAGATTTTCGGAGCATTTTGGCACCGTCCTGATTCCAGAGCGTGACCATCGCAAAGCGGATCATCCGGTGCAGGGACCCCTCGCCGGGAATTCTGCACCACACACGCCGCGGTCAACTGGCACTGTGGTCCCCGCGCCTGTCCTCCAGATCTCCGGTCGCACGTACCCGGTAGAAATCCGTTATCGGCCGCTGGATGACGAAGCGCTCGGCGATGAGAGCAACCACGAACCTCGGGACTGGCTTGATGGTGTCTCCGATGCGATCGATGAACTGACGGCAATCGACAGCGGCCACATTCTGGTCTTTCTTCCGACGGAGCGCGACATCCGTGAAACCGCGAAGAAGCTCGGCGGAAAACGACTGCCCGGTGATACCCCCCAGCGTCCGACGGAGATCGTTCCTTTGTTCGGACGGCTCTCCATGGCTGATCAGACAAAAGTGTTCACGCCCTGTTCGCATCGCAGAATTGTTCTGGCGACCAATGTCGCCGAATCGTCACTCACCGTCCCCGGCATTCGTTATGTGATCGACACCGGAACAGCCCGCATCAGCCGCTATTCTGCGCGTTCGCGTATGCAGCGATTGCCGGTTGAACCGATTTCGCAGGCCTCTGCCAATCAACGAGCGGGACGCTGCGGCCGAGTCGGACCAGGGATCTGCATTCGACTTTACAGCAAAGACGACTTCGACAGTCGCGAACCATTCACGGCCCCGGAGATTCAGCGAACCAATCTGGCGGCCGTCATTCTGCGAACGATCCATCTGAGGCTGGGAAACATTGAAGAGTTTCCGTTCCTCGATCCCCCTCGATCCACCACCGTCCGCGAGGGTTACAAGACGCTGGAAGAACTGGGCGCAATTACGGCAACCGCTGAACTGACAGAAATCGGAAAACGCATGGCTCGACTTCCGGTCGATCCAAGAATCAGTCGCATGATTCTGGCGGCGGTCGATCAACATGCGTTGCCCGAAGTGCTGGCGATTGCCTCCTTCCTGGAGAGCCAGGATCCTCGAGAACGTCCGGTCGACAAACAACAGGCAGCCGACGAAGCGCATCGAAAATTTGCGAACCGGGATTCCGACTTTCTGACGATCCTGAATCTGTGGGATGCATGGCACGAACAGCAGCGCACACAGTCTCAGAGTCAGATTCGCAAATGGTGCCAGAAGAGTTTTCTTTCGTTCATGCGAATGCGTGAATGGGCGGATGTGCATACTCAGCTTAAGGATCTGCTGGCGGATAGTGACGACCCGGCGATTGCACAGGCTGCTCGCCATCTGATGGAACGCCCAAAGGAGAAGAAAGATGAGCGACAGAATGCCGGTCGATCGATCCCTGATCGCATCAGCAACGCGGCCCCCGACGGAAAATCCCGATCTGAAACAGTTCCGGCTGCCGTTCGACACAATGATTTCGCGGCAACTCACAAATCGTTGATGACTGGTCTGCTGGCAAATATCGGATATCAGACCCCGAACGGTGAATTCATGGGAGCTGGCGGACAAAGTCTTGCCATCTGGCCCGGCTCTGCGCTGGCGCCAAGGGGAGCCAAATGGTTTGTCGCAGGTGAACTGGTGGAAACAAGCCGACGGTTTGCCCGAACCATTGCCCGCATTCAACCCGAGTGGATTGAGCCGCTGGCGGAGCACCTTGTCAGCCGCGAGTATTTTGAGCCGCACTGGGATTCGCAGGCGGGCAATGTGATGGTCTTCGAAAAAGTGAGTCTTTGGGGGCTTCCGATTGTTCCGCGCCGCAAGGTGACTTTCGCCAGGGTCGATGCACTGAAGGCCCGCGAAATGCTGATTCAGCATGGTCTGGTCGAGTTTGGCCTGCTCTTTGGCGATTCGGACCCGGAGACTCAGAATCAACCGGATTTCGAAGACGAAGAAGACGCATTTTCCCGCGGAGCATCCCGGGTTCGGCCCGGACGCGGACACTCGAACCCCGCTGCAAAGAAGAGAGGCTGGGGACACGAGTTTCCGTTTCTGAAACACAATCACACGGTGCTGGAGCAGCTGCAGGAACTTCAGGCGAGAACACGTTCTCACCACCTTCTTCCGGGTGACGAAGCGCTGTATCAATTTTATTCGTCGCAGATTCCGGATGACTGTTGTGATCGCGACCGACTGCGTCGCTGGTTTCAGCGAACCGCCACGCGAAATCAGCGACTGCTGCAATTTGACATCAATCAGTTTGCCGACGAGTCGCATCGAAAGGAACAGGCAGCCCTCTTCCCGGAGTCGGCTCAATTCGGAGCCATGCATCTGCCATTGAGTTATCAGCTGGACCCCGGGTGTGATGCTGACGGCGTGACGGTGACAGTACCCGTCGAAGGCGTCGGACAGCTGAGTGAGGCAAGGCTGGAGTGGCTGGTTCCAGGACTGCTGGAACAGAAAGTCCTCGCACTGATTCGTTCCCTTCCCAAGCATTTGCGACGTCATTTTGTACCGGCTCCGGAAACCGCAAAACTGGTCGCCAGCGATCTTGAATTTGGCAGAGGCGATCTTCTCAACGGGGTCGCAACGCGGCTGTCGCAACTCAGCGGGGAACGATTCGACTCGCGGGAGTTTGATCTGAGCATGATTGAGGATCATCTCAAGTTCAACATCCTCGTGGTTGACGATGAGCGAACGAAAATCATGGAAGGACGTGATGTGAAGCAGCTTCGCACAGACCTGCTGCGGCGCGCTCAGACAGCCTCAACACCTGCCGAAAAAGCCACATTCCAGGGCGAGCCCGCGCCGGAAGACGCAAAGTGGACTCGTGGCGGATTCAAGGGATGGGACTTTTTTGAAATCCCGGAACATATCGAAATCAAGCGAGCTGGCATGCTGCTGCGTTCATTCCCTTCGCTTCGGGACGATGGGGAATCTGTGTCTCTGATGCTGTGCCAGACTCCGGAGGAGGCCGGGAAAAACCTGAGAGCGGGATTAAGAAAGCTGATTCTCCTCGCAGAACGAAAACGCATTCTGATTCAGATCGGCAATATGCCTCAGATCGGACAGGTCAAGCTGCTCTCGTCGTCCATGAAAGGCCTTGAGCTGATGAACCATCTTTCCATGCTCATGGTCGATCGTGCATATCTTCCAGAGCCACCACTGCCCAGGACCAAAGACGCTTTCGACCGAACAGTACAGAAGGGTCGGGAACGGCTGGGCCTCGTCGCTCAGGAGTTCGTGCAGTTTCTGCCCCACCTGTTTCAACAGTATCATGAGACGAGGAGGGCACTGGAGCAGGCAAAAGGACCCGGCTGGGATCATCTGCTCAACGGCATGCGGACCCAACTGGCCTCGTTGATTAACCCCACATTTCTTGTCGACACACCGTGGCCGTGTCTGATTCAGTTTCCACGCTATTTCACCGGCATCCGAACCCGACTTCAGCGGCTGGGCTCGGGCGGACTGAAAACCGAGATATCTCTCGAGGCGGATTTCGCGCCGTGGC
>JBKDRW010000337.1:0-2174 GCA_046341255.1 Planctomycetota bacterium
ATACCTCCATCACCCAGAACACTCGCGGCGCATATCCGATCGAATTCATGCGGAATGCCAGAATCCCTTGCGTTGCAGACCATCCGACAGACATTATTTTTCTGACATGTGATGCATTCGGCGTGCTGCCACCCGTGGCAAAGCTGACTCCGGATCAGGCGATGTACTACTTCATCAGCGGTTACACGGCCAAGGTCGCGGGCACAGAGATGGGTGTCACGGAACCGGAAGCGACGTTCTCGCCGTGCTTCGGCGGACCATTTCTTGTGTGGCATCCGGGCGTTTACGCTCGATTGCTGGCTGAGAAAATTCGTCGCCACCAATCACACGTGTGGCTGGTCAATACCGGATGGTCCGGCGGAGCCTATGGAACAGGGAGTCGCATGCCTTTGCGGTTCACCCGAGCCGTGATCGATGGTATCCACTCCGGCAATCTTCGCACGGCACCCACGACCCACGATCCAATTATGAATCTGAACATCGTGACGACATGTTATGGCGTTCCCACGGAAATGCTGCAACCAAGACTTTCGTGGCGTGACGTGAATGCGTTCGAAGAAACCTCAAGAAAACTTGCGGCACGTTTTCGAAAGAACTTTGAACAATATACTTCGGCGGTCGATCCTGCTGTCGGTCAATGCGGTCCGACGGGTTGAGTCTGCCGCTCGTTTCTTGCGTACAATTGTGCCCCGATTCGCCGTTGATTCGGGATCTCCTCAGTCACGACTCACGGCATCTGCTGCAGAGGAGGTCTTAAACCCATGAAGAACCAGCCACTCGTGATCTGATTCAGGCGGTGAGTGGAATTGCCGAAGCATCTGGAGGCTCCGTGCAGGAACGGGACCTGCTGAGAGCGAAGAAAGTCGATGAACTCGATCTCTTCGTCCCTTGCGGTGCCTCAGGGGATCGTTTTCAGATGGCAGCTGAGAGGGGCAGGCACAAGGTTTCGAACCAGACTTGCCATTCAGTCCGCACTGGATGTACCGTGGCAACTGCTGTCACAATTTGATTGACGCGGTTTGAGCCATCATCCCGCGGTCCAGGGAAATATCATGTTCAGAATTCTGCAGCTGACAGATCTTCATGTCTTTCACGATGCCATGACCACATTAAAGGGCGTCCCGACGCGAGAACTCTTGAGGGACGTGGTGAATTTCATCGCGGCCAGCGGCCAGACATTTGACGCTGTCATCGTGACAGGTGATCACACCCATGACGAATTGCCGGAAAGCTATCAGGCCGTGCGTCAGCTGCTCCTGCCGAGGGTCGATAGAGTATTTCTGGTACCGGGCAATAACGACGAACGGAATTTTATGCGTACAGTCTTTGGGGACCGAATCACCGGCCCGAATGACGAACTGATCCAATTCTCATTTGGGGCAGGTTCGTGGTTGTGCATCGGACTGGACACGCATGTTCCCGGAGCTGTTGCCGGCAGGATTGATTCAGCGCAGATCGATTGGGCACGAGATCTTGTCGGGCGAAGTTCAGCGTCTCAGGTGGCACTCTTTTTTCATCATCCTCCCGTCCTGATGAACAGTGACTGGATGGATGCGATTGGCCTGGAGGGGCGTGATTTGCTGATGCGATGGTTTCAGAGCGATTCTCGAGTCCGACTTGTCTGCTGCGGACATGTGCACCATGAGTTTCAGCACCGTCTTGGTCAGGTCGACATTCTCACAACGCCGTCCACCGGAATTCAGTTTGCTCCCGAAGGCAGCACGCCAAACATGGTGGCCGGACCGCCTGGATATCGTGTCATTGACCTGCTCGACGATGGCTTCAGCACTCGAGTGATTCGACTTCCTGAGATTCGTTTTCGTCCGGTCGTTTGATTGCTGCGGCAGCGTTACATTGTAGTGGCAGGAAAACCGTGATTGCGGTGGCACACGGTGGTTCCTTCACCGGACTCCATAAGTCGACATCAGTGTCGCCCCAGGGAATAAAGGCTCAATTCATGGACTTTCTTCAACTATCAGGCCGGAACGTTTTGGTGGTTGGCGTGGCCAATCGGAAGAGTGTTGCATGGCACTCAGCGAAGGTCCTTCAGGAAGCAGGAGCCAACGTCCTGCTTTCAGTCCGCAGTGAGACGCGAGCCGAAGCGGTGAGAAAGCTGTTCCCCGGATGTCCCGTGTTTGTGTGTGACGTGGAACATCAGGACCAGATAGACCGCC
>JBKDRW010000338.1:0-5730 GCA_046341255.1 Planctomycetota bacterium
CAGCTATCCAATCCTGCGAGAACGCACGGCCGTGCGAATGGACTTTACGCACAGTGCGTGGAGCGACATCTTCTTTCTGGGCATGGATTTTCCCGACGGTGCGAAGGTCATCAATGCCTCGATCGATCTGGCTGTTCGCGGACGTCATGAAAAGCCGACACCGCCGATCGATTGTTCCCTTCGAGTCATTGACGAGCCGATCCTGCGACTCATCAGCATTGACCTCGACGCGAAGGTTGAGATCCACGATATCAATGAAGTGTTTGACTTTGCCCGGGACTACCTCGGCCTGATCAAGGGAGCCGTAATCGCTGCGGGCCTGATTCCGCCCGGCATGGAAGGCTGCGGAGGCAGGATTGCAGATGTCTTTTCGCGCATGATCGGCCCCGGGTTGGGACTCGAAATTACCAGCCGAGTCAACGACATCCCGAAGGGGTCGCGACTGGCCGTGTCCACCAACCTGCTGGGCTCGTTGATTTCCATGTGCATGAGAGCCACGAGTCAGGTTTCGACACTGACCGGTCAGCTGGAAGAATCGGATCGTCGCATTGTTGCGGCCCGCGCGATCCTCGGCGAATGGATCGGCGGTTCGGGTGGTGGCTGGCAGGATTCCGGCGGCGTCTGGCCTGGCATCAAACTCATTCAGGGCTGTGCCGCCGGAAAGGATGATCCCGAATTTGGCATCAGCCGCGGTCGACTGATGCCGCAGCATCACGTCTTCTCCACTGAGGAGGTTTCAGCAACAGCTCGAGAACGGCTGCAGAACAGTCTGGTGCTGGTGCATGGCGGGATGGCGCAGAACGTGGGTCCGATTCTGGAAATGGTCACCGAGAAATATCTGCTTCGATGCGAAGCCGAATGGGCTGCTCGGCAGGATGCCATCGGACTGCTCGAGCAGATCGTGGAGTCATTGAAATCCGGTGACATTCCGGGCGTCGGTGCCGCAACGCATCGAAACTTCCACGAGCCGCTTCAGGCCATCATCCCCTGGTGCAGCAATGCTTACACGGAGCGTTTAATCAGCGAATGCCAGGCGAAGTACGGCAGCAGGTTTCAGGGCTTCTGGATGCTCGGCGGCATGGCGGGCGGTGGAATGGGTTTCATCTTTGATCCATCCATTCGAAGTGAAGCTCAGGACTGGTTGCAGCAGACAATGCTTGCGGTCAAACGCAGCATGGAGACCAGTGTCCCGTTCGCCATGGATCCAGTTGTCTACGACTTCGCCATTAACGACAACGGGACATTCGCCGAACTGCGAACCGACGGCGATCTTCCGAAGGGTTATCATGCTTTAATGGTGCCGGACTGGCTGCGTCGCGGTATGAATCACCTGTCTCCGATGGTCCGCACCGAACTGGAACGCGTGGGTAATGCATGTCGCGACTCCAAAGGTGGCGAACTCCTTGCGTCTCGCCTGATTCAACGCCTGCTCCCTTCGACGTCAAGGGAAGCTCAGCAGTCAGCAAAGCTGGAAGACCTGCTTCGAGAAAATGGTTTCGATTCGGTTGCCCATGAGCAACTGCGGGAGGACCTGCGATCCGGTCGACTGGGGATGTCTCAGAATCGCCTGCATGCATCAGTCCTGATCGAAGATGTCTCGGCGGAAGAAGTCATTGAAGCTCGCCGGGATATCCCCCCCGCTGCCATCGACCTTGGCCGCACCGCTATTGCAAACGGAGAAGTTGCCGTTGTTACTCTGGCGGCTGGCGTCGGAAGCCGATGGACGCAGGGAGCGGGTGTCGTAAAGGCACTGAATCCATTCTGCAGGATGAAGGGTCGCTGGCGATCGTTCCTCGACATTCATTTCGCAAAAACCCGCTCTGTTTCACAGGAGTTTGGTGTATCACCTCTGCATGTTGTCACCTCAGGCTATCTGACAGATCGGCCGCTTCGCCAGGCTGTGGCAACAGCCGAAGCCAATGGCCTGTTTCGCGTTTCTCGCGGTGCATCAGTTGGTCTCCGCATGGTGCCGACATTGCGAGATCTGCAGTTTGCGTGGGAGGAAACGTCCCAGCAGGTGCTGGATGTGCAGAAGGAAAAGGTGCGCAGCAGCCTGCGAGCCGCTTTAATGAACTGGGCTCGAGCGGCCGGCGAAGCATCCGACTACACCGACAATCTTCCCGCACAATGCATGCATCCGGTCGGCCACTGGTACGAAGTCCCCAATATGCTTCGCAACGGCACTCTGAAGCAGATGCTGACAGAGCGGCCGCAACTTCGTTATCTGATGCTGCATAACATTGATACGCTCGGTGCGAATGTCGATGCCGGCTGCCTCGGTCTCCACATCCAGTCCAACGCAGACCTTTCCTTTGAGGTCATCAGTCGTCGACTGGAAGATCGAGGAGGCGGACTGGCCAGAGTCGATGGTCGAGTCCGACTGGTTGAAGGACTTGCAATGCCGCGAGAGGAAGATGAGTTTCATCTGTCGTGGTATAATTCTCTGACAACCTGGATTGATATTGATCGCTTGCTGAAGATATTCGGACTCGATCGAGCGACGCTCTCCAATCAAAAAACGGTTGATACGGCGATCCGCGATCTCGGTCGCCGCATGCCAACATACATTACCCTGAAAGATGTAAAAAAACGCTGGGGCAATGGTCAGGAAGATGTCTTCCCGGTATCGCAGTTTGAAAAGCTCTGGGGCGATATGACGGCTTTGCCGGACGTCGAATGCGCCTTCCTGGCCGTACCCACACAACGCGGCCAGCAGCTCAAAGATCCCGCCCAACTTGACGGCTGGCTGCGGGACGGCTCCGCTTCTTTCGTCGAGAATCTGTGTGCCTGGTAGATCGTTTCATGTTGCGCAGAAGGTGATGTCACCAGCATCATACGACGGACCAAGGCAACCTGAGACGCGGGCGATGCAGACGGACTTGAAACACAAATTTCAAGGATCGCGACCACGCCTGACCAACGTGCGATACAGGCCATCAGCAGGGTGACCGAGGACTCTGATCTCTCCACCGCATGGTGTTCGGAGACCGCATGTAACCTGGCTGACGGATCGCGTCAGCCATGACAGGCTCTCAGACTGTCGGTGACATCAGCCGCAGTCAACACGAATGACCGGGATCGGGAGGCCTCAAGAGCTACTGTTCCAGCGACGACCACGTTCCGCCGTTCGTATCGATCAGCCGATTGCAGATGGTTCCATTAATGGTCGACTGAATAAGCACCTGAGCTCCCGGTGGCACTGACTGCATGGCACGACGAAGATCTGCCAGTCGATGCAGAAGCAGAATCAGTCCGCGTGGCTGGTTCTCGGTATAGTCAAATGGGATCAACCGCAGTCGTCGTTGCTGAATGATCGGAACAAGGCTTTCCAGATCACTCAGCTGGAACTGATGACTGACCGGTGCCATAAACACCATAGAACCCTCCGGAACCTGCTCCCAGAAATCACCGTTCAACGACTCGCCCCAATAAGAGGCCTCAAATCCCAGGAAGGCAGCACTGCGATTGCCGCCGCATAAAATCCCATATTCATTAATGGCAATCGGGCTCGACGTCTTCGGAAAGGCAGAAACCATCATCAGCACAGATGCGATAACCGCAGCTTTCAGAGTGCTCGAACGTGACAGTTGCCATCTATTCTCAACCAGCATTTTCAAAACCCGTGCGAGACCGCGCGCCGCCATCAGAGCAATAGCGGGCATCACGATCAGGAACAGACGTGTCCCATCGTAAACCGGAACTCCGGGTACAGCAAAGATGCACAGCGGCAACAGAATACTGAACATCGAAAGCCCATCGACGGCGTCGAATCCCCTCGCTCCGACTCGACCGAGCAGTCCGACGACAGAAACAGCTGGCAATGACGCCAGAGTCATTACAAACGGAAAATGCCATGGAACAGCTTTGTCGGCAAACCGTTCACCGAAGTACCAGCAGTACAGTGTCGGCCGATCTGTCGTCCGCCCGAGATACTTCATCACATGACTGACGGGATCGAGCCACAGCCAGGGCCAGCCAGCAAAGAAAACGGCAAATCCGGTCAGACCCACAATGCTCAGAGGCAAAATCGCTCGATCTCGAAACCGTATCAATGCCCAGCCTGCAACCACCGGTCCGAAGAATATGCCCTGAACCTTCGTCAGCAGCAGCAGTCCAAACAAAACACCAGTCATCATGGACTGTCGCAGCGTCGGGGTTTTGCAGCCAGTCCACCATGCCATCAGGCTGATCAGAGCGCTAACCCACGCAAGATTCGTCGCAGACTCAAGTGAAGCAATTCGGGCATGCCCCAGCAAATGCGGCATGCACAGCAGGACAGCACCGACAAGCGTGGCATGAGTCAGATCAAACCGCCGCCGCGAGAACTCCACAAGCAACAGAACCATCAGGGAAAACGCACTACACGATCCGAGCCGTGCCGCGACGACGTTATAGGCGCAGGTTTCAGATCCCGGAATCAGCCATCCCATCAGGTAGTGGGACAATCCGGGAAACAGTCGTCCGACCGGCGGATGATCGGGCAGGTATCGCTCGCTGCCAAACACATCACGCGTCACACGCGGAGAAACAATCAGCGGACCGTGCTGAGAAATCGCGTCTGCAAGATAAACACCCTGATCAATGTTAAAGGATTCATCCAGCGTCAGACCGGGACCCGCCGGCAGCGTCGAACCCACAAGACCATGATTGATAAACGAAGCAGAAACAACAAACGCAATCGCGGCGATGATGAGTGACAGAATCCACGGATATCGCATTCTGGAAAAAGCCCTGATCAGGAATATTTGATCGTCGGAATACCCGCTGCCGGCGACTGACGCCATGAAGCATGTTCATCATTCCGCCCCATTTCTTTTCCGAGCAATCCTGACAGCAGCACTCTACCGCTCAGTCTGAGTTCATGAAAGAGTTTGTCCGTGAACCAGTTCAACGTGATCCATCTTTTGGCCGCCAGGATCGGCTTCAGCCACGGTCGTGGGCGCTCTTCCGCAAGGCCCTGACGGACTTTCCGAAGTCATTCGGGTTTGGGTACAAATCTGTCGGTCGACCCGATCGCCCGTTTTCCTGAAGCAGGATACCGAAGACTTCGACAGACACACTCTCCTGACGGAAACGCCACGCTGACACTGTCTGCAAAACACCGTCCAGAAGAGACACGACCTGCGATAATTCTCCCACCTGATCTGGGAATGGAAAAGGGCCGTTGCGGTAACTCATGCGATGGAATTCCCCAAACGGCCTGATCGATCCATCAGACCATGCTGGACCGAACGGTCGGACGCGCTCGGCTCGCCGAAATCAATCCTCATGCTGGATCAGGATGACGCCGGTCTTTAGTACGCCGTTTCCTTAGTCCGCGTGAAGGACTCACCGAAGAATTTGTGGACTTCCCTCAGGTTGATCACTCAAATTCCCAATGCAAAGCGGTCCGCGGAATCCGGCGGCACGACAGTTGCCCCGCAGACCTGAATTGCCGTAACCTCAAACGCCTGACACGTCAAAACCCGAGAACCATCTCCAGTTCGTCGGGATTGACCCTCGTTAAAGTGATCCGATACACTTGCCAGCCTTTGACTTACGGCAAAACAGCGTCTCAGAACGTCAAACCCGGTGTGCTGCCGATGTGGCAGCAGCCTGCTCGCATTGAATTTCGATCCGAGAATTTTTGAATCGCTTACAGGACATCCACGAGACATGGAGTTTCTCGAAAAGGTCGGTGACTTTTTCACGGCCACGACCAGCAGAATTGAACGCGGTATTACTTCTTTG
>JBKDRW010000339.1:0-18568 GCA_046341255.1 Planctomycetota bacterium
GGTATGGACCGCATCGTTGTGGAAGGAGCAGGAGGACTGTTCTGTCCGCTCTCTGATACGACAACAGTCCTCGATATGGCCCTTCGTCTTCAGCCCGCCGTGATTCTCGTGGCCGCGAATCGCCTCGGTGTCATCAACCACACTCGACTCACCCTGAATGTGCTTGCTCAGCACCATCTGAACGTGGCAGCCGTGGTTCTTAACGATGTCCGATCGGCATCGGAAACCGGATCCGACGCCTCCTGCCACTCCAATGCCTCACAACTCCTGCACTGGATTCCAGACGTGCCTCTCTTTCGCTGCGGTTGGAATCAGACCGAGCTCAGCTGCTGGTCGGAGCAGGGCCTGTCTCTCGTCGACGTCCTCGCTCAGGCGTGACGCTCAACTCAGCGACGATCCAGGCTCAACAGTCCTGTAATGGTCAGGGCAATGCCTACCAGTGCAATCGGATTCAATTGCTCCTGAAAGACGAGCACAGCCCCAACGGCACAAAACGCGTTCTGGGACGCATTGATGACGTTCGCGCGACTGATGGTGAGCTTTCGCATGGCGTGCGTGATGGCATAAAACCCGATGGCGTTAAACCATCCCGCCACCGACACCATGATCCATTCTTCGCGGGTCATGGCCTGCACAGCCGACCACGGCAGAAACACAAGGCTCAGGGGGCAAAGTACGAGGAATCCAGCCGCACTGAACAGGAACAGCGTTGCGCAGACCGGCATCTGGGAACGAACGGCTTTCCGAATATAGACACCAGTGATTCCATAGCAGAGCCCGGAAAACACCGACAGCAGAACGCCTTCCGTAACACTCTGCACCTCAACGGCCTCGGCACTGCTTCTCGAAGCGGCTGCCCTCGACAGAAACACAATTGAAGCAATCATCAGGCCCATGCTGATTGCCGTTCGAATGGTCACTCGATCGTTCAGCACAAATCGTCCAACAATCGCGCCGCTGCAGATGATGGAAGAAAAACAGATGGGAACGGAGATCGCCAGTCCGATGGATTTCAGCGACATCTGAAAGGCAAAGTTGCCGCCCAACTGATTGAACAGCGCTGCAACAAGAATCGGCCAGACCACGCCCCACGATGCAAACGCTGGCTGTTTCTGAAATCGCCGGATCGCGATAAGCACAACAGCGATCACAAAAGTTGGCAGGGCTTTGTTGCCGGCAACCCACATATCCCAGCCCGCACCACCGTCCGTTTTCGACAGGCCTCTCAGTGCCAGATTCGCCACAGAATAGGACACCGCGGCAAACAACCCCAGCAGCATCGGCTGAAGAGATTCATCTTTCACAGGCGGCAACTCGATGCCGACAGCCGCCTGCTCGGACTCTTCCTGCACCGCACCTTCGCTGGTCCTCGGAGGGACCGCCTTCTCTTGAACAGACTGAGACATTCTTGGGATTTCGCTGAAGACCGTGACCGGGCCGCACAGCCGGCGGCGAGGCGGAATGATAAACAGTGACACAGCTTCAGAGAAAAAATTCCGCCCGAATGTCGTCTTTCTCAGACCCGGCGCCGAATTTCCGCAGACAGCCACGGAACGGTATTCAATGCAAGATGCAGCGAATTCGCGACTTCCGGCAGCAAATTGTGTGATTCCGGAACGGAACGGCTGACCACCGCCTTGCCCGAAGTGATCGAACTTCGAAGCGTCTCGAGCGATTGTCTCATTCTCGCTTTGAAACACTCCAGTTCATCCGGCTTCAAATCATCGCGCAACAGCAGGGTTTTTGAATCAGTCCGCTGACGACGCAGTCTCGCCAGTGTTCCATGCTGACTTCGATACAGCAGTCCATCAACAAACGCCCGTCGCAGACACCCCTGAGGATCAAACTGGTACACAGGATCCTGACCGAAAAAGATGCTCATCGCTCGATTGGAGCGATACCCGATCGTGACCGGGTCATCGAATCCGGAAACCTGCAGTTCGACTCGTTCGTGCAGGGCCACCGCCTCCCGGATCAGGTCTTCGCGATCAGATTCATGACGAACCACGACGTCAACCTCTCTGATCAGCTATCTGCATCTTCGTGCAGCGCGCAAATCATCCGACAAAGGTCAGCCAGATCGTCAGCACGCAACTTATCACTGATCCTCGAGCGATGCGCCTCCACGGTCTTGACACTGACTTTCAGTTTCCGCCCGATCTCTCGACTGGAATGCCCATTCGACATGAGTTTCAGAACCTCATGTTCTCGATCCGTGAGTCGCAGCATGCATTCGTCAACGAAATCAAGATCGATGGCCACGTATTCCCAGTCGGTATCATACCAGTGTGAGTAGGCTCGTCTGACAGCCATCGGCAACTTGTGATCGGCCGTGGACTTCACAACAAAATCCGCCCCCTGATATCGCATGGCTTTGATGCCGTCACTGGAATCAGCCGGCGAGATCAGCAGCACAAAGGGGACTTCAATTTCCGAAGCTTCCAGATCTGTCTTCAAGCGAGTTGCCAGCATATCGCGAAGCCGATACTCCGCAACCACAACTCCCGGAGTATTCTCCCGATAATCCAGACGAAACTCACGCGCAGTCATGTATTCACGAACCGGAATACCGGTTGTGGCAAGCGCCTTTGCGAGATCACTTCGTTCCACGGAATTGTCGACAATCAGAAAGACCTCGAACGGACGACGCTTTTTCGGGTGATCAAATTCAGCAACGTTCTTCGCACGACTCTTTCTGGCAGCAGACTTGACTTTGACCATCCGGACAATCCTTACGCTGTAACATGAGGGGGTCGCCCTACTCTCATTATAAGGAGAGCCGATTTCGTACTCCAGCCAACAGGGGACATTCAGCGCAAAGTTCACCACGACAGGCCTCGAAACTTCATGAAGACACAACGCCAGCGTGATTCAGACCGACACCTCGAAACCAACAGTCGGCGAATTCCCGGACTCCTCACCGGTCGGATGGTCGGATGGTCGGATGTCCTGGACACCTTCCATCGGATACATTCGACAACAGGATGCCTGCAGGAGCGTATCCTCAAAGCTCGAAATACTGTCCTCGTTCCTCGGCTTCCTCGGACTGAGCCCGGAATGGCAGGCCCGATTCGGGCTGCGTCGATTCTTCTGCAAGATCAAGTACGGCGACTGGTTGCGACTGCAGGGCCTCTGCCGACACTGCCGTCTCTTCATCCAGAGTCTGGCGAATCTCATCATCGGATCCAGACCGCATTTCCTTTTCCTCTGCCTCCCGACATTCTCCCTGCAGTCCGATGCGACAGCGTGCCTTCAGACTGACATACTTCCTTGCGAGTTCAGCCGCTGCCCCAATCGCTGCAACGAGACAACCCCAGGTGACTGATGGCTTATCGATAATGCCTCTGAAATTGGCCACAGCCAGGAACAAGGTCATGACCGTCAGGACAGCAACAAACATGATTCGACCGTTGATCGAATGACGTTCCCTTCGAATGGCATGGTCCACCAGGGCGTTCTCGACTGACTGTGTGGACAGCGTTCGGAATGAGTCCATATCCTCGCGAAGCTTCTGCAGGTCCATCTTCTGACGAGGGGCTCGTGGCTCGTCAACGACCGTAACATCGTCCTCAGACGGAATCCCGGGCACTACCGGTGATGCTGTCGGAATCTCTCCATCGCCGGTCAGATCCCCGAAGCCCCCCGCCATGTACTCTTCGATGAAGGACTTCACCTTCGGTCCTTCCTTTTTCGTGGGAGCCGGCTCTGTCTTCTTCACCTGAGCCGCCACGGGCTGCTGGCCGGGCCCCGACTTCTTCGACTCGCTCGACTTCAGCTCACTGGGGAGTGCGTTCCCCGCTGACTTGCGACTGCGCGCCAGTAACTGTTCCATATAATCCCGAACGAAGTCTTCCGAGTTTTCCTCGCGAACCGGTTCTTCTTCTGCCGCTGAAGCCGGTGTCCGAGTTTCAACCAGCGAGGATGCATCTTCACCGAATGTCAGAGCCACGGCCTGCGGCTGACCACTGGCCTCGGTGAGATCCACGAAATCCGTCCCGGTTACCAGCGGTCCGGATAATGAAGGAGCCTGAGACGGCTCCGGAACAGCCTTCTTCAGCCCAAACAAGCTGGCCAGTTCTGATCGCAGATCATCGGCAGAACTGCCTTCATCAAGTGCAGGCACCATACCGAAGCTGAACGAGGTCTGCTCCCGATCTGCTTGCTCCGACGCCAACGCGAGCTCAGGCTCTTCGCTCTTTGTCACTAGCGCTGCATCGAGTGGTTGCAGCAGCAGATCGGATGAAAACCGAGAAGCGGAACTTTCCTGCATGGCCTGCTGAATCTCAGCGCGGGCGATCTCCAGTTGCTGACGAGCCTCCTGAAGCTGTCGGCGCTGTGCTTCCACATTCTCTTCGGACTGCTCAATTCGACGCGAGCGTTCCAGCATCTCCTCTTCACGACTGTTCAGCAATTGCGTGCGACGATCGAGGTCATCTGCCTCATTTCGGAGTGTGTCCCAATCAGACCCATCTTCCGAATTCGCTGTCAGCGGCACGGACTCGAGGTCTGACTGCTGCATCAGCCGACTTCGCAACTCCCGAATCAGATCATCGCGGTCCTGAAGAACCTGCTTCTCCCTCTGCAGTTGTTCACGCAGTGTCTCGAGTTCCGCACCAGAATCGGACACAGCGTCCCGAAAACTTTCTGCAGAAGTTTCTCCACGTTGCATTAACGCTTCACGCAATCCGGAGACCAGTTCTTCGAGTTCACGAATCCTCGAATCTCGATCGGAAATCAGGCTCGTGTATTCGAACTGCCGTGACGTGTTTTCCGCCGCCGAGATATTCATTTCGGACCGAAGGTTTTCAATCCGACTCAGTAACCGGGATTCAGGTTCATCCGCGTCCTGAACGCCGAGGCCTGCATCATTTGCATCGTCCTGAGCGAAAGCAGCCGATGATCCCGACTGAACAGCCTCCTGAGACAGCTCCTGATGATGACGGGTTTCCTCCAGCTCCCGAACAAGCTGATGGACTCGCGATTCACTCAGCTGGAGCTGATTGCTCAGAACTTCAATCTGCTGATACAACTGAGCAATTGTCTGTTCCTGCATGATGGACGCGGCACTGATCCGGGAAGCTTCTTCAACATCTGATCGCGCGTCGAGGAGAACTCTCTGCAGTTCACGAATCGCAGTCATCAGAGCATCTCGTTCTCTGATCAGCACTTCGTTCTGGCTGAGGAGCTCGTGCCACTGCTCGTCGGACTGACTCGGTGTTTCGCTCGACGCGGTGCCCATCTCTGATAGAAGATGCGTCTGCTGGTCCGCCGGCGAATGCGGATTGATTTCCTCACGGGACGCTGCTTTCCATTCCACAATCTTTCGATGGAGTTCCGCCGCTCGGGAATTCAGTTCCTCTTCGTATCCTCGGAGTTCCGTCACCTGCCGGATCACCGTATCAGAACGCTCGCGAATTTCTTCCGTCTGATGTGAGACGAGAATTTCGCGCTCCAGCAATTCTGTTTCTCGGTTTGTCAGCTCCTGACTGCGCTGCTGATGGGCATCTTTCTCGGACAGCAGCTCTCCATGCAACGCCGCCAGAGTTTCTCGCTCCGTCGCCGCAGCAGTCTGAATCGTCTGAGCAACTTCTTCACGTTCCGCAAGTCGGGATTCGGCCACTCGCAATGCTGCATCACGGGCCATCATTTCATCCCGAAGAGCCTGAAGTGACTGCCATTCGCTGCGAAGCGACTCTGTCTCCAGCGGCAGTGTGCTCAGATCAGAGGATTCATTCGCCGCTGACTGAACCGTATTCAGAAGCCCGACTGGCCTCGAGGTTTTTTGCCTCGCAGCTTTCAGCGAAACCACCCGACTGGCCACTTCGTTGTATCGCTGATCAATCTCTTCCTGCCACGTCTGCAGTCGTGCTTCGTCCGCCGCAAGCTTTTCTCGTGCTTCGTCAATCCGGCCCTGGATGACAAACGCTTCCTGCCTCGCACGCAATGCGGCTTCTCGTTCAGCTGCGATGGCCGCAAGCTGCTCAATCGTCCGCGTTTCCCGAGATCGGTCTGCCCCCGATGGCCGCTGGGTCTGCAGTTCTTCGAACTGGTGCTGCTGATTTTCGAGCTGATTTCGCAAATCCTGAACCAGCGACTCAGACAGCTCCAGCCGTTCCGTCATGAACTTCAACTCGTCCGATTTTTCGGTGAGACAACGACTGGTTTCTTCCAGAGAGTGCTGCATCGCCTCCAGTTGCTCACGCTCCGAAACCCGCAGTGACTCAGCCTCAGCGAGTCGGCACTGGAGGTGCGACGCAATCTGCTCTCGAGACTCCATCCGTGTGCGAACTTCTGAAGCTTCCGTCTGCAGGTGGTTCTGCAGAGTCTCCAATTCCAGCCGGCGGGCGAGCAATTCCTCTGCAAGACACTGCAGCTCTGCCTCCTGCCGCTGCACACGCTCTGTCTCTGACACAACCTGCGATTCCCGAGCCTCAACGTCATTCTTCCATCGTGTGATCGCGTCCTGATCCTCCATCAGGCGAATCTGATGCTCTTCAACCTGCCTGGAGGCCCGCTTCAGCTCGTCAAGCTGCTCGGCGGCAGTCGCTTCTCGCCTCGCAACTCGTTCCAGTTCTTCATTGAGCTTCAGGCGTGAAGCCTCCAGTTCCCCATAGGCCTGTGCTGAATCTTCCATCTGCCGAGACAACTGCTGCTCGCGGTCTGACAGCAATCGGACTCGCTGCTCAATCTCCTCTTTCTGCTTACGCAGGCTGGCTTCATTCGATACCAGCAGCTGTTGTTTCTGAGCAAAGAGTGATTCCTGTTCGGCAAGAAACTTTCCCAGTTCTTCCTGACGATGCTGACACTCCAGTAACTGCCGCTCACGCTCTTCCACGCTCGCGGCGCGATCTTGCAGCTGCCGTTCGCGGAGTTCGATCGTTTTCAAAAGCTCGTCTCCTGCCGAAGCAGGTGATGTCACAGCGAACGAAGGTCCGTGCGCGACATCAATCCGGTTTGTTTCCTGAAGCATCTGCGCTGGAGCACTGTATGCAGCCGAGCTCGCAGAGGGTGTCACTGCTGCCGACTGATAAAGCACCTCAGCCGCCGATAACAGTTCGCGATCGGCCTTGTCAAGAAAAAACGAGACCGGACCAAGCGTCAGCACATCGCCCGGCGACAAAAATGCTTCATTCGAAACCGGAAGGTCGTTCACCCAGACTCGACCTCGCTCACGACGAACCGTCAAGGTGCCGTGTTGCAACTGGAAACAGCAGTGCAGTGGCTCAATGCCTGCGGCATCCAGTCGCAATGCGCATTCCGATGTGCTGCCACAACTGAAGACACCGTCTTCATTCAATGCCCACGTCTCGCAACGTGCACTGTATAGCGGGGCAATTACCGGCACCGAGCTGCCAAAGCTGCTGCGAAACGCCTGTCGGGTTCTGACTGACATCGAATTCTCCGTCGGACTGCTGTGTCGGAATCGCGTCAGAACCTTCGTCTTTGCACACCCATCGAAAACCCCACCTGGTGCGGACAGGTTGGAAATCGCGGTTCATGCCGGTTGTTCCGGCGCGCAAAGGTTGACGCAATGTTGCAGCCTGACGAAGTACATAACCTACAAAAGGAGGGCTGGCTGTATGGGTATGCTGCCGAAATGCAACAGAACCGTGAACGTCGTCAATTCAGTGGTACAGTCCGGATTGTGCGGATTCTTACGCCCCTCGCTGGAAGGCTCCGCCTGTCGAGAAGACAAAACTCAACACATTGATTCTGATGAATATTCCGATTCTGCGATCTCACAAAAAAAGCTCGGTTGTTGAGTTCAACAACCGAGCCCATGATTCTCGCGATTCAAGACTCCGCATGGAGTCACATCATCGATAGTCAATTTCAATATCGCCATCACGCTCGAACTCGATCTCCACGCCCCGATACGGTCGAAAGTGCCGTCGCCCCGGATACACAGGAGCACCGTAAACGACAGGAGCAAAAACCGGTCGGGCCGCGTAATATGGCGCGACCACCGGAACGACGGGTGCAAAATAGTGCGTCGAATAGGCCACAGTGGTGACCGGAAATGTCTGGACCGTCACAACAGGAGTCGGAACCACGTAAGCAGGCTGATAGGCCACAACCGGGGCGGCATAGACGACGGGCGGTGCATACGAATAGCCCGGGAAATAGAAATGGTCTCCCGCCTTCAATGAAGTCGAAGCAGCAACAACCGTCATCACGAGGAATGCAACTGTGCGTAACATCTGTCTTTCTCCCTCTCCCTTGTCGCAGGTACACCTGCTGTCTCAGTCATGTCTGAAAGGATCCAAGCCGGACCACTCGATCTCTCAAAGCCCCAATTCACGAGTGTTTGCAGCGTGAAATGGGGCTGAATGGAAACCTTCGGAAGTTTAATAAACACGGGATGTGGTTGAAGACTGCAAAACCCTAAGAATCGGCAAATTCTGCCATCTCTCTCCAATCACCCATCCTTCGGAACATCTGTAAATCGTGTCGAACGGGCTTCATGAAGCCATCTACCCGGAACTCGAATTGACTTGCAGAACGCATTCGCACTAAACCTCGGGCAGGGTTTTGGTGCGATCTTTCGCGGAAAAATTCTGCTTCGCGATCTGAAGAACCACAATCGGAAGCCTGCAGGTCGCAGACAGCGACATGGATAGGATTTCATAATCAGCCATCGAACGTGGATACAGTTCGACAGATTCTCAATGGAGTGAAGCTCATGCGTTCTGTGGCCACCGCATTGTTTGCTGCCGTCGTTCTGTCCGGATGCGGGAAAGGTCCGACAGACTCAGCGACCCTTCCGCTTTCGATTCCCGGCCCTGGCTCAAAGGCTGAATCCGATGTCAAGAGCCCGGCCTCGGCGACAACGGCCAGTGTCATTCCGCAGTACACAGAGACCGTTCGTCAGTTACTTCAGAACGCAGATTCGGGACTCAGGTCAGGTCGCCCCAAAGCTGCCGTTGAAGCACTGAGCCAGGCGATCGGTATCATGCCGGAGGATTCTTCGTTGTTCCGGATGCGGGCGGACGTCTACACCATGCTCGGTGAAAACGCGAATGCAAGGGCAGACTACAGCACTGCGATCCGACTGTCCCCTTCCGATGCGGATCTCTACAACCATCGTGGCTACTTCCTGATGTCACACGCACTGAAGGCGGAAGCCAAAGCAGACTTCCATAAAGCCATTGAACTCAACCCGAAACATGTGGCAGCATATAACAACCGGGGACTGTTGTCGCTGACAGACCAGGACTTCAAAAACGCCAACGCGGACTTTACTCGCGCGATCGAAAACGATCGCGCCAATCCGGATGCGTGGAACAATCGTGGCTTTGCCCGAATGAAGCAGGGACATTTGACGGAGGCGATGACCGATATTCGCGAAGCTTTAAAGCTGAACGACAAATACATCAATGCATGGAACAACTGCGGACTGATTGCCATGCAGCAGGAGGATTTCAGCGAAGCAGAAAAAGCGTTTTCGCGAGCGTCAGAACTTGATCCCATGGATCCCCGATGGCTGAACCATCGGAAGAATGCCCTGCTGAAGCTGAATCGTGTCGACGAAGCCCGGCAGCTGTCCACGGAGATCGAGTGGCTGACGGAACTGACGGCGCTGTCACAGCAGGCCGGCCGCAACGCAGGGAATCCGAATGGCTGGATCGCCCGCGGAAAACATCTCCTGGAGCGGGATCGCCACGATGCCGCCATGCTCGACTTCACTCGAGCTCTGGCGGTCAGTCCCGGTCATCCCGAAGCCCTGCTCGAGCGTGCTTCCGTATGGCTGTCCAAAGGAGACATGCAGAAGGCAATGACGGATTGTGAACAGTCTCTGGTGTCGCGACCAACTCTCGAAGCATACTCCCTGAGAGGTGACCTCTGGCTGAAACTTGACAACATTGATCAGGCGTTGAGCGACTTTGAATCGGCCCGACGATTTGATGAACAGGTTGCTGCCACTTATGAGCTGCGAGCCGCCAGAGCAAAAGAGGCCGGAGACACGGAAAAGCACGATGCCGACATGGCTCGGGCCGCCGAGATTCGGGATGCTCTGAAGGATCGCCCCGCTGAACCGGCGGCACCTCGAACAGCAGATGGATTCGATCCCGACAAAGGCTGAAGTGATTCACGCCTGAACCACACGCATCGCATACAGCCTGCGCAGACTACGGATTGACTGCGGTCACCGCATGCGATGTTGACAAGTCAACACTGGCGCGAAGTGTCTGGTAGACGACGCAGTACCGTTCCATCAGTTGCACGAGTTTGTCAGCCTGTTCGCCACTCAGCGTTCCAGCCAGCTCAATCTCCATTGAGATGTTGCTCATGCCGACCGGCACTGCGCGATCGACGCCCAGCGTACCTCGAAAGTCCATGACACCAGTCGCTCGGATTGTTGCGGCCGTCACAGACAAACCCATGGCAATGGAGACCGCAGCGAGTGTCGTTCCTGCACACGCGACGAGTGACTGCAGGAGCATATCACCCGCACAGGCAAGAGTTCCATCTCCACCGGCGCAGGGATGCAGACCGGACCTGATCTGTCGTCCATCATTCGGTGGCAGTTCCATCCGACAGCCGGGCGGTTCGAATGTGACCGACCCAGTGACTCGCATTTCAGCTCTGGCCGTTTCGGGATTCGTCCGGTAGCGTTCTTTCAAAGGTGCCTGAATGGCTCGCAGGGAGTCTTGATCCATGGACATTATTTTTCTGAAATGCAGAACAAGTGTTGTTCGCCGCGGATGAACAATTCGCTGTCCACCGGCGCTGGAGTGGCATCGACCGTTTCACCCACGTTGTTCGTTGAGAGGATCTGGAACTCTGCGGAATCTCTGATCACCACGGTTGTTCCGGATCGAGAGGTCAGGTACACGTGACCTCCGGCTGCAATCGGTGATGCGTAGATCTGCTCCAATCCCGGCACGCGAGTCGCCATGTAGTGAGGCTTTCCCGTCGCCGCATCCACGCAGCTCAGCGGACCGTTCTTACCTTTGTGAAAGTAGATCCGGCCCTCGGACAACAAGGGTGAAGCGATATCCGGCGTGTCCTGGCTGATCGTCCAGACCACGCTTGACGATCCTTCGAGATCGCCGCGTCCGTCCAGTCGAAAAGCGCCGAGAAATGCTCCACGATGCCCGCTGGCGACAAACGCCAGGCCTCCATCAGCCACCGGTGATGCGCAGGGACGCTCAGTTTGCCCGGAGCACCGCCACAATTCTTTTCCCGTTTCCAGATCATAACTTCTCGCACAGGTCTGACCGTTCATAATCACCTGCTGTCGCCCCTCATGTTCCACGACCAGAGGTGTCGCCCAGCAGGTCGGCTCGTCGCGATCTGTCTTCCAGATGACTGATCCGGTTGTTTTGTCCAGTGCGTACAGTGCCGATGGTCCTTCGTGATCCCACGGCACGAGAATCCTGTCTCCAGCCAGTGTCGGAGAACTGCCCTCACCGAAACTGTTGCGAGTCTCCATCCGACCAAAGTCGTCTTTCTTCCAGACCAGCTTTCCATCCATCGTGTAACAATACAGTCCGCGGGAACCGAAGTGGGCGTAGACACACGCTCCGTCCGTACACGGAGATGCGGATGCGAAACCATTCGTGACATGAGTCTCCTGATGGGGAGTCGCAGTCACGGCCGTCTGCTGCCACAGTTTCTCGCCTGTCGTCCGATCAAAACACAGCACAACAAAATCCAATTCCGGAAGTTGTCCTGAGTTGCCTCGAGTCGTTGGAACAGCAGATGTTATGATGACCCGATTCTCCCAGATCACCGGTGACGAAGATCCCCGTCCCGGAACAGCAACTTTCCATCGGACGTTCTTATCTTCACTCCACGAAATCGGTGGTGTTGCAGTCGGTGACACCCCATTTCCCACCGGCCCGCGCCAGTGCCCCCAATTGTCGGCCTGAACGGCACTGACGGAGATCAGCAGGCTGGAAATGAAGACCGCCACGGAAGTTGTTCGAAGTGACAACATCATCTGAAGATTCCTGAGGAAAAAGATCGCAGACGTTCAATACTTATGGCAGAACATCTTCCCGTCGTCCAGCGGTTCGACCCGATGTTCCCGATTCCACCAGCATTTCAGCACCACCATATGCAAACGATTCCATCCGGTTATCAGAATACCAGGATTCGAAAAGGCACTGGCTTCATCACACTCCGCTAACGACTGCCATTCAGGTTCTTTCCGAGGCCCAAAGATGTCCTTTGATGCTGCGACGATCAAACAGGCTGTGAAACATCTGAGAAAGTCGGATGTGACCATGGGACAAGTGATTCGGGCTGTGGGTCCGTTTGCATTGAAGACGAGACCGGGTGGTTATGCCGTGGTTGTGCGTTCGATTCTGTCTCAGCAGATTTCCACGGCGGCTGCTGAAACGATTCGAAAACGACTCGAAAGCCTGCTGCCAAAGGGTCATCTTGTGCCCGCATCTCTGGCGAAATTGACTGACGACCAACTGCAATCTGTCGGGATATCAGGCCAGAAGCGATCCTACATTCGCGACCTGACCCGAAAAACGCTCGACGGCACGATCGACTTTCGAAGAATCGCCGGGAAGAACGACGAAGATGCCATCGAGGAACTGGTTCAGGTGAAAGGAATCGGCCGCTGGACAGCCCAGATGTATCTGATCTTTTCGCTCGGCAGACTCGACGTCTTCGCGCCAGACGATCTCGGCCTGCAGAACGCCATCCGGGCACTCTATGCCACACCGGAAAAGCCTGAAAAAAAGTACTTCGAAGCAATTGCAGAATCCTGGGCGCCGTACCGAACAGTCGCTTCGTGGTATCTTTGGCGATCGCTGGAAACAAAGTGAGCCATCCCACCTTCAGCTTCTCTGAGAAATCTGACTGCTCCGCGGACAAATCGACGGCAGAGGTCTAAAACGGTCATCGAAAGTTCAAAGAATGAATCGATGCTTCGAGCATGTCTCGGAAGGATCGATTGACCGACTCACATGTACATCAGTAACAGGACCGTTCTCATGGCAGACTGGATTGAAGCACCAGCGAAAGCTCCGGCATTTTCCTTAAAGTCCACTGACGGCTCGACGATCAAATTGACTGCATTCAAAGGCAAGCCGGTGGTGCTGTACTTTTATCCCAAGGATGACACTCCGGGCTGCACAAAAGAGGCGTGTGCGTTTCGCGACCGAAAAGGTGAAATTGAAGCACTCGGCGCTGTCGTGCTGGGTGTAAGTGCTGATGACGTGGCGAGTCACCGGAAGTTCACAGACAAGTACAAACTCAACTTCCCGCTTCTGGCCGATGTCGATCACGCCGTGGCCGAAAAGTACGGCGCCTGGCGGGAGAAAAATATGTATGGGAAAGTATCGATGGGGATTCAGCGATCGACATTCCTTATCGACGCTGATGGCAAAGTCGCCAAAGTCTGGAAGAAAGTGTCCGTCGACGGTCACGATGATCAGGTGATTGATGCACTGAAAGAGCTCTCCTGAGACCTGGGTTCTGCAGGTCCAACTTCATGAGGTTTTCTGCATCGAGCGGTCGTGGCCAGATCGCTCGATGCGGCCCACTCTGATCTGGTCTTCACATCGCGTGGAAATACCACGACCGGAGTCCTGCAGATGGCTGATACGTTCAGACTCCGAGATTCGTCATGCGACACCGCAACTGTTGGCCATCAGCACAGGATTTGCGGTTACTGTTCACCGGGTGCTTCCCGAGTGAGCTTTCCGACAGAACGTACGCCGGCTCCCTGACGTTCTCTGTCTCCCAGTTCCGCGCGGGCTTTTTCCGCCAGTCGTTTCAGTTCAGCCACCACGTCCGGATGCTCACGGACGACATTGCTGGATTCGCCGGGATCGGTTTCAAGGTCAAACAGAGCGGATTCCAGTGTTGCAACATCGTACTTTGCCGGAATTCCGTCAGTACCTCCGGGACGTCCGTTGAGCGTGCGATATTCATGCGGGAAATGCAGTTTCCAATTCCCCCTGCGAATCGCCTGCAATTCGCGTCCCCAGTAAAAATAATACGCCTCCTGAGGAGACTTTGCCCCTGGCGTTGCGTTCATCAGGGGCCAGATGCTCTTGCCATCAATCGGGTGATCCGGCAGTTTCGCGCCGATGAGATCTGCGACCGTAGGAAGCACATCAATCGTCATCGCGGGTTCAGTGCATTCCGAATCGGCAGGAATCTGTCCCGGCCATCGCATCAGGCAGGGAACGCGACAACCACCGTCGAACATCGTGCCCTTGCCCTCTCGTAAAGGCTTCGCGGATCCAGCATGATTCCCGTAACTCAGCCACGGCCCATTGTCGGAGGTAAAGATCACCAGTGTCTTCTCATCCAGCTGATTCCGACGCAGAGCCTCAAGAATCTGACCAACGGACCAGTCCACTTCCCTGACCACATCCGCATACAGGCCGGATCCTGTCGCATCCTTGTGTTTTTCAGAAACAAACAGCGGAACATGAACCATCGAGTGGGGCACATACAGAAAGAACGGCTGATCGGCGTGACGATCGATGAACGAGGTCGCATGCTCTGTATATTGAGTCGTCAGCAGCGCCTGTTCATCGGCAGTGACCTGTTCATCAATCACTGTACTGCCACTGATCAGCGGAAGATGTGGCCATCGTTTCAGGCGTTCGTCCATCGGCAGATGCATGACTTCGGGATGAAACGGCCACATGTCATTGCTGAATGGAAGGCCAAAGTACTCATCAAACCCATGTTGCTGCGGCAAAAACTCGTGATGATGCCCAAGATGCCATTTCCCGAAACATGCAGTGGAATAGCCTTTTTGGCGGCAGACTTCCGCCAGCGTCATCTCGTTGTCGCTGATCCCGATCTCTGTCGCCGGCCCAAGTGCTCCGAGGATCCCGATGCGAACGTTGTAACAGCCCGTCAGCAGACTCGCACGAGACGCGGAGCAGACCGCCTGAGACACATAGAAGTTTGTAAATCGTCGACCTTCACGGGCCATACGATTCAGGTTCGGAGTGAGTTTCGGATCTCCACCGAACGGCCCGATGTCCGAATATCCCATGTCGTCGATCAAGATCACGACGATGTTTGGCAGAGGCACACGACCGCCGGTTTCGCCAGCAGGCGGATCAGCGGCTGAAGCACATGCGTGAACGCCGCAGATCAGACCTGCGGCCACCAGGACGGCTCGCTCCAGCCGCCACATCAAACCGAAGGATGCTTTGAAAAAATCCGCCATCTTCATGGTTTCCAGTGTTCAGGTTGGACGTGTTCGCGTGGCGCGGAGTGCAGTTCGGCAAAGTCGATCTGCTTACGGCGATGCGAGTAGCCTCGCTGCCGGACTGGCGATTGCCGCACACAGAGATTGCAGAAACCTGGCCGCCGGTGCCCCATCAATGACTCGGTGATCGAACGTCAGGCTGAGCGGCATCATCTGACGCACGGCAATCTGCCCGTCATCGGTCGCAACCGGCTGTTTGCAGATTGCACCGAGCCCCAGAATGGCTGTCTCAGGAAAATTGATCACCGGGGTGAAGAACTCCACTCCAAATCCGCCGAGATTCGAAATTGTAAAGACACCGTCCTGCATTTCATTGGTCAAAAGACGGCCATCCCGAGCTTTACGAATCATTCGAAACGATTCTTCAGCAACCGCAATCAGCGAGGCCGTGTGGACATGCCTCAGGACGGGAACGATCAGGCCTTCGGTCGTGTCGACAGCAAGTCCCAGATGGATCTGATCGGCAGACGGAAGGACCAGGGAATCCCCGTCCCATCGAGCCCCCATCAGCGGATGCTGCGTCAGTTCTGCCGCAACCAGTTTGGCCACGATATCGTGGACCGCTGGCACCGGAATCCTGCCTTCCGAAGCATTTGCTGTTGTCCGGAACTGCTCGCGAAGACTCATCAGATTCGTCGCATCAGCTCGACCCGTGATCGTGACCGGCACTGTTGTGCGAACACTGTGCTCAAGTCGAGCAGCAATGACTTTCCTGCGACCGGAAAGCGGAGTCCGCTGGGAGGGATTCGAGGAAGACATGTCAACCGCCCCACGCGACTCCGCGGCCTTCAGGACATCGCGTTCCCGAATGCGACCGTTTTTTCCTGTTCCGGAAAGCTGAGTCCAGTCGAGGCGGATACGCTCGGCAGCTCGTCTGGCGCGCGGAGTGATCACGGGCTGGCGCGATCGACCTGAAATGTCCTTCGGGTCACCCGACTCCTTTGACCGCGCTGCCGCCCGGACATCCTCCTCCAGAACTCGACCATCGGCCCCGCTTCCGGACAGGCTGGACAAGTCCACCCCCAGTTCTCGCCCAAGGCGACGAATCGACGGGGAGGCCACGAAATCTTTGACCTCAGCTGCTTTGACAGGCAAATCCACCGTCACAATCTCTGCCGTTCCTGAATCCGCAGTGCATCCCTGAACAGTCTCGTTCGCTGCAGCCAGATAGCCAATCACGGCGCCGACTTTCAATACCGCGCCGGGGCTGGGGCCGTTCGGTGTCAATTTCAATATACCCTCATCCAGCGCTTCAATTTCCTGCAGAGCCTTTTCGCCCTCGAGCTCAAACAAAATGTCGCCCCGCCGGACAAAATCGCCTTCATTCTTCCTCCAGCCACCAAATATGCCTTCTTCCATCGACCAGCCAAGTCGAGGAATTGTGATTTCAAATGCCATGATTTGAGTACCTTCGACCTGCAGGGAACCTGAGACGCGAAGCAAAGACCGGGCGACGTCGATCCGATTCCGCGTTGGGGAGCCTCGAACTCCCGGGTCAGGAACTTCCAGATGCTGATCCCGCGCCGCCGTTTGATGGTAGTGTAAACCTGACCGGACGGCGATTCCCGATCGCCCTATTCCAGGGTCAGTCGAAGTCGACGCCTTTGACGGAGCCTCGCAGCTAGTGTAGTTTTCATAACCTGCGGAAACCACAAAAGCTACACATCTGGCGTTGTTCACATCGAGTTTTCCGGGGTCAGCCAGAGCCCGCTCGCTGGTTGTCGATTCGTGACCCCGGCAGAGCCTCCTCAAACCGTCGGTCACGATGTCACAGAGGGAAGGTATTTCGTCGCCATATGAAGATCCAGCAATTTCTTGAACACTACGGCGTTCGTATCAATCCATTCAGCCAGGAAGACGCCCAGTCGGACCACATCTTTCAGCACCATTGTGCGGAGACCATTCACCATACGGCATGGGACAAGATTCTCGGTGACTGTCGCAATCCCAGCACATCGATTGTCTTTGGTGAAAAGGGAGCTGGAAAGACGGCCCTGCGTCTGCAACTGATCAAATCCCTGCAGGATCACAACGCCAGATTTCCAAACGAACGTGCATTTGTCATCAGCTACGATGACCTGAATCCGTTTCTCGATGCGTTTCGCGATCGGCTTCGAGGTCGCCGTAAGAATCCGGACCAGGCATTGCGTCAATGGAGACTCTGGGATCATATCGACGCGCTGCTCACACTGAGCACCCGTCGACTCTGCAACGTCATCGCCGACAAGCACGCCACGGACCCGGACTTCCAGCTGGAACAGGTCCGACAACTGCCTCGCCAGCGAAAGCGGGATCTGCTGATGCTGGCTGCGTTCTATGACCAGTCATCCGATCAGTCTCATCTGCAGCGATGGCACAACATTCGAAAACAAATTGGCTACGGAACTCCGCTGGTACAGTGGCGATGCTGGCTGGGCTGTCTGGTCACCCTGTGCGTTCTGGCGTTTGCTCTCCGGAAGGTACCCACGGACCCGTCGTCAGCCCTGGCCCAGCTGAAGTCGTGGTGGATTTATCTGGTCATTGCCGCCGGCTGGATTCCATTTCTTCAGCGATGGGCAGTTCTCTGGTGGAAAGCTCGACAGGTTGCGAAGCAGATTCGCATACTTGACCACAGCACATCGTCGCTTCGGAAGATTCTCGCCGGCTTCCCCGCAAACGAAATTGACGATCAGCCGATGCCGTCTCGTGACCGCAGCGATGACCGTTATGAACTGCTGTCAAAGCTGCAGCGGATTCTGAAACCACTTGGGTTTGAAAGCATCATCGTGCTGGTGGACCGGGTTGATGAACCGCACCTGATCAATGGATCGGCGGAGCGGATGCGGGATTTCCTGTGGTCGATGTTCGACAACAAGTTTCTGAAGCATCCTGGCATCGGTTTCAAGATGCTGCTGCCGCGCGATGTGGTGTTCTTCCTGAGTCGTGAGGAAAAGGAATTCTATGAACGATCACGACTGGATAAGCAGAATCTGATCAAGTCGCTCGAATGGACCGGAGAATCCCTGTTCGATATGGCGACGAACCGTATCCGGGCCTGCCTGGACGAGACCAGTCGTGGAGCCGTCCCGGCAAGTCAGATCACCATCAGAGATTTTTTCTCAGAGGAAATCTCGCGCGAGGAACTGATTCAGAAGTTTTCAAAGCTGCGAGTTCCGCGTCATCTGTTCCGGTTTCTCTACCGCCTGCTGACGGAACACTGCAACCGAACGACAGAGGATCTCCCTTCGTGGAAGATCAATCGCGTGGTTCTTGAAACGGTGGCAGACGCCTACATCCGGGAACTGGAAGCACTCGATCGCGGCCTTGGAACCGGTTGATGTTCGAGCAAAGAACAGGCGTCTGAACGCGGGCCTCCGAGGGAAACGA
>JBKDRW010000340.1:0-29342 GCA_046341255.1 Planctomycetota bacterium
CGCTCAAGCTGGCTTGCTGCGATTGAGCATCCAGATGGTGCTGAAACAAATCGACGGCTCGAAGACTTTGTCTGGAGCCTGCTCAACAGCCGCGACTTTCGAGAGAATCACTGATGGGACGAAGGCGTAACCTTATCAAAGCAGGTGTATTAACGGCGTTGGGGCTGAGCCTGACTGATTTGCCGAGATACCCCCGGACAGCATCGGCAAATCCGCTTGTATCGCAAAAAAACGCAGCGAAATCGTGTATCCTGCTGTGGCTTGATGGCGGGCCAAGTCATCTGGAGACGTTTGATCTAAAACCCGACGCGCCGGCTGAGGTTCGCGGGCCGTTTCAGTCAATAGAGACGAGTATTCCGGGGATTTCGTTTTGCGAGTTGCTTCCAGAGACAGCGAAGATCGCAAGGCATCTGGCCATCATTCGTTCGATGACATCGCCGCTGGGGGAACACGGTATTGCAAATCGCTATCTGCTGACAGGCTACAAGCCGACGTCGGCGATCCAGTACCCCAGTTATGGTTCCGTCGCTGCTCATCTGAAGTCCGCGAACACCAGCCTGCCACCTTACGTCGCCATTCCAGAAGCAAGGTCGGCGGGAGCAGGATTTCTGGGATCGTCGCTCGAACCGTTCGAAACAAAGGGCGACCCGTCGAAGTCTGAGTTTATTGTTCGCGATCTGGACCTGTATCCTGAGATCGATGAGATACGACTGCAGCGACGGCGTGAATTTCTTGCGAAGTTCGATGCAGACCAGAGGCTGATTGAGAATTCAGCGGTCAAAAATCCGGAGACTTCGAATCTCGAGCAGGCCTTTCGTCTGGTTACATCGAAAGAGGCAAAGCAGGCGTTCGATCTGTCGCAGGAGTCGGATATCACTCGAACCTGCTATGGGCCGCGAATGTTTGGACAAAGCTGCCTGCTGGCTCGACGTCTGGTCGAACGCGGCGTACCGTTTGTGACAGTGACAAATACCGGCTGGGATACTCACGATGGTCTCGTCACTCCACTGAAGCTGGGCTACACTGGCGCGAAGACTGGGGTGGGTCTCGTTCCAACATTCGATCTGGGCTTTGCCGCATTGATTGCTGACCTGGAAGAACGCGGGCTGCTGAACGAAACGCTTGTTGTGGCGATGGGAGAATTTGGCCGAACGCCAAAATTGAATACTCGCGGAGGCCGCGATCATTGGCCGCGTGTGTTCAGTGTCGTGATGGCAGGTGGCGGCGTGCAGGGAGGACACGTGATTGGATCAAGTGATCGTGTCGGTGAGGGTCCAGTGGATCAGCCTGTGACTCCTGCGGATCTTGCGTTTTCGATTTACTCGCTGCTGGGGATTGATCCGTATCGTGAATTGCGAACATCTGATGGCCGTTCGATCGCGATTAACCAGGGTGGGCAGATGATTCGAGGATTGGCGTAATGCACCCTGACTCAGTGAATAGGGAATGCGGCCCTCCCGTCTTTTGCATGTCGATGTTATCAGGGAAGGGCGAGGCTTCTCATTTAACGCCTCAGATTGCGCGAGGCATCAGACTATTCGCAGCATGCGCCCTCTTTGTGATCACAAGCCCGCTTTGCGGGGGCAGTGATCCGCCGATCACAGCAGCGGCATTTACTCCGGATCAGTCCGGTGTCCTAATCGGATCTCAAGCTGGACTGCAACTTCTGAACTGGCCCGGTCTTTCGAGCGTGCGAACTTTTTATTCGGAGCTGGAGAATATTCATCACGCGAGTTTTTCTCCGGATGGGCAGCGGCTGCTCATCGCCGGAGGTGTTGCGGGCGAATCCGGCACTGCCGAGTTATTCAATTGGCCGGAGGGGGATGTTCTGTCTCGGTGGGATTTGCACAACGATGTCATCTATGAGGCCAACTGGTCACCAAATGGGCAATCCTTCGTCACGGCAAGTGCCGACGGTTTCTGTAAGCTGATCGATCCTGCAACTGGACAAGTCAGGTCACAATTCAGTGGACATTCAGGAGTTGTGATCACGGCCATATTCCTTGATGCTGACGACTGCGTGTCTGGAGGAGTCGACCAGACAATTCGCGTCTGGAAAGCTGCCGACGGGAGGCTTCTGCGAACGCTCAATAATCACACTCATCAGGTCAATGGCGTCGCCATCCAGCCGAAAAATACTGGCAGTCCAACCGACCTGCTTGCTTCCATCAGTGAAGATCGCACAGTGCGATTCTGGCAGCCTCGAACAGGACGGCTGGTACGATTTACACAACTCACCGCGACACCTCGCGCTCTGGTCTGGTCATCAGGTCACAGCGACGTCTTCGTGGCGACGGCAGATGGTGCTGTAAGCCGTGTTTACGCTTCGAGTGCAAACGTCTCAGGTGAGCCTGCCAGTGGATCGGGACAAACTCACGAGATTCTCCTTGACGAAAAACGACGATTGATTCTTCTTGCCGGTGATTTTGGTGTCCGGCCACAGTCCATTTCGGAATAACGACTTCGCAGACAACACTTGGTCTCTGCACGAACGCTTATGTTCCATAGTGAAGCATCACAGTCATTGTGACTCCAGCCCAACCGAGATCTCACAAAGAATCGCCGACTGTATTGTAAAAGACATCTTTGCTTTGTAGCCACAGCGCTGGTGTCGGAGGATGGCTGCGTCGGCTGTTCGCCCAAAGAGATGGATTCGTCCCGAATCATTGACACCACCACCGCAGGCTGCTTCATCTCGCGGCAGCGCCATGAAGACGAGTGGCCCATCTGCAGTGGAATGGCCGCATTGTCATGCGACTCTGCACGCCTGAGGGAGCGCCACGAATGGTTCGGTCGCAAGGTCAAGGTTCTGTGGTGCTGACTACGGACTCGGACTTTGAGATCCTGGCAACTCGCTTCCCTGTGCTGCCCGGGATTTGTTCGATCATTCCCATTGAAATGACCCGAGTCTTTGCCTCCTGCGGCGATAGAGTCCCCTGATGGATTTCCGCGCCGAACGGGAAACGCCGGCCGTGTTGGAAAAAGTTCGAATGGAGTCCCGGAGACTATCCTTGCAGAAACTTCTGGCAGCATCGACGATCTGCCGGGACATTCGCAGTTCAATTTGACAGTCTCGTTCAGAAAAAGCTCACATCGAAGCGCCCGGGTGACAGCCCCGAACAGGCACTTTATGCCGGTTTTTACTCCGCTTTTTTGGGGGAAATGGACACCTCTGCCGGGCGAATGGCTCGATGTAGGCGTCTCGGCAGTGGAACGAGTACTCAATTGGCACAAATCGCAGGATGTCGGCAAAAACTGGTGTACATGTCCGCCGATAACAACCAAAGTGTTGTGGTTTGCGCGGGAGGTTCGTCGTCAAATTCCTGTGAATTGGCATAGTCTTCCGATCTATTCAGGTCATCAGTCCCATTGGGACCCGAGTGGCTTGTCTCAATCTTTTGATCCTGGTCTTCGTTGAGAGTCAGCCTCAATGGCGAAACTTCCTGTCGCGATCTTATCGATTACTTTGGCGATTCTGGCATTCCACTCGACGGTCGCCTCCGGGCAGATCGTCCGAGCGCCGCTGGATCAGGGATTTGAACGTACGAGCTCCATCTCCATCACCGTTGACGAGTTGCTGGGACCTTCAAAGGTTCGATCGCTCGATGAGCCGATTCTGGGGCCCGGGTATCCGGACCTATGGATTGCCGAAGTCCAGATCAAGAGCATTCGCCTGATGAAGATTGAACTGCCCGACCCAAAGTCTGGAGAGTTGAAAAAAGAAATTGTCCGGTACATGGTATGGCGAGCCATTCGTCGAGATCCAACGGAGTTGGCAGGTCCGGACAGAAACAATCTGATTCAAAAACTCACCGACCCTCAACGAGATCCCACCAACGTTCTTGACCCGGAATCCGCCATTCCTCTGCGTCTGCCGAGATTCACTCTTCAGACACAAGACAGCAACGGCCTCGTGTTGCAGACCTACGTTGATGATATCAACCCTGAAATCCAGATGGCGGTGTTTCGTCGTGAGATGGGTAGACGAAGTGACTCACTCAAGTTAATGAACAGCATCGAAGCGATTTCTGAGATCGGTGAGCCCGTTGCTTCGTCGGGTCTTGCTGCTGCGACTGCCAAAGAGAACGGTGGCGATAAGGAAGCAGTGTCGAGGGCTGCCGAAGCTGCCGATCAGGAGGCCCTTGAAAATGCGATTTACGGGGTCGCGGTGTGGAGAAATGTTGATCCTCGAGCGGATTTCCTGTCAGTCGTCATGTCAGGATTCACAAACGCCTACAGAATCATGGGATCTGGAGAGACAAGAGTTGTTGAAGAGAAGGTGATTATCCAGAAATTCGAACGCCCAGGCGATGAGTACGAGCAGGATGAAAAGGAGTTTCGATTCGTCTCTGAAGAAGATACAAATGGCGATCTGGTGGCGGATCGCCGTTATCCGCTCTGGACGTATCAGGCTCGCAGCATTCAGTTGAACGTTAGAGACGTGGACACAGTGCTGCGAAATGTCAGAACGCCTGCGAAATGAGCAGTTCTCGGAAATTTCTGAGAAATACGGCTCTCGAGGGGAGTTCTTTCGATTCAACTCCCGACGAAATTCGGATGACTGTGCTGGGAAATCTCTGGAACCAGCAATCACGGTCTTGAAAAAAGCACTCTTTGCGAACACAATTCGCGGCCCAGAATTCTGCTGCTGAAAGTGACTCGGTCCGGCTCTGCATTAAGGCCTAACGCGTTGTTTCCAACGCTTTTTATCGGAGTATTAAAGTTATGGCTCACAAGAAGGGACAAGGTTCTACGCGCAACGGTCGCGATTCACATGCTCAGCGACTTGGAATCAAGAAGTTCGGCGGTGAAGCCGTCGTGGCTGGCAACATTATCGCTCGTCAGTGTGGGACGAAATGGCATCCCGGCCGCAACGTCGGTATGGGTGGGGACTACACGTTGTTTGCACTGTGCAACGGCACCGTGACTTTCGACCAGGGTGGCCGCCGTGTAAATGTTGTTCCGGCCGCTGCAGCAGAGTCAAACTAAAACACACAATCTGTTTCCCGGATGGAAAAAGGCATTGGAGCCATGAAGAGCTCCAATGCCTTTTCTTTTGGAAGTATGGGAAAACAGCAAGCCGCCGTCTTTATCACCGCACGGTGTTGTCATTCACCGAGGACCCCTCTGGCATCGAGGCGTCTGTCATCAACGTATCAATGCTTTCTCCATTGCACTCGAGAACTCCATTCTGAGTCATTGCTCCGAAAACCGATTGATTGTGAAGCATCCTGAGCGTCACCATCCGTCCGCTGGCCATATCAAACTTCATCGTGCCTTTCGGCAAGGCCTGAATTAACTGGCTGCGAACAGCCGGTGTTCTCAAGGGTGATTCGATCGACGAGCGAAACGACACGATCGCAATATCACCCTCGACTGAATCCAGTCGAAATGTTCTTAGAATTTGAATGTTTCGATTGATCTCAGCCGTAACCCGAACGGGAACGGTAGCCACATGCTTCCATGTCGCGCCAACTCGGACGGGATGATCTGGCAGCGTCAGCAGAAATGTCCCGGCATCCTTTTCTGAATTTTCTATTGATGGTGCGGTCGCTGACACTGTTCGGACTGATTCGTCGTCCGCTTCCGCGTCTATGAAAGACGCAGCAGCATGTACCGATGAATTATCACCGGGTGGTCTGACTGAGGTCTGGCTCACCAGTTGTTCAAACGCCGATGTTCCATCAGGGTTCAGATAGAAGTTCGTCTTCAGCTTTCTGACTTCGTGATCCACCTGCCGAAACACGCCTGGAACATCAGCCGGTTTCATTGTCGATTCGTAGATCAACTGCTGTGCATCTCCCGTCTTCTTCTCCATCCGGACATGCTCAAAAGCCATCTCAAGGGTCGCTCGGCCATCTGCATCGACATCTTTGACCCTGAAAGAACGCTGTTGTCGGAACTCAGAGACGTCGACCTGAGTACCACTCTCCAAAGTGGTCGTCAGCTTCATGGTCTGATGGCTCACGTATCGCAGAGTCTCATTTTTCAAAAAACGATACTTCAAGGTCCATGTCTCGGCTCTTTTCTGATCATCCACTCCGGTGGCATCGGAGGGACTCGTCGCTGTCACATCCTGTGCTGATGCACTGGAACTCAGAAGAAAAATACTGCATGCGAAGATGATCAAAAAAACAGAACTTGGCGACTTCATGGTTCCAGACCTCATCCTTGATGTCAACAGACGTCATCTATGCCCGAGAGCACATGCCAAAAGCATCCTGCACTTCAACCAAAACAGTCCTCCAGCTCAAAAAGAACCAAGCCAGATTCACAAGCTGGATGACATTCGTCGTCTGCACTGAATTACGGCAAAGCATTTTCATCGAAAACGCAATCTATCGCATTCTTGAATCAGAACGCGATAATTTTCTTCATCCGTTGCCATGAAAGCGAAACCGTGATTTGTGCAAAGGCAAATTTTGCCTGTCTGACTCGCAAAGACGTCGATATTGCCGGAGGACCGGAGACGCCGACAGATACACAGCCGTCTCCATTCCATGCTGGCATACGCCCGGAGTGGATCCTGAACACTGAATTGGAATGAAACTTATTCGGGCAGACCATGTCGTTTCTGATACCAATCATTGATATCCTCCAGAACACGGTTGGCGAGGCTCAGCCCAGAGGTCTTGCGGGGCAGAAACAGAACGCCATCGAACAAAGAAACCTCGCCAAACGTTTTCTCAGGATTGCTCAGCCGGGCTTTCCTGATCAAGTCTGAAATGTCAACACAGGTATTCTCTTTGTGCAGCAGTCGAAAGACTCCTGCACATTCATGAGTATCCACCTGCATCAGGTGCTCGCGGCGTTTCCACGAATACCATGCCGCCATGCACATTCGCTGAGGCAAAGTGAGAATCCCTGCAAGTCGATCCAGCCATGACTGATCAGACTCCAGACTCCCGAGCGTGTAGGTCCAGACGACTGACATCGCGGGGAACGTGCGGACAACCAACTCTTCACTCTCAGATTCGATCCTGTATTGACGATTCGGTAAATCTTTGGGAAAGCGAACAGCGACCAGGTATTGAATCCCGGCGAGAATCATCAACGTCGCCAGCATCGCCCGCCACAGACTCTCAATGAACCCAATCCGCAGGATCAGACAGAAGAGCATCAATTCCAGCAGAACCGTCGCAATTCCAATCACCAGCATTGCGACGGAAGCCCCTGTGACAAGTTGTTTCTGCAGAAGCAATTGCTGATCGAGCCACTGCTTCATGTCTTCACGCTTCATAGTGTGGCTCACGCTGAGCAGTTTTATCAGAATTCGCAAATAATGTTCTATGCAGGTATCAGAAATCACCTGAGTCTGCCGGTGAACTGTAAGAACTTTCGACAGCCAGACAATGAGCCTCGCAGCAGTTGGAATCGGAACTTTAAAGTCCGTTATCGATCAGCAGCTTTTTCGAGTTGAACCGTCATTCGGGCAATGCGATGGGAAAGCGATTCACTGCTCAGGCGTTCTCGGAGGCGAGCCACAATCAGGGGAAATGCCATGGGAGTGAATTGTCTGGGGGCTTTCCGGACGATCTGACTGGAGCAAAGCCATTGCAGAGTAGACTGCAATCTGGTGTGCTCGAGTTGGCGATCCAGCACCTCCACTCGTGACTGTCGCAGGAGCCTATTCTGTGGGTCGTAGTTGCTGAACACGTCGTATAGCAATCCACTGCTGGCCTGTAACTGCTTTGCCGACTTCTGTTGCCCCGGGTAGCCCTGAAAAACAAGCCCGGAGATACGAGCGATTTCCCGGAATTGTCTTTTGCCCATTTCCGCAGCGTTCAGACAGGCATCCAGATCATTCGCCAGATTCTGGATGGCGAACAGCCCGGCCTCAAGTGCCGCGTCCAGAGGCGGCTCTTCAGCGGACAGCAATTCGAACCCATAATCATTGACCGACATCGTGAACGTGATCTGTTTCAACCGTGACATCCTCCACGCAAACAGCGCAGAGAGTCCTTCGTGAACAAGACGCCCGGCAAACGGATAGAAGAGCGTGTGGTATCCTTCGCGGGACCGGATCTGTTCGATCAAGGTCTGATGAGGCAACGGAATGGCAGACCACTTTGACTGAAGCTCCAGCAAAGGGCGGATCGCGTGCACTTCCGGCCCTTCAAATTTTCCATGATGAGCCTGTTCCAGGCGACGACGTACCGCGCTGGCCAACTCGGTTGATAGCGGCATCCTGCCGCCCATCCAGCGAGGAATTCGCCCCCGCTCTGAGCCCGCAGCCTTGCGAACCCAGACCTTCATATCGTGAACATAAACCAGTTCGACCGTTCGACCAGCGAACGTGAAGCAATCGCCGGGATTCAGTTTCGTGAGGAACGATTCTTCAATTGTTCCAAGTCGGGGGCCATTCAGATATTGAACAATCAGCGATGCATCACTGACAATCGTTCCAATTGACATTCGATGATTCCGCGCAATCCGCTGATTGGCGACTGTGAAGCGGCCTTCTGTCTCTCTCAATTTGTGATAATCAGGATACGCCTTCAGGGCATCTCCGCCACGAGCAACGAAATCCAGCGTCCACTTCCACTCCTCTTCACTGAGTGATTCAAAGCTAGCTGTCTTCCGAACCTCCGCAAACAGATCTGAAGACTCAAAGCCCGTCCCCAACGCGACGGTGACAAGATGCTGACAGAGAACATCAAGCGGGCTTCGATGTGGCTGGCGACCCTCAAGTTGACCCGCTGCGATGGCATCTCGAGCCGCCGCCACTTCCAGCAATTCGAGTGCATGCGTCGGGATACATGTGACGCGGCTGATCGCTCCCGGACGATGGCCGCTGCGGCCGGCTCTCTGCAAGAGTCTTGCAACACCTTTCGGTGACCCCACCTGCATCACCCGATCAACTGGGCTGAAATCAACTCCCAGATCCAGACTGCTTGTGCAGACCACACACTTCAGTGATCCGGCTCGAAGTCCGTCTTCGACCCACGAACGCGTTTCCTGTTCCAGAGATCCATGATGCAGCGCAATGAGTCCAGCCCATTCAGGCTTTGCCTGAAGCAGCGCATGGTACCACGCTTCTGTTTGTGATCGCGTGTTCGTGAAAATGAGAGTCGAATTCGCCTCGTCAACCGACTGAATCACGTCACCCAGCTGCCTAAGCCCCATATGTCCAGCCCACGGAAATCGTTCAATCGATTTCGGAATCAATGAATCGACAACAACTTTCTTTTGCTGCCCCCCGGTAATCAGGCGACTTTGTTTGTTATTTAGTGAATTCGAGCTCAAACACTTCATTGAACTGGCCAGTTCACTCTGTCCGCTCATCCGTTTCTCAGACAGCGGGACAGAACGAGCAACGCCAACCTCAGAGCCTGACTCTGACGCGATCCATGGACCATAACCACCGAGCAGCACGCGCATCGCTTCATCCAGATTACCCAGCGTTGCCGATAATCCCCACGTTCGAAGCTCCGGGCGCCATTGACGCAATCTGGCCAGTGCCAATTCCACCTGAACGCCGCGTTTTGTAGACAACAACTCGTGCCATTCGTCGCAGATCACACATCGCAGGTTGCGAAACTGATACTCCGCATCGGCGCGAGTCAGTATGAGTGACAGGCTTTCCGGAGTCGTCACGAGGGCCGTCGGAAGCCGCTGCCGTTGACGACTTCGCACCGACGGCGACGTGTCGCCTGTTCGGCTTTCAACGGTCCAGCCGACACCCAGATCTTCCAGCGGCTCTTGCAACGAATGCAGCGTGTCGATCGCCAAAGCTCTTAGTGGAGTGATCCAGAGTACTCGCAATGAAGTCTCTTCAATCGACGACGGATCCTTCGTCGCTTCTGCAAGTGCTTCGATCACGGGGCCGAGCCACGCCGCAAGCGTCTTGCCGGTTCCAGTCGTTGCATGTACCAGTCCACTTTCACGATTCAGATAGGCAGACCAGACCTCTTTTTGAAATGAAGATACTTTCCATCCCCTTGCCATGAACCAGTCAGAAATGCATCTGGTTGCCCTGGCTACTGCTGTACGCGACAAAAATTGACTGGACGGTCGGTTCAAGACAATCGTTCTTTTCGGAAACTGACAGCCACACCCCTTCAAACGAATGAACAGAGCACAGCAACTCAACGGATATCCTTGTTACTCTTTGATGTAGGCTGGTCTGATCAGCACGGTTCAGGATGGAAACTCTCAATTCCTTTTTTTTGTAAACAACCCCCCTAACTCTTCATCAGACTCTGACTCTGCGTCGTCTGCAGTCGCAACCATGACATCGCTGACACACTCCACCGAATCTTTTTCAATTGAGCAGGCCGATTGAGCCAGCGAACGGATTGTTTCCAGAGTATCAGCCTGATATGCCTTCTTGTCCTTTCGCCATCGGGCAATTCTGGGAAAACGAACTGCGATACCAGCCTTGTGACGACTGGATCGCTGCAGGCCCTCAAAGGCCAGCTCAAACACGAGCTCTGCCTTGACACTGCTGACCGGACCAAATCGTTCGATCGTGTTGGCTCGAATGAATGCGTCAACTTCGCGAATCTCAGCGTCCGTTAATCCCGAATACGCCTTTGCAAATGGAATAAGCAGTCCATTCTCCCACGCCGCAAACGTGTAATCTGTAAACTTGCTTGCTCGACGACCATGACCTCGCTGGGCGTAAATCAGCACAGCATCACAATGGTACGGCTCGACTTTCCACTTCCACCACAACCCCGCGACTCGACCGTTTCCATACTCAGAATCGCGTCTCTTCAGCATCAATCCTTCTACTCGCTGCTCACGACTGTCGCTGCGCAATTGTATCGCCTGATCCCAAGACGCCACGGAAAGCGGACGCGGCAATGCAATCGGCCGTTCGCTCACACTCACTCCGTAGCTGAATTCGTCAGAATTCAGACTTTGACTCTTCAACGGCATGAGAGAGTTCTCATCAGCTTTGGTGCCGAGAAGGACCTCAAGCATTTCGAGGCGTTCACTGAATGGAGCCTTGCGACGATCAACCCCAGTCAGCTCAAGCACGTCGAACGCGAGGAATCTTACCGGCACGTCAGTGAGAATCTTCTGGCCAACCTTCTTGCGCGTAATCCGTTTCTGAAGGTCTGCAAACGGCAGAACATGTCCTTTCCTCCAGCCAACGAGTTCCCCATCCAGAACCGTACCATCCGGAAGTTTCTTCGCAGCAGCCACGACTTCGGGGAATCGCTCCGTCAGCAACTCTTCTCCGCGTGACCAAACAAAAACCTGTTGTTTGCGTTTGACAATCTGAGCACGAATACCATCCCATTTCCATTCGATGCACCATCCGGTCACATCTCCAAGGTGAGCTGAAATGTCTCCGGATTTGCGCAGATCGGGCAGGGGATTGGCAAGACAAAACGGGTACGGGCGAGAAATCTCAGCGTCATGCGTATCGGATGAAATCAGGTGCCTGAACGACTCTCTGGCTGGCGTCCATGTCCCCATCAATCGATGAGCAATCACATCAGCCGACAATCCACTGAACTCTGCCAGCGCACGAGTAACCAGTTTCTTCGATACACCCACTCGAAAGCCACCGGTCAGGAGTTTGTTGAAAATAAATCGCTGCTTCGAATCCAGCTCGTTCCATGCAGATCTCACGACGTTCTCACGACTGTCTTCATCCAGATCAGCCAACGGCAACAGTCGCTCTGTGACCCATTCGTGCAGAGTCCCTGTGGACACATTCAAAGGCTCGGGAAGCATCAACGAAATCGTCTCGGCGAGATCTCCGACGAATTCGTACGACTCCGCAAATAACCACTCAGGAATTTTCGCCAGCTCCGCACACCAGTCGCGAAGTCTGGATACCGGAACGACCCGACGCGGCCGATGACCGCAGAGAAACCAGACAGCCCACGCCGCATCTGATTCGTCCACATCCTGAAAGTAACGCACCAGCGCCGAAACCTTTTGATTGGTCTTCGTCGACTCATCCAGTTCCTGATACAGCCTTGTAAATCGCTTCATGACAGATCGGCAACACGATCTAATTCTTCCTCCGCGGATTCCGGAGTCCCATCAGAGGAAAAACGAGTTATCACAGCCCTCGCTTGCCTGCCGTTTTCCTGCAACCAGCGAACCATCGGCCCTGTGTGTCCGTGAGTAACGAGAATCTGTTCCGCCTGAGTTTCATCAATCGCTTTCAACAATCCTGGCCAATCGGCATGATCCGACAGTGGAAAGCCACGATCTACGGACTGCCATCGTCGACTCCCACGGGTCATCATCCAGCCAGAAGCCATCGCTGTTGAAGCTGTTCCAAACTTGTTCATCCATTGTGAACTCGCAACGGTCGGCGGTGCGACTATCAGGACACCTCCCCAGTCTTTGCGAGCCGGAGCCTGACTGGGCAGGTATGTCTGGGGCAGGGCGATGCCGCTGGCTCGATACTCCTGATTGAGCTCCTCAACGGCGGGATGACAATAGATGGGCCCGATCGACGGATCGACACCGGCAATCAGTCGTTGCGCCTTACCCAGCGAGTATCCCAGCAGAACCGCCGCGATACCGGCCGATCGACATTGCAGCCACCATCGATTGATCTCGTCAAAGATTTTGCACTGCGGAGACCAGCGATAAACAGGAAGACCGAACGTCGACTCCGTGATAAACGTATGACACCGAACATGTTCGAATGCCGAACATGTGGAATCGGGTTCAATTTTATAATCTCCACTCACCACCCAGACTTCGCCACGATATTCCACTCGTACCTGAGCCGACCCCAGCACATGTCCAGCAGGATGAAACGACAATGTGACGCCATTGATCGTCATAGTCTGCCCATATGACATTGTTTCGATATCGGCAGATGGCCCAAGTCGGCTTCGAAGAACTCGGCGACCTTCACGAGTCGCGAGGTATCTGGTCGATCCGGGCCTCGCATGATCCGCATGTGCATGAGTGATGACCGCGCGTTGAACCTTTCTCCACGGATCAATGTAAAAATCTCCGGCGTCGCAGTACAGCCCCGCTGGGCTCTCCTGAATTAGTTGTGTGCTCATCCTGGTATTGTAGACGCAGACTGAGAAATTGGCATCACAGCGCAACCCCTGTTCTGTCGTCATTCATCCCTTGTGGAATGTCACTTTGCAGAACAAAACAGACGAGAAGCAGCTTTCGGATCGCCGTTTCTCGGAAATCAGTCTCCGACCCGCATCGCGATCGACAGACAGCCTGATGCCGACCACGATGCGGTGCAAAGCATCGGTCGACTCATTTGCCAGCCACGATACGGTGGATTCAAATACTGGTTCCCCTCCTGCGACCAATACCCGCCAGAATTCTATGGAGACGTCCCGTGACACGTGCACGCTCTTTTGTCCTCTCTCTTTGCACCCTGACGTCTGCGCTGCTGCCGCTCAGGGGTCATGCCGACGAATTGAAACCGCCGAAGGGCTTTCGGGCGATCTTCAATGGAAAGGATCTCTCTGGGTGGTATGGCTGGAATCCGCATGATTCAGCAAAGCTCGAAGGCGAAAAAAAAGACGCCAACCTGGCTGAACAACGAGTTGCGTTTCCCAATCACTGGCGAATCGAAAACAGAGAACTCGTTAATGATGGACATGGACCATACGCAGCAAGTGAAGAAGAGTTCAGTGACTTTGAATTGCTGCTGGAATACAAAACCGTGGCCGGTGCGGACAGCGGAATCTACCTCCGCGGCAATCCTCAGGTTCAGATCTGGGATTGGAATCAGCCGTTCGACCCGAAGAATCCAAATCGACTGCCACACATGGGTTCCGGGGGCCTCTTCAACAATACTCCGGGGCGACTCGGACGAGATCCATATTTGCTGGCGGATAAACCATTCGGTCAGTGGAATCAATTCAGGATACGTCAGATCGGAGCACATACGTGGGTTACTCTGAACGGTCGGGTGGTTGTCGATGGCCAGGTCATGGAGAACTACTGGGATCGATCAAAACCACTTCCGGACAAGGGCCCGATCATGCTGCAGACACATGGTGGCGAGATTCGATGGCGAAATATTTTTGTTCGAAACATTTCGAAGGCTGAGGGTAAACGTAGCCTTGAAAGTTACAAATCCACCCCCGAACCCACAGCATTTGATATTTCGTATGGACCCCATGTCAGGCAACGACTGCACTTCTGGAAGGCGACGAGCGACAAGCCAACACCATTACTGCTCTATATTCATGGAGGTGGCTGGCAGGGTGAGGGGCGAATGTCTGTCGCGAGTCTGCTTTCGGATATGCTTCAGAATGGCATCTCGGTGGCGTCAATCGAGTACCGCTTTATTAAAGAAGCCACTGCTGACGGCGTCATTCCGCCTGTGCGCGGGCCCCTTCACGACGCCGCGCGGGCACTGCAGTTTGTGCGCAGTAAAGCTGACGAATGGAATATTGATAAAACCCGGATCGCGGCATCAGGAAGTTCCGCAGGGGCCTGCACAAGCCTTTGGCTGGCCTTCCACCCAGATCTTGCCGATCCGAACAGCAGGGATCCGATCGCTCGCGAATCGACTCGGCTTCTCTGTGCTGCGGTAAGTGGAGCTCAGACGACCCTGGATCCGCGTCAGATGAAGGAGTGGACCCCCAACAGTCGCTATGGGGGCCACGCGTTTGGGTTTGCTGGGGATCCTGCGAACAAACTATCCCAGTTCGAAGAGTTTCTTGCAAAACGCGACACTGTTCTGCCGTGGATCGCAGAATATTCACCTTACGCCCTGGTCTCGCCGGACGATCCGCCTGTCTATCTGTTTTACAACGCACCACCTGCAGTCGGACAGGAGCAGAAAGATCCGACCCATACATCCAACTTTGGTGTGAAGCTGCAGGAACATTGCAGAGCCAATGGCGTCATCTGTGATCTGGTTTATCCCGGCGCCCCCGATGTCAGAAAACCAACGCTTGCCACTTACCTGACAGAAACATTGAACAACCCGTAATCTAGTCAAACTCTACTGAATTCTGCTGCGTTGGGGTGCGCCTCGAGATCGCCGCAAAGAACTCTCGGAATAAAAGTTTAAACATGAGCATATTAAGGTCGAGCATCTCGCATTTGCCAATTTCCTGGCAAGCCAGGCAGGGCCGCACTGAGCGAGTTCTGGAGCGATCCGCCGTGGCAGGTTTTCTGCTGATCGCAATTGGTGTTATGTCTATTCCGCCATCGATTCTGGTAGCGGATGAGCCCGAGTTTATTCCGGTCTTTCCTGCGGGCCTGAGCGGCGTCGCTCGGTATCGGATCCCGGGCGTTGTCGTCACGCCGAAGGGCACCGTGCTAGCTTACTGCGAGGCAAGACTTAACGACAGTTCGGACTGGGGCGAGATTGAAATTCACCTTCGCAGATCACTTGACGGAGGCCGAACATGGCAACCTGCACAACATATTGCTCACCACGGTGAAAGATTGGAAGGGAACCCCCGAAAGAAGTCTGGAGGGGAGCGAGAGCAAACTGTTAACAACCCCGTCGCCATTGTGGACGCACAAACAGGGGCCATCGAGTTCATTTACTGCGTGAACTATGCACGGTGCTATTCCATGCGCAGCATGGACGATGGAGAAACATGGTCAAAGCCTGTTGAGATGACCCGTTCATTCGAACCATTTCGCATGACTTACGACTGGAAAGTCATTGCAACTGGCCCAGGTCATGGATTGCAGCTTACTTCAGGCCGATTAGTCGTGCCGATCTGGCTGGCGTACGGCAACACGGGCGACCATGAACCTTCAGCCGCCGGAACGATTTACAGCGACGATCACGGCAGGACGTGGAAAGCCGGAGACATCGCTGTTCGCAACTCAGCACCGTTCACCGACCCGAATGAATCGATGGTCGCAACGTTGTCGGACGGCAGCGTCATTCTGATCACACGAAACGAAGGTGGCCGTCATCGCAAGATCGTGTCCACCAGTCGCGACGGAGCGACTGATTGGTCAGAGCCTCGGTTTGCCGAAGAGCTTTGGGAGCCTGTTTGCATGGCCAGTGTCGCTTCACTTTCAGACCATCCGGGTTGGTTGTTATTCTCAAATCCAGACACGTTGCCACCAAGCCATCTCGACCTACCTCCGGAGCAGCGTAAACCCGGCCGAGGAAAGCGAGAAAACCTGACCATCAAACTGAGTCGTGATGATGGCAGGTCATGGCCCGTTCGTCGAACGCTTGATGCTGGTCCATCAGCCTATTCTGACCTCGCTGTTCTTCCGGACAAGACCATTCTCTGTCTCTACGAAGCCAGCAAGGATATCACAATTGCAAGATTTTCGCTGGACTGGATTGAAGGCCGATAAGTTAATTTCAACTCCTTAACCGATGAAACAACCGCATGCTGCTGCTCTGTCACGTGATGCGACGCCAATTCTCGAACGTAGCTTCTGAATACGAAAGAGCTGACATCACCGACCGAATCCGACTAAACTCCTGGCGATGAATTGGATTACTCTCAGCCTCTTTTCAGCTTGTTTTCTCGGACTGTATGAACTGGCCAAGAAGGCGTCGTTGCGAGAAAACGCAGTGCCCCCGGTGTTGTTCCTGAACGTGTTGACCGGGGCTCTGCTCTGGGGATTGATGCTGGTGATCATGCGACTGGCGCCGGCATGGATTCCATTTGAACGACTAAAGACGGACACACTCACCCTTCATCAGCACGGCCTGCTGTTCTTGAAGTCTGTCCTTGCTGGCAGCTCGTGGATCTTTGCATCCTTCGCTATGAAACACCTGCCAATGTCGATCGCCACGCCGATTCGCGCGACCAGTCCACTATGGACGATCAGCGTCGCCGTGGTCTTCATGGGTGAACGACCCACGGCAGTTCAGTGGATCGGCGTTATCATTATCCTGGGGTCATTCTATATGTTCTCTCTGGTCGGCCGGAAAGAGGGCATCAAGTTCCACCGAGACCGCTGGGTTGGATGTATGATGATCGCTACGCTGCTCGGCGCATTCAGTGCTTTATACGACAAGTGGCTTTTGCAGCGTATGAAATTTTCTCCCTCCACAGTGCAGGCGTGGTTTGCGATCTATCTGTTGATCGTGATGACACCGCTGGTGCTGCATTGGTACATTCGGCAACGAGCAACCAACCGATTTCAATGGCGGTGGTCAATTCCCATGATCGCCGTTCTGCTTCTGGTCTCCGACTTTCAGTACTTTTCGGCGATTAGTTGTCCCGGGGCCAGCATTTCCCTGATTTCGCCGCTGCGTCGAACATCCGTGATTATCTCTTTCATCGCCGCGATTCGAATCTATCACGAGCAGAACTGGCAGGACAAAGCCATCTGGATCTCCGGCATGGTCATCGGCATCTGTGTTCTGAGTGCTTCAAAATGATTTTCTCCGCCACAACCAAGACGCCGACGCCTTAGAGGTGTTTCTCCGCATGGAACTGCAGCCTTCTGACTTGATTTCACTGAATCAGGCAATACGTCATATCAATCGCAGATTCGCCAAATAGATGGCCGTGATCGTCTTCCCCGTGGGATCCGTTTCGTGGCTCGAGTACCACGACACAAGCCCTTCCATTTCGGACAGTTGAACAAACCCTGGGTAAGAATTGTCCCCATCGCTGGGGAGTTCGGCAAATTCGCTTATCTCACTCCCGTTGAGCCAGCAGAGTGATGTTCTCGGACTGGACGGATTGATGGTATTTCGGCCCCCGACGAGATAGCGGTTGTTCCATCTGGCCAGCAGCGGACCCCCAATGGCTCGATCGAGTGAAATGCGTTCCCACTCATTGTAGGGCGGCTGAGATCTCAGCAATCCCGCTTCCTTGCCGTCACCGTCCCGCGCGATGGCGAGGCCGGTTCCGTCGGGTTCGAACAGAAATGCCGTTTCGTCTCCGAGTGATGACTGGAAGACTCCGCACTTCTTCCAGATCACTCCGTCGTTGCTTTCGAGAAGCAGAGATTCAACGTTACGATCTTCTCCCCTCGCCAGAACTTCAAACTGAGGTTTTCGGCGACCACACAGATAGGCTGTGTCACCACGACTCGCTGCCCTCCAGATATAATGACCAAAGGTGCCTTCCATCACGCGGGGGCCTTGCCATGTTTCGCCATCATCGGACCATGCCGCATAACCCAGATGCAGGTTCAGATCGTAGTCCTTCCGAGGCAATGTGGTGGCACCGCTGTACCACGTGCCGGAGTACACAAACAATCGATCTTTGAAGACCAGAAAATGCGGGTCCCGAGTATCCCGGTGCTTCACTGAAAATCGATGCACCTCCTTCCAGGTCGCTCCCTTATCCTGACTGCACAGGATCATGACACAGGACGTCGGATGCACCATGTGCCCATCAGGACAACTTCGAAAGGTCAGATAGATCTTGTTCTGAAACCAGCAAAGATCAGTAAACGCGTTGTGCTCTCCATTATGAAACGCGCGACGAATGCTCGTAACGGCCACCCGTGGCGACATACCGCCCACATCCTGATTGCCGGACACCGATGCGGCGTTCATCGTCTGAGGCAGAGCAGCAGCAGCCATCGCGTGAGCGACAAACGTTCGGCGGGAAAACTCCTCGATTGTCATGGTCAAACTCCCGACGAGGGACACCAGAAGCCAACAAAAATGATCCCGGGCATCAGCGCTGTTGTAAACTCTGATTCTTACCTGGCGCGCTACCGCGGCCGCTTTTGGTTTTCACGGGAATTTTCTGGTATTCGGGGGCATTCCTCGACACGCAGAGACTGACCGCTATAGTCATACCCCGGTGAAAAGCTCATCCGCTCGTGGCGGTGATCAACGTTGCTCATTCATTCAGAAACTGAACACGTTCCATGAAGATTCATGAATATCAGGCCAAGCAGTTATTCAGAACTGCCGGCGTGGCTGTTCCTCAGGGGATTGTCTGCAAAACTCCGGAAGAAGTGGGCGCAGCCTTTACGACTTTGGGCGGTCCGATTGCTGTTGTGAAGTCACAGATTCACGCGGGCGGGCGAGGCAAGGGTACTTTTAAAGAATATCCGTCTCAGCGAGGCGTGGTCCTTGTGAAGTCGGCGGCTGAAGCGATTGAAAACGCCGGGCGAATGCTTGGGAACACGTTGGTGACGATCCAGACCGGAGCCGACGGCAAACAGGTGAATACTTTGTTTGTTGAGCAGGGTCTGAAGATCGCTCGCGAACTGTACCTTGGGATTGTCGTCGATCGTGAAATCGGCGGGCCAGTACTGATTATGTCGTCGGAGGGCGGCATGGACATCGAAGAAGTGGCAAAGCATTCGCCCGATAAGATTCTTGCCGAACCATTTGACGCTGTTGCCGGCCTGTACCCCTATCAGGCTCGTAAGATGGCTTACAAGCTGGGCTTCGATGCAACTGCCGTTCGGAACGCGGAAAAGTTTCTCCCTCAGATCTGCAGATTTTTCGTGAATTATGACTGCAGCATGGTTGAGATAAACCCACTTATCCTCACTGAGGACAGTCAACTGCTGGCACTGGATGGTAAAGTCACCTTTGACGACAACGCACTATTCCGACACAAGGACGTCGTTGCTCTGCGAGATCTGTCGGAGGAAGATCCCGCGGAGGTCAAAGCCGCCGACACTGGTCTCAGCTACGTCAAGCTGAACGGCAACATTGGTTGCCTCGTCAACGGCGCCGGGCTTGCCATGAGCACCATGGACCTGATCAAGCTGCATGGCGGCGAGCCAGCAAACTTCCTGGACGTTGGAGGTGGGGCGAACGAGGATCAGGTGACGGAAGCGTTCCGAATCATTCTGGCTGACAAAAACGTAAAGGCCGTTCTTGTCAACATTTTCGGCGGCATCATGAAGTGCGATATTATTGTATCTGCACTGCTGAACGCCTACGAGAAAGTGGGCTTCAATGTTCCTCTCGTCGTACGGCTGGAGGGCACCAACGTCGAGAAGGCCCGGCAGATGCTGAAAGACAGCGGTCGCGATATCATCGCAGCAACCGATCTGACGGATGCCGCCCAAAAGGTTGTAAAGTCACTAGGCGCCTGAGCGACATGTGGTCAATCATGGAGGCGCAATAGTCATTAGATTGTTCGATCAGCCATAATCGATGTCTGACGTCAGTTTATTGCGGCCGAGGATTTCGTTTGTTGAAATTTCAACTCTCCAATAGTGTGAATGTACTCCGATGAGCATTCTGGTTTCAAAATCCACTCGCGTGATCACTCAGGGTATCACCGGGAACTCAGGTTTGTTTCACAGTCAGCAGTGTCGCGCCTACGCGGCTGAGTGTCAGCCTGGAGTAGACGTCTTTGTCGGCGGTGTCACACCTGGCAAAGGTGGTACCATCGTTGATGGCTTCCCGGTCTTCAATTCTGTCATTGAGGCTCGTGAAAAAACTGGTGCAAATACCTCGATGATCTTCGTCCCGCCACCGTTCTGTGCTGACGCCATCCTGGAGGCAGCTGACGCTGGAATGGACCTGATCGTCGCGATCACTGAAGGCATTCCCGTGATGGACATGCTGCGAGTCAAGCGAGGTATGGCGGGATCGAAATCTCGATTGATCGGCCCTAACTGCCCCGGCGTGATTACTCCAGGAATTGCGAAGATCGGCATCATGCCAGGGTACATCCACAAGCCAGGAACGATTGGCATCATCAGCAAGAGCGGCACATTAACATACGAGGCGGCTTGGCAGCTTGGCCGAGTGGGACTGGGCCAAAGTACGGCGGTAGGAATTGGTGGAGATCCGATCAACGGCACAAATTACATCGAACTTCTGGAGATGTTCCAGAACGATCCTGGAACCGAAGGCATCCTCATGATCGGTGAGATCGGCGGCAGTGCCGAACAGGAAGCAGCAGCGTATATCAAGTCGCACCTGAGGAAACCAGTCGCTGGTTTTATCGCAGGCCAGACAGCCCCTCCAGGAAAACGTATGGGCCACGCTGGCGCGATCATCTCCGGGGGGGGCGGTGGTGCTGCGGAGAAGATGGCAGCTCTGCGAGCGGCGGGCGTGATCGTCTCCGACAGCCCAGGCGGTATGGGCGACGCCATGAAGTCAGCAATGGACCGTTGACACGATCGATAGACCAGCGTTCGGACTTCGACAACGAGCATCTCTGTCCCCTCTGACAGAGATGCGGTGTGGTGACTGAAATAAGGATTGCCAATTGCCAGCAATTGCTCCGTTGGCCAGATCATCAGGGCCCATTCACGGCGGTTCATTTACTTTGCGGCCGTGATGACCTTGAAGCAAAGCGATGCCAGAGGTGGAACGTGAATTGAGATGCTGACCATGCGGCCGTGAGCAGGTTCAGAAGTGGAGTATACCCCCCCCTCGTTTCCATTTCCTGCTCCGCCGTACCACGCGGCATCGCTGTTGAAGATTTCTTTATAAAAGCCAGCCGCGGGTACACCAATGCGGTAGTTTTCCCGGGGCGATGGTGTCAGATTACTGACCACGATGATGGTTTCGGAACCATCACGGGTCATGCGTTGGAAGGCTGCAACCACGTTGGTCTGGTCGTCTCCGACAATCCACTGGAAACCTTCTGCGAACAAATCGGCATCGTGAAGGGCCCGCTCATTGCGATACAGTCGATTCAGGTCACACACCATTCGGCGAATGCCTTCGTGAGTCTCAAAAGTACGCAGAGCCCAATCGATTTCAGCATCATGGTTCCATTCTGTCCATTGCCCGATCTCAGACCCCATAAACTGCAGCTTCTTCCCTGGCATTGTATATTGACCGGCCAACAACAAACGCAGGTTAGCAAACTTCTGCCAGGTATCACCGGACATCTGAGACAGCAGCGACTGCTTTCCATGCACGACTTCATCATGGGAGAGTGGCAGCACGAAATTTTCAGAAAATGCGTAAATACTGCGGAAGGTCAGATCATTCAGATGGTAGCCTCGATAAATCGGATCACGCCTCATAAAGCGGAGCGTATCATTCATCCAACCCATGTCCCACTTCATTGTGAAGCCTAGTCCGCCTGTATAGCACGGACGAGACACGCCTGGCCACGCGGTCGACTCCTCTGCAATCGTCAGGATACCGGGAAAGTCGGCGTGCATTACTGTGTTGAACCGGCGCAGAAAATCTATCGCTTCCAGATTCTCGCGACCTCCGTACTGATTAGGAATCCACTGGCCAGAGTCACGCGAGTAGTCAAGATAAAGCATCGAAGCCACGGCATCGACACGAATTCCGTCCACGTGATAGACGTCACACCAGAACTTCGCGCTCGAGATCAGAAACTCCGCCACTTCTCTCCGGCCATAGTTGAAGATCAGCGTATTCCAGTCCGGATGATAACCCAGACGCGGATCCGCATGTTCGAAAAGGCAGGTTCCGTCGAACTGAGCGAGACCGTGAGCATCCGTTGGAAAATGTCCCGGAACCCAGTCAATCAGCACACCGATTCCCCGCTGATGCATGTGGTCTACAAAATACTGAAAATCATGGGGTGAACCAAATCGAGATGTGGGAGCGAAATAGCCAGTTGTCTGGTATCCCCAGGAACCATCGAAGGGATGTTCGGTGATGGGCATCAACTGAATGTGCGTATAACCGGCTTCCAGAACATAGTCTGACAACGAATGTGCCAACTCTCGATAGTTGAAATAGGTGCGACCATCGTGAGGTCGCTTCCAGCTTCCTGCATGAACTTCATAAATTGCGACAGGAGTTGTCAGCCAGTCCGTTACGGCGCGATGTCTGATCCAGTCTGCATCATGCCACTGAAAATCACGGAGGCTCCAGACAATGGAAGCGGTATGGGGACGAAGTTCCGAATAAAAGCCAGCCGGGTCTGCTTTTTCGATGAGCCGACCATCCTGCGTGCGAATGGCATACTTGTAGCGGGTTCCGGGAATCACACCCCTGATCACTCCGTGCCAAACGCCTGTATCGCTGGAGTTCAACCAATCCCGACCCGGTGTCCAGCCATTTCCGTCACTGATCACTGACACTTCGCGAGCGTTAGGCGCCCATACGGCAAATCGAACACCACCCTGCACGAGATGTGCCCCCCAGTAGCGGTAGAGCGAATTTGCGTCAACAGGCTGATCAAACGTGTTCACAAGAGATTACCTCGGGGAATGCGCCTTCGGGCGTGATGCCCCAATCTGGGGACAACCGCCGGATCGATTTCAATGCAACCAGTTCGTTACTGGTTCAACACGTTTTTATACCACGAGTGGTATCAATGCTCGATAACCGGATTGCTGCGAGTTCCGAGTCCTGCATCATCGCGGCCGACGAAAGCCAGCTGCACTCCACCATTATCCATTACAAGAGATTCTGATCCGTCTGCAAAACGCCTGTGCAAGACTCGTCACACTTCTTCAGAGGCTCGTTTTTTGTGCCTCAGTCGAGTAAACAGCTGACCAAATGACGTTGGCGTTGTATCATCTTTTGGCAAAGAGGGGATGACGGGATGTTCAGCAGCAATCATCCATCGCCCCTCGACAAGTTCATCGGGCCCCGTCTGCGGCTCCAGCTTTTGGCTGGCATCCCCTGATACTACTGTGGAGAGGTCTTCCACTCGCTGACGTGCCTGAACGATCACGCTCTCAGAGCCACCGGACGAAGCCAGCTGATGAGTGCGTTGTTTGCTCCAGCGATTTGAATCGTCCTCCGGTGAACCCTGTTGAAACGCACTGACCTCGCCCTTCAATTCCGACAGGGACTGAGCAATCGGCAGGAAGTCATCAGTCTCAATGATCTCGGAACGAAGATCCCATTTGATGGCACCCACGTGCGGTGGAAGGGTAAAAAAGGTCCCTCGATTCTGAAACTCGCGGTCATCAGCAAGAGCATTATTTGCCAAGATCTCTGATTCAGAATCCAGAGCACTTTTGATCGACCATGGATTTGTTGCCATCTCATCACGACGTTGAACCTGATCTCCTCGCTCAAAAACGAGATGCCCGTCCATCCATGGAGACTCATCTCGTGTTGACATCTTCTCGGCGTCAAAGGTAGAGATCGCGGAATCAACAAGGTCCTCGAGGTCATGCGTGCTCTTCAGACCATCTACTTCAGTCAGTCGCGACAGAATGGCATCTCGTATTGCTCGACGATTTTCAATAGATTGAATTGGCTCAAACGGGATAACCGCGTCCACAGATTCCTGAATCGCTGGCAATCCAGGAGGATTGAAAAACTCGACTCCAACAACGGGCGTTGTTGCTGGAGAATTTCCCAACACCTCTGTTGCTCTCCGGAAAAACTCAGAGGCATGCCCTGACACGCCATTCGCGAGGGAACTTTCGAGAGCTGCACTACTCGTTGACGGACAGAGACGTCGTCCTATTTCATCGGCTGAAATTGCATGGATCGGGATATGGTCAAATGACCGAACATCAGCCAGCTGTTGACAAGTCGACTTCAGCACTGAATTCTCATAGACAGCTCGGTGGCTGTGGGATGATGAGCGAACCGCATGGGATCCCGATGGGACATCACGACCGAGGGCGACCCATGTATATCGATCAAAGACCGGTAAGCGCTCCGAGAACCGGAAGTCCGTTTGCCGGTCCTCCTGGCGATCATCTGCCCGCTCGGATATCTCGAGTGTCTCTGAGATGACAGACGACGAATTGCCTTCCACTCTGCCTGAGGAAGAGTTTTCAACATCAAAATCGGCGGATAGAAAGTCTGGCTGTCCCGAACATGATGTCGACGCTTGGAGAGCGTCTTCTACCGGGGGCACGCAGAACTCCGTGACCGAGAATGAACTCTCGAGATTCCTCCATGAGATGGCATAGCCCGAATTCATCTTGCGACCTGAATCCTCAGCTTCAGATTCATGGAAAGATGTTTCCTCAGAAGGTTCCCGCAGCATTTCCTTTAGCTCGAACTCTGCCTCCACGTTTTCCGATGAAGACTGCTGCAAACGACTTCCCTCTGCAAAGTAATCCGGTACTGGACTCTCGTTTCGGATTTCGACGTCCGAACTGATTGAGGCAGCAGATGAGCCACCAATCCCAACCGTACGGTGAGTCGTCAACGCTGGTCCTGCACCAAACTCGATTACTCCAGGAGTTGTCGTAATAATGGCCGGATCACCAAGGTCCAGATAGGTCGACCGTTTCGTCGGCAACTCTTCTGTCTCTCGTGCCAATGACTGTTGATTAACAGGCAACGGAGATGCCGACCATGAATAGGGCAGGTGCTGAAGTCTGCTGAGCGCGAAACGCACGCACTCTTCGTCTGCCGGGTTGCAGTTTCTTTCGGCAGCAATTACGAGAGTCTCATCTGCCAGCAGGCTGAGACATCGAGGCAAGCCATCGCACGCCGATGCAATCAGCTCCAACGCCGAGGACGTGAAGATCCTATGAAGTTGGCCACCCACAGCTTCGATATGACGGCCAAGCAACTCCGATGACTCACGGATCGTCAGGGGCTGCAGAAACGCATGGCATCGAATCCGATGACCGAAATCTGAATGAGTTGGGCGAGCGAGCTCTTCCTCCAGGCTGAGCGGCCCCGCGATCAAGCATCGGATCAGACTACGACCATTCCATTCTTCCTCTGAAAAAGCGCGCAATTCATTCAGAACCGGGACGGATAACAACTGAGCGTCATCGATCAGAAGCAGGATCGGCCCCCATAGTTCAGATGTTCGCTGGAGCTGATCAAGTAATGTCCAGCGTGATTGCGTCATGTCACGCCCCACCACCTCTATCGCAACCCGCTGAGCAGCGCGCACATTCAGTGATGTATGCAGTGTCTGTAGAACGTTCAAGGGAGATTCGAGACTGGCAGCGGAGCAGAGAATTGTTCGACCTTCGGACGAAAGAGTTGACTGAAGGTGCCGAAGAAATGTTGTCTTTCCAACACCAACCGGCCCCGTCAGAACGGCAATCCCAAGATCTGATCTCAAAGCATGCAGCAATTGCGGAACGATGCTTCGAATTGACTCCGAAACAAAAAAAGCTCGCATCAGTTCCGCACACTGAAACGGCTGGCGGTGAAGTCCAAAATGAGAGTCGTACATAACCATCCCGTCCATGGCAGGCATTCGGACCGGCAAAATCTGCCTGTCACGCAAGACGCGCGATCCCTCCTGTTCATCGATCGATCCTCTTCGCGTTCTTTAGTACAACCGCTATTCGTCACCGAGTTTGACAGGTCATGCCGGGCTACTCGAACCTTGACCGGCGCGCGGTCTCATTTTTGACCGTGGTCGCAGGGAAACAGTCTCCATATTATCCATCAGCCGCGGCAAACCGGACCCCCAAAACCACGCAGTCAACCCCACCTTCCAACGGTCGGACACTGAAGACCTAAGATTCCGACTGTTCGGGAAAAATCACGAAGCTCGACTGCACAAAATAGATCCTTCGCAGTAATTTGATACTTCGTTGAGTGTTCTCTCATCAACCGTCTTCATGGAGGAGAGGGATGCGACTTCAGCCACGCACAAGTCCAGAAACCGATCGCTGTATGGATTTGATTCAGCAGCTGGCCAGCGTTGTCGTTCATGATCTGTGTGTTGATGTCGGATTCCATGCCGTAACGCTGACGGGCCGGGCGGGATCATGGTACGCCAAGCAGGTGGCCACGACTGCAGCGCGTCGCATGTACCCGAATCATCGAATTGAAAACCTGCTTCAGGTCGTTACGCCACGATAGTTGATTGGCAAGCAGAATCCTGTCTAGAGCATCACTCGTCCCAAGCGTGCTGCAAGGCTAAAGGAGCTACAATTCGCAACACGAGGTGTCCTTCTCGTTCGGTCGCCAATTCTGCGTTTCTGAACCGTAGACTCAGGCTGGCGAGGTGATCGAGCCACGGGATCAGGTCACATCGACAAGTCTCGGCCCGAGAACATCAAATCTTGGCTCGATACCAAGACCGGGAGATTCGCTGGCTTGCATGCACCCATGGACTCGCTGTGGAGCCCCTGTGGCATTGCTGACAGTAACGTAGCTGTTGAAATCAGTGCTGGTAAAACGGTATTCCTCTGGAGTGCTGTGGGCCAGATGAGCAATCGCAGCCGTCGTCACATCGCCGCCCCAACTGTCTTCAAGTGTCATGGCAATTCCCATCGAGACACACAGGTCGCGAACCTGCTTGGTCCTTGTCAGACCACCAAGCTTGCTGATCTTCAGATTAACGACATCCATCGCCAGTTCACTCTTGGCTCGCAACAGCATATCGATCCCATCGACGTTCTCATCCAGAACAAAAGGATGATCTGTCTGTCGTCGAACCGCAAGACACTCCTCGTACGTCAGACACGGTTGCTCGATATAGACATCCACACTACGGACGGCACGCACAACTCGAACGGCTTCGTGCTGAGTCCATCCGGTGTTGGCATCCGCAACGAGTCGATCGCTCGGAGCCAGCATCGCTCGCACAGCAAAGATACGTTCGATGTCGGCATCCGGATCACCTCCAACTTTCAGCTGAAAGCGGGTATAACCTTCAGACTTATATCCGGCGACTTTCCGAGCCATTTCTTCAGCAGACTCCTGCGAGATGGCTCGGTAAAGTCGAACTCGCTCGCCGAACCGCCCGCCCATCAACGCACAAACTGGCAATCCGGTTGCCTTGCCCAATAAGTCCCAGCAGGCAATATCAAGCCCCGACTTGACATAAGGATGGCCTTTAAGAGCAGCATCCATGCGATAATTCAGCTTGGAAAGTTCGCGAGGATCGTGGCCGAGCAGGTGCGGTCCAAGTTCCTTCAACCCCGCCCGGACGCCCTCCGCATAGGCCGGAAGATAAAACGGACCAAGCGGACACACTTCCCCATACCCAATGAGCCCGCAATCTGTTTCGACACCAACAACTGTGCTGTCGAAAATAGAAACCGACTTTCCACCGGACCACTTGTAGGTTCCCTCATGCAGAGGCAGATCAACTTGATGAGCAAAGATACGTCTGATCTTCATCGCGTCTTCCAAAAAATAAGTCGACTCAAATCCTATTCGTGGTCATTGAATGATGAGACCGCGAAATGAGTCAGAAGCATCGACCGTCGAGGCGTTCTGGACGGCTCACCGCTTTCACCGAAAAGCACACCGAGAAACATCGCACTGGCAAATTCAGATCATATCCAGCTTGCGATGTCGGTGAGATGGTGGCTTTGCACACTCGGCACAGATGCCATGAACCTCAAGGCGGTGACCACTCATTCGAAATCCATGATCGGCCGACACGCGTTCGAGGACCGCAGAAATCTCTTCATTGCGGAACTCAACCAGCTTCCCGCACTTTTCACAGATGAAGTGATCATGCTGAGGATATCCGTAATCGTGTTCGTAAACTTCGCGGTCATTCGAGCGAGCAACCTTGCGAATCAAACCCGCCTCTTCCAGTGAACTGATCGTTCGATAAATCGTTGCGCGGCTGACACGACCACCGTCCCGACGAGGCTGAGTCAGCCGACTCACAATCTGGTCAGAGTCAAAGTGCTCATGCTCGGCAAAGATCTCACGAACGATTGTCTCACGTTCCTGCGTCAGACGCATACCACGAGTCGCAAGGAACTCACGGAATTTTTCGACCGGCGAAACCGCGACTTCCTGACGACCAAAACCACCTAAAGCCAAATCACTCACAAAACACCCTGCTAAACAAATCCAGGTGCACACATCAGGGCAGGGGAGAGGGCCCTCGGAATTCAACAACAAGCTGCCTCTGATTCAATCTGCCAGTTCTTGGGCTGTCGCAGACCTTCACGAACGAGTAGTGTCGGGCGTCTCAAGAAGAATGTCACGGATGAGATTTGGCACAACGGAATTTCTCGCGTTTTTTCCTCGACAGTGATTCAGGGCCGAACATTTACCTAAGAACTCTTCCCAAACTCCCCGGATCACCCGATCTCGTCCAGCCCCAGACGGTCCAGCATGCGATCCATCGCCTTCTCCAGAAGGTCATCAGAATCGTAGTCTCCGCGAGCCACAGCCGCCTTGATGGCTTCCAGCTTTTCCTGACGCAAAGCTTGGGATTCTTCGTCGGAAATAGCGGGTTCCTCGGGTTTTTCGTGACTGATGCGCTCTCGGACTTCCCCTGGGCCTGCCAGATTCGGCTCCAGCAAAGCGTCCGGAGGATGGTCTCCGCTTTGAAGCAGCGAAACACGATGATTCAGGCGATTTGTCACAGGATCAGACCTTTCACGAACGAACTCCCGGTATGGTACGCTCGGGGCCTCAGATGGTCCAGTACCAACCGTGAACGGTAATCCTTTGTCCTGAGGCAGAATTTCTGATGTCGTTCGCAACAGCGAGATTAGCAGACGCAATTGATCCGGGATTTACGGTCATCCTTCCCCCCTTTGCAGGGATATCGCTACACTAGGACAGGGTCGAGACTCTTCAATAAAGCCACAGCAGCCGGAGTTCCTCCATCGTTCAAGGTGGCTGTTTGCGACGGGAAAGGCACTGCCGCACGGTAACTCCATCATTTGTGAAGTATCTTTCACGAAGCGGAAGGGCGTATAAA
>JBKDRW010000341.1:0-16783 GCA_046341255.1 Planctomycetota bacterium
CATCCTGCCATTCGCGACGAGATCCGCAATCAGATTCGAAACGCTCCGCAGGATGCGGACGCAGTGATTCTGGACGCAGCACTCCTGCTGGAGTCGGGCTGGGCTGCGGAATGTGATGCCATCGTCATGGTGGATACGCCGCTGCCTCTGCGACAACGACGAGTCCGCGAAACTCGTGGGTGGTCGACAGAAGAGCACACGCGACGAGAAGCCGCACAATGGCCCCTTGATCAGAAGCGAGCGGTATCAATGTGTGTGGTGGATAACTCGGGTTCGCCCGACGACGCTGCAGCTCAAATGGAATCGTGTGTGCGTACCATTCTGACACGTGTCTGATCCTCCGATGACCCTATTTTCATTTCCAACGAGGAACTGACTGTCTTGTGATCCGAGGAATCTGGTTCTTCAACGCCCGTGCGGTTTTCCCTCAAAGTGGTAGACTTCGCGGGGAACCCGGTTGAGCCGGATCTGATCTTCCTGCTGCTGTTGTTGAGCTTCGGAAGCTGCTGACATCCGAACTCTCATTCAATAATCCTGTCTCGATGTCAGCGAGTGATTCTCTTCCCGTCTGGAGGCCCCGCGCGGCCATGTCAACTTCAAACCCTCGGCCTGATGATCTTCGTTCCGGCAATCCACGTCTGCGTCGTTCTGAGCCAAGAGCAGAGCCCGACGACGTTGAAAAGCCCGTCTCTGAAACGTTTGCGCCTCCAGAAGGTGGCGACATCAATATCGGTGAACTTCAGAAGATGTCGATGAAGGACCTTCTCGTCATTGCCGAGAAGGAAAAGATTACTGAATATCACGGGATGAAGAAGCAGGATCTGATTTTCAAGATCCTCAAAGAGCGTACTCGGATGAACGGGCTCATGTTCGGCGAGGGAACGCTGGAAATCCTTCCGGACGGTTTTGGATTTCTTCGAAGCCCGGATTACCACTATCTGCCATGCCCGGACGACATCTATGTCAGCCCCAGCCAGATTCGACGATTTGGTCTGCGCACCGGTGCCACGGTCGCGGGACAAATCCGTCCCCCCAAGGAAAACGAACGATACTTTGCCTTGCTCCGCGTGGCCGCAATCAATGGTGAAGATCCGAACCTGCTCACCAACAAAGTTTTCTTCGACGACCTGACGCCGCTGCACCCGGAACATCGGCTGCGACTCGCAGACAATGCCGAGCATCTCAGCACACGTATCGTCGACCTGATCGCTCCGATCGGGCTCGGTCAGCGAGGATTGATCGTCTCGCCTCCGCGGGCTGGTAAAACTGTCCTCCTGCAGCAGATGGCCTCAGCAACGCTGAGGAATCATCCGGACGCCTATGTCATCGTCCTGCTGATTGACGAGAGACCCGAGGAAGTGACGGACATGGAGCGCAAACTGAAGGGACGTAACTGCGAAGTCGTCAGCAGTACGTTTGATGAGCCAACAGCGCGGCACATTCAGGTGGCCGAGATGGTGATCGAAAAGGCCAAACGTATGGTTGAGTACGGTCATGACGTCATTATTTTTCTCGACAGTATTACCCGCCTGGCTCGAGCATGGAACACCGAGATCCCGAATTCCGGCAAGACCCTTTCCGGTGGTGTAGATGCCAATGCCCTGCAGCATCCCAAACGCTTTTTCGGTGCCGCCCGCTGTGTCGAAGAAGGCGGCAGCCTGACGATCATCGCGACAGCTCTGATTGACACGGGCAGCCGCATGGATGAAGTCATTTTTGAGGAATTCAAAGGTACGGGAAATACCGAACTGCACCTCGACCGTCGTCTGGTCGAAAAGCGTATCTGGCCCGCCATTGACGTCAATCGATCAGGCACGCGCCGCGAAGAACTGCTGCTGAATGAAGACGAACTCAAACTGACATGGGTGGTTCGCCGCGCTCTGAACGAAATGAATCCGGTTGAAGCGATGGAACTGCTTGTGAATCGCATGCGGCGGACAAAATCCAACGAAGAATTCCTGATGTCGATGAATCTGGGATAGAATCGTTCGGATCAACGCAGCAAAACAACACGACTCAGGCGAGCGGCCGGTGTCAACCGGCCGGTACAGCAGACAAGTACGGCTAACAGTGGAACAGGATTGCGGACCGATGGCGACTGAGATTTTCGGACAATTGACAGCCAGCGACATGACCTTTGCCATCGTTGTGTCACGATTCAACGACCTGATCACTCGGCGACTTCTTGACGGAGCCATCGATACGATCGTGCGACATGGCGGCAGCTCTGATCAAGTTACCGTCGCGTGGGTACCGGGCTCGTTTGAGATTCCTCTGGCCGCATCGAAGCTGGCGAAGTCCGGAAAGTACTCTGCCATCGTTTGCCTCGGCGCTGTCATTCAGGGATCGACGAGCCACCACGAATACATCAACAGTCAGGTTGCCGCAGGAATCATGTCGGCCATGAAGGACAGTGGCATTCCCGTCACCTTCGGCGTAATCACCTGCGAATCCATGGATCAGGCTCTTGACCGAGCCGGCGGAAAAGTCGGTAACAAAGGCCACGAAGCCACCCTCGCTGCCATCGAGATGGTGAATCTTCTGAAAAAGATCTGAACAACGTCTCGGGTATCGTCACGGAATCCGTCTCCCCGTCGAGACATCGCAGCAAGATGCCAGGCGTCGCTCAATCATCATGCCCGGCAGCAACGCAGGAAGACTGTGCGAGTGACCTGCAGGAACACCGAAGAGATCTGGCCTCAGCAATGACCCGTCAGGGGACGGTCGACTTTTTGTCAGCGTTCACTGCCTGTGGCGGATCAGGCAGACGAGGCTGGTCTCCGACGATTCGATCCCTCGCATAATCGAGCCAGGGCTCCATGTCTTTTTCGCCCCGGAAGGCATCGCGGAAACTGGTCAGAGCCGTTTTGCCTTCGGAACTTTTTTCGTCCGCCAGCGATGGTTCCAAAGCGGCGATGCGTTCGGTCAGCAGTCGATGACGATCCTGCGGATCTTTCGCCAGAAACGCAGTGCGGAGCGAGTTCAGATGCTTCTCAGCCATCATTCTCCAGTATTTCGGATCGCCAACCACATCGGCCGAGTCCGGAGATTCCGGCGATTCCGTTGCTGGTGTCGATGAGGCTCCGGCGTCGGCCGTCATGTTGATCAGGGCCTGAAACAACTCAATCGCTTCCAGCGGATTGCGGTCCTGATCTCGCTCTGCTTTGACTGCTGCGACACATGCAGACTCAAACTTGTTTCTCCCATCACGATTGCCTCGCGCTTTGCGATCGACCTGGGCTTCCAGAACGGCGACTTCCACCTGATCCAGCCAGCCCTTGATTTCTGCGGCGTACTTTCCGTCCGGGTACTTTTCGAGATACGGCAGCAAAAATTTGTTCTTGGCATCGTGCTGCGAAACAGCATCTGATCTGGTCATTGCCTCTTTGGCCTGAAGATACAGACCATCTTCCCCAGGACCCATCGTCAGCCAGAACGCGAATGCAACCAGCAGCAACAAACTTGTCGTCAGAAACCATGTCTGTTCGTAGAACGCGCCTTTCGACTTTTTCTTTTTCTTCTTCGGCTTCACTTCACCCGTTTGCGGATCGACGGTCGCCGATTGTGACGCACCGGACGCCATCAAAGCCTGAGGTGTTGCCTCCGACACGCCTTGCTTTGACTGATTGAGAATCTCCGTGAGTTCTGTATGGACGGCCAGAGCATCATAAGGACGATCATCCGGATTCTTGGACAGCATTCGTTCAATCAATGCGTCCAGCGCTGCGGGACACTCAACACCTTTCTCGCGAACTGTGTAAGGATCGTCATTCAGATGCTGCACCAGCATCTCGGCCGGATTGGCTCCGATAAATGGTGTCTGCCCGGTCAGCACCTCAAAAAGCAGGCAGCCCGCTGCATAAAGATCAGTCTTCCTGGAAAGCGCGACGTTGCCGTGAATCTGTTCCGGGGCCATGTAGGCGTAGGTACCAACCGTTTTTCCATCCGCAGTGAGTGCGGTGGCTTCGGTATCGCGAGCAATACCGAAATCTCCCAGTTTCAGCTTACCCTTCTTCGTGATAAACAGATTCGCGGGTTTCAGATCCCGATGGATGATGCCAGCATTATGCGCGACCTCCAGTGCAGCGCAGAGTTGCCGACCGACCTGAATCGCCTGCTCCCAGCCAAGTCGTCTCTTTTTTCTCAGGATGTCCTGCAATGAACCGCCGTCAATAAACTCCATGGCGTACCAACGCTGGCCATCCTGAGTTCCCCCGCCGAAGTACTTGACAATGTTGGGATGCGACAGTCGTTTCAGGATATCAATTTCGCGTTCGAATCGTTTCCGAAGCTTTTCATCGCCGGCGAGCCCCGGCGGAAGAATCTTCAGGGCCACCTCTTTGCCCGTCTCCACGTACGTAGCTTTATAAACAACGCCCATTCCTCCTGCGCCAATTTGCTCGCCAACGATGAATGGCCCGATTTTTCGTTCTGCCATGATGTTCTACTGCTCAAGATCCTGCCGAGACTCCGAAACGAGAGAACCTGCGTTACATGGACGGCTTTGCTCAAACTGAAAATCGACGGGGATCCCTTCCCCAGGGAATATTCTGACATCCCGCGAGGCTCGAGACAATCAGTCACATAGACAAGTCCGGCCGATCGGATTCTCCAAGGTGCCGTTCCTGCCGAATCTGTCGCCGCCGAGAATCGCTGAAGAACGCGAGCGCGATTTTAACGCCTCGACCGGCCCAGTCGCTCTTCTTTGTCGGCCCAGCCACCAGTAAGAAGCCCGGTCCGACCCGTGCTGTTGCCACCCTGTCCGGCGGCCGTCATTGAAATTTCGCGCTGGGTTCCGCATGAATCCGACATCAAACCATTGCTACATTCCCTTTGTCGACGGACTGCGAGCCATCGCGGTGCTGATGGTGGTTGCATTTCACGCTGGCCTCGGCTTTTCGGGCGGGTTTATCGGCGTTGACGTATTCTTCGTGATCTCCGGCTTTCTGATCACATTACTGATTGAACGAGACCTTACAGCCGGCACATTTTCGTATCGAGCGTTCTGGATGCGGCGCATCCGTCGAATCCTGCCGGCATCTCTTAGCGTCACCCTCCTGACGTTGTGCCTTGGGACGCTGATTCTGCTGCCGGACGAATTGACGCGTCTGGCCGAGTCGGCGATGGCGACGCTCGCGATGGCAGCCAACGTTTACTTCTGGCGCAACGTAGGCTACTTCTCGACACACGCCGACGTGCAGCCGTTGTTGCATATGTGGTCGCTGGCGGTTGAAGAACAATTCTATCTGTTCTTTCCAGTCGTGCTGACTCTGCTTCATCGACGGTTATCACAGCCCGCGAAATTTCGCCTGCTGCTCGGTTGTGTGATCAGCTCAATGTTGTTGAGTGAATGGGCGGTGCGACATCAGCCGGGAGTTGCCTACTTCCTTCTTCCATCACGAGCGTGGGAGTTGCTTCTTGGAAGTCTGTTGTGTTACCTGCCCGTTCCAGAACTATCTCCGCGACTCCGGAATATCATCAGCGCGTCTATGATGATGGCCATTGCCATGGCTGCAGGTCATTTCTCTGAAGTCACCGCTTTTCCGGGTCTCTCGGCGCTGTGGCCTTGCCTTGCGACGGCAATTCTCATTCAGTGCAATCGATCGAGTGAGTCTCGAGTGGCTCGCTGGCTTGGAATGCCGTCGATCGTGACGATTGGAAAGATGTCGTACTCGATCTACCTCGTGCACTGGCCGATTCTTGCCCTGATGAGACAATACCCGGGCGTTGCAGCAGAGACTCTGCCGAACAGGTTGCTGGCATTGATTCTGACGGCCGTTGCTTCGACCATGCTCTATTCAGGCATCGAAACCCCTCTGAGAAGTCGACGTTTTCCTGCCTGTTCAAAACGCATGCTGATGGGCATTGCTGCGATCATGCTGATCACCACCGTTTCCAGTATTGTCGTGGTCCGGTCCAATGGCCTGCCGTCACGGTTTCCGCCCGAAGTGGTTCGCTATGCCGCAGCAGCGAAGAGCTTCTCGCACGGCGCGGAGACAACGATTGATGACATCCGGAACAACAAACTTCCACAACTTGGTATCGCCGACGGCAAGGTGTCATGCCTGCTCTGGGGAGACAGCCATGCCATGGCTCTTGGTCCGGGGCTTGACGCCAGCTTGAAGTCGTTTGGTCTTTGCGGAATTCAGGCGACGCATTCCGAGACGCCTCCGCTGCTGAATTTCGTGTCAACGACTGAGTACGGGCTCGACGAAGCGACTCCCGAGTATGCCGCGGCATTGATGGAACTTGTCGATCGCGAACGCATCGATTTTGTGGTGATGGCAGCGATGTGGTCGAAGTACCAGAATCATCCTCACTTTCGCGAGTCTCTCGCAGACACCGTGCTCAGGCTTCAAGCGATGGGTATTCGGACTGCGATCGTTCACGATGTGGCCCACCCGCAGGTAGACGTTCCGGTTCGACTTGCTCAGGCAGTCAGATCTTCTGAAAGTCTGATGAACATCGGCGTGGATCATGAAACTCACCGTGCTCGTCACGAAGTCTTTACCCGCGCTGCTTCCGCGCTGGCATTCGATGGCGTGACCGAGTTGTTCCCCGACCAGCATTTTGTCGACCAGCAGGGGCTTTGGCGAGCCGAACTTGATGGCACCGCTCTGTATCGGGATTCTGACCATCTATCCATTGAGGGATCCGTCCGATTGCAGCCGATGTTTGATGCATGGCTGATCGAATGCGGTGGCAGATTGCGAGATACTCAAGCTGATTCCGCGCGACCTTGAGCCATTGCAGCAAAGGTTTGCGAGTTGTTGCGTCCTGAATGCCGCAATCAGATCAGATCACGGAGTCATTTTGACGGGATATTGAGGCTACTCGGTGACCGCAACTGCTGCATGTGATAAGTCACTCCCATGATCGGCCCGGTGAACGCGAAAATTCCCCGAGCGAAAGACAACGGGCAGGTTCCATGGAAAATGGCCAGGATTCATTTCTGCTTCATCGCTGTCCGTCACAAGATATCGATGCCCGCTGGTTTTCACCGTCTCAGCGATCTGATCGCGATGAGCAGGAAACAATTCCTGCAAGATCGAGATTCCGAGGTATCGAGTCGAAGGACGGATGCGGAGGGCGTCATAAATATGAATGGAATGAACCGTGAAGCAGGTGACATCCCCGGTCCTGACATTCTGATCCGCCAGAAACTCGACGACGGGCTTCATATTGGACCAGTCCGGAAATCGCCCCTGAGCAAGCTCAGTTTTCATCGACCAGCTGGAGCCCTCTCGGAAGCAGTCGAACCAGTGCGACAGCCGTTCCGGCCGCAGCTGCGGTGAGAGAATGACGACAAATGATGCAGAGGCTGCCAGCAATTGTCGTTTCAGCATCGCCGGAACGGCTGGCACGCCCGACGCTAACACGGAAATGCCGAGAATCACCGGGGGCACCTGAATATAGTCCATGGCGTGCTGCAGCAGGCAGGCCTGCGCCAGCCAGCTCAGGTAGACAGCCGGAATCTGCACAGATGTCTGCAGATCGTCGCTGCTGCGAGTGGAGGACGACCGGTGAATCAGCACGGTGCGAATTCGAGAGACGGCACAAGGGACGGCCAGACAATGAATCACCCACCACGGATGAAACCGCACAAGCATGTACCACACTCGGGTCCATGTTCGCCGCTCGCGTCCGGCCTGCAGATACTCCGGATTCCACTGCAGCTGCATTTCGACAAAAGAATCCCATGCACCCGACTGTACCAGCCAGAAAATTCCCGGGACAGCTGCCAGTATGCCGCCGCAGATGACAAGCATGATCTCACAAAATGCAGTTCGCCGACCTCGCGATATCAGCATCTCCAGAACGAACAAAGTCACCACCGAGATCGCAATGTGCGGTTTGATCCAGAACGAAACTCCCCACAGAAATCCCTCGGTAAGTCGCAGGGCATTCCTGAATTCCTGAGGCTTGCCGCACAATGCTGCAGTTCGCACCGTCAGTGACAGCGCGACGGGCAACAGCATCCAGGAATCCCGCTGGCAGTGACACCATTCATTTCGGGACAGATAAAAGAGTCCCATGAACAGCAATGGCAGCCAGATACGATGATGCATGGAAATCTGCGGGGCGACTCGGAGTGAGTTGTCTGCCGGGAACAGATTGCTGAGCGTCAGGCGGCAAAGCAGAACACAAGCCGCCGCTACGATCAGCAGATCCGCTGTCCGCATGGCTTCAGAAGACCAGCCAACCAGTCCGCGCAGCAGGAGGTGAATCCATACGACACCGGGCAGATTGGGTTCCAGAACATCACGATACAGAACACCACCATCCTGTACAGTGCGAGCCTGAAGGTCAAACAGCACCGTATCTGATGTCAGCGGCATGCAGACGACAATCGGTACAGAGGCGATGACCAATGCCAGCAGCGTGATTGCGGGCAATCGGCTGCTGCAAAAGTCCTGTTGACAATTCAAACCGGGCAACACGCTCAGCGTCCTGTCAGAAAATTACACACCGGATCCGGATGCTCGCTGTCCGGAAGCCACTTCTGTTGATGCGGAAAAGTCTGTGTTATTCCCGATGGGCGGGATGCGAGCTCCGACCAATGTTGCCATCCTTCAACATAACCAAATGGCGGATTGATGGATTATGCCGATTGTGTCTCATACGCGGGCCGACAGTTGTATCGCTGTTGCGCGGGCTGCGTCGGGTGCTGCAAAGTGGCCATCCCGTTCTTGAGGGCTCGCGTATGGCACAATCGCAGCTTGACCGCAGAAATCGACGGAGCCTGCGACGATGCCCGTCTCAAAGACCGCCAAAAACAGAGCGTCACCCCCAAAACAGAACGTCATCCCGGAGAAGTCGGCACATCCCTGACCGCCTGACTCTGTCGGTCACTTCTCTGGCCGCACACCATTGACCGTTTTTGCAGATGCGGACCGACCCACGAGTCGACGCTCGACCAATCCTGCTCGACAAACGGTGACTGTTCCGCAGGCAGTGAAAAGCACGCAGATACTCAACGTCGGATCCAATGTCTCCCTCGTCATACAGGACTGCGTGCTGCTGAATTCTTCTTGCAGGATCGTAGAGAGCGACGACCTTGTCACAGTCTGGCTCAAGGCCATGCAAACCCATGCAGGACACGACTCACGGGAGCAGTTTCGAGATCCAAGGCCTCAGCCTCATGGAGTTCAAAAAACGTTATGTCCCGATTCCAGCCGCTGCAAATAACGACTCAAGTTCAGTATCTCTTTTTTTGTTTCCTAACCCAACAACCACGCGTCTGAGTCGTGGATGACGAAGAAAACAAGAAAAATCAGACGGCAGAAACTGGTTTGCCAGGACGTAAACAAATTCCTCAAGCGACGTTGCGTCGGCGATCGTCCTGACACTCCTGAGGCCCTTCATATTTTCGAGGCGAACTCGGGTCAGTTTCTTTAACGGAGAAAGCGATGGGATTCCGCGGACTGATGGCAGCATCGCAAACTCCAGTGATTCGAGCGATTTCAGGTCCGCCAGAAACGACACGTCGCAGATTCCCGCGGTTCTCACCACCTCGAGATTCCTTAAGCTCCGCAGGGATGCAAGATCTGAAAGATCTCTGAAACGACCGAGCTTCATTCCAAACGAGCGTAACCTCTTCAGTTTTGAAATCCACGACAGCGAATCCGAACTGACGGAAACAAGCCGCAAAGTCTCGAGGTTCTTAAGCGCGCTAACGGCTTCCAGATCCGTTGACTGACCTGCAATCGTCAGATGTCTGAGCCCGGAAAGGCTTCGCAGCGACGCAAGGCTCAGATTCTTTTTACGCGTCGGTCCAAGTGACAGTGACGTGACACATTTCGGGAGGTCAGCCAGAAAATCAAAATCGTCGAGGTCAAACACATCAATCCTGATTTCTTTCAGACAACGGAGTGCTGGTAAAGAAAATGGTGGCTTGAATCTAAAAATGCTTTCAAGGCTGAGAGAAGTCACCGACGGAAGGTGGTTCAACCAATCGCAATCGAACGGTGTCTTCAGATAACTATTGAATCGAACTGCAAATCCCGGCCGCTTCGCGAGGATGACATCATTGAGTTGTCTGAACACACTCGGTGAGACAACGTCGTCTGCGAAGAAAACCTCGTCCAGTTCATCATCTTCGCTCAATAAACGAACGTGCCGTGGTGTCCATCTGCCCGGGTATTCAAATTTCATTCAACTGATTTCAGCAAAGGAAATGCATCGGACTTAATGCGTCAGAAGCAGGAGTGATGCAGGCCGGCGATCCCCACGCAGCCTTTCTTCATGATCGGTGTACACCGCAAGTTTCATGGCATGATTTGAGGACGACGGCGCGATTATTTCAAGGCAGACCGCGCACCTGTCCGGATCTTCTTCACTTACAACGAGCCGTCCCTGAAGACAGGAGTGATGAGCAGCACCTTTTTGCAACCATCCCACGCAACCCGTCTTCATCTCATCAGGACTCAGATCCCCGTACTCGTGAAGGTTCACCACACAGAAATCGGTCTCCAACTCAATAGACTGTCCACAGATGACGCACAGGAATCTGGGCTGAGTGATCATAAGCCATGCTCCGCAAGCAACGATGATGATGTCATCCGTCAGTACCCAGATCGCTCATCTCAGCCTGAATCGTCTGCATGCGGACTCCGTTCAACTTTGCGAGATGCAACCCTGCAAACCATGACGAACCGGCTTGAATAAAACCGTATTTGATCCGTGACTTTCAGAGGGTGGAAATTTTCAGACAACGCACAAATCGTGCCTGATGCCATCCTCCGCACCGTCATGTACCGCAGAATCAATGTCCTGAAACTATTCCATCCAACACGACGGGAAAGCTCTCTGCTGTCAACTTATCGTCGACATCTTGAACAACGGTCGAAGCGCGACGAACTCCCGAACTGATCAGTCGATACAGTCGACTCAGCGACGGAGCCCTCAGGTAATCCCGAGACAACACATTCATCGTTGACCGCAGGATCGATCGAAGAAATTCATCCGGACCAGCCTGCAGGTTCAGCAGACAGACGAACGGCTATTTCTCCGTTCGAGCCCACTGACCAAATCGAGCCACCAGATGACTCTTTCCGATTCCTGCCGAACCCGACACCAGCACTCCACGCCATTTGCGTCCAGGGGCTGCTTTCTCAGCATGAGCCTGAAGTGCAGCAAAGGCTCGATCATGAATCTCAGGCACATCATCATTCAATCCCTCAATCGTCGTCACGCGATTGTCGTCGAACGGCTTGGAACGCGCAAATTGAACAGGAAATGGAATGGACATCGAAGGCATCGAAGCTGAAGATTGAATTGCCACACGCCGCTGAGCGTTTCACGTGTGAACATCACCGGATCATTCACGGTTCAAATGCTACCGATCGTCTGACCGTCGCACCAGATCTTCGCTGACTGCGGGCCCAGTGACAGGATTCGCCCGGTTCTCCCGACCGTTTCTCAAGGTGTCCATGGACCACGTTCTCAAAAGTGGACGCTGTACGGTCGCTCGGGTTCCTGAGGGGAGCTAAACTTCAGCAGAGGCGTGGCCATACCGTTGATGCAACGTCATGCTGTCTGGCAGTCCATCTCCAGACACACGAAATCACTCTTTCTCAGATTCATTATCCCACGATCGTTCCCCGACGAACCATGAGCAGACTCCCGAATTCCACCCTGTGGCTGTTGCGCGTCGTGGCCAGCATCATTTTGCTGGGAGACCTCGATGCGATTTTCGCAGGGATGCAGGATGAGAAGCCTCAGCAGAATTCGGCAAATGCGGAATTTTTTGAGACTCACGTCCGCCCGATCTTTGCAGCACGATGTTATGCCTGCCATTCGAACGAGAAGGGAACTGACCACGGCGAATTGATCCTCGAGTCTGTCGCCGGGATTGCTGCTGGAGGAAGCCGAGGACTCCTGTTTTCGGAGAATGAGACTTCAAAGAGCCTGCTGCTGCATTCTCTGAGTTACCTCGACGTGGATCTCCAGATGCCTCCTGAAGGCAAACTGCCGGCGTCAGAGCTCAAGGTCATTGAAACATGGATCACAAACGGCGCTGACCTGCCCGAATATCAGCAGGAGCCCCGTGCTGCGACGCATGCTATCGACTGGGAAGCTGGACGAACATTCTGGTCTTTCCAGCCACTCCATTCCGTAACGGTGCCGACTCTGAAAAATTCCCGGGGAACGATTCATCCGATTGATGCATTTGTGATGAGTTCCCTGCAGTCCGCGGGGCTGGAACCGAGTCCCGAAGCAGATCGCCGAACATTGATTCGACGTCTGAGCTTTGACCTTGTCGGGCTTCCACCGACTCCGGACACCGCCGATGCCTTTGAGAATGATCCTGCCAAAGATGCCTTTGAGAAACAGGTGGACCATCTTCTCGCCCAGCCTCAATACGGTGAGCGATGGGCACGCGTCTGGCTGGACCTCGCTCGGTATACGGACTCAACTCCGGACTGGCAGAATCCCACCGATCGAGGATGGATGTATCGTGACTGGGTTGTCGATGCCTTTAACAGCAACCGGCGGTATGACGAGTTTGTCAGGCTGCAGCTTGCAGCAGATCTGCAGCCGAAATCCAACCCGCAGGACCTTGCTGCATTGGGGTTTCTGGGATTAAGCCCCACCTACTGGAAAGAGCTGCAACTGGCTCCGTCCGTTATTGAACAGATCGTTGCCGATGAATGGGACGAACGAATCGATGCGGTATCCCGAACTTTTCTCGGACTGACCGTCGCGTGTGCCCGCTGTCATGATCACAAATTCGATCCGATTTCGACCGAAGACTACTACGCACTCGCCGGGATCTTTGCCAGCACTCAACTCGATGAACGCCCATTATTGCCTGCCGCAGAAGCCAACCAGATTCTCGCCACAAAAAAACGACTCAGGGAACTGCAGGACCAGCAGAAGTCAAGCCAGGGAAAATCTGCAGTCGATGCAGCCTCGATTCAGAAAGAGATCGACGAATTAAAGGCAGCCAATCCTGGCATTGATCTGCCGTTAGCGCATGTTCTTCGGGAGGCCAGCGTCTTTGTTCAGCCCGACGGAGCCGACCGCACTCGGCTTGAGTACCGCGAGGGAGTTGCGAGGGATCTCCCGGTTTTCCGCCGCGGCAATCCTTCAAATCCGGGCCCGATCGTGCCTCGTCGATATCCCACTGTGCTTCAGCCGGGTGAACCGCAAGCCTACGCCAATGGCAGTGGACGTAGGGAGCTTGCAGAACAGATGTTTTCCGATTCCCAGGGCCTGATCGCCCGCGTCATTGTCAACCGTATCTGGGCTCAGCATTTCGGCGAAGGTCTTGTTCGAACGCCCAGTGATTTCGGTGCCCAGGGGGATCGCCCGACACATCCCGAGTTACTGGAGTATCTGGCTTTTGAATTTGTCAATCACGGATGGAACATCAAATGGCTGCATCGCCTGATTGTGACCTCGGCGACGTGGCGGCAATCCTCCCGATTTCGCGAGGATGCATTTGAAATTGAGCCGGAAAATCAGCGACTCTGGCGATTCAATCGTCGACGACTGGACTTTGAAATGTGGCGTGACGCCATTCTTGCAGTCAACGGCCAACTCGATCTTTCCCGAGGCGGACCTTCGAAGGCGATCGATGATCCGACCAATGTTCGCCGAAGCTTATATGTCACCGTCGCGAGGGAAGAGTTGCATCCTACACTGCGAATGCACGACTTCCCTGAAGCCAGTTCTCACAGCCCTCGACGGGAACCAACAACGACACCTCTGCAGCAACTGTTCTTTCTCAACTCGCCGTGGATGAAACATCAGGCGACCGCACTCGCCGGACAATTGCCGACAGATCAAACGATTCACCATCGAATCGACGTCGCTTACCGGCTGCTGTTTACTCGATCCGCAGCGGATGCGGAACTCACCGCCGGTCTGGATTTCATTGCCGGTACTGACGGCGATTCGACGACAGAGAAGGAACGGTGGGCCGAGTACCTGCAGAGCCTGATGAGTCTCAACGAATTTCATTTCGTCGAATAGCGGCCGTGCATCCCGACACACCATTCAACGCTGACTCAGCCCCCTTGCCTCACAAGTCCCGACTCACTTTTTCTGCCTCGCGCAGGACACGCAGTACATTGCCGCCAAGAATCTTGTGGATATCCTCCCTCGAGTACCCACGATCCAGCAATGCCTGAGTTATCAATGGATACGAAGCCACACTTTCAAGCTGTTCTGGAAGCCGGGGAACTCCATCAAAATCGGAGCCAATTCCTACACAATCCACACCCGCGTGCCTCGCGATGTAGTCGATATGGTCAACAACATCATGCAGTGTCCCGCGTGCTTCCTTATTCTTCTTCAAAACATCTGTGGGAACCACAAATGCGGAGAAAAAATTCACCATGATCACCCCGACATTTTTCCTGACCAGCGGCAGCACATCATCAGGAACATTTCTGGGATGATCACAGATGGCCCGCGCGCTGGAATGCGAAAAAATGACAGGTGCTCTGCTTTCCGTCAGGGCCTGCTTCATCGTGTCTGGTGAAACATGAGAAAGATCAACCAACAGTCCGATGCGGTTCATCTCTCGAATCACTTCACGACCAAACTCCGACAGCCCGCCGACCCTCGGGGCATCGGTTGCGGAATCGGCCCATTCCAGTGACTTCGAATGTGTCAGTGTCATGTATCGGCAGCCTTCGTTGTACAGGCGCTGCAGGTTATTCAGATCATTCTCAATGCTGTAGCCGCCCTCGACCCCCATCATCGATGCGATTCTGCCTGTTTTCACGATACGTTCTATGTCATCGACCGTCGATGCAAATTCGAAGGACTCCGGATACCGCCGGACCATCGTTTTCACGATCGAAATCTGATGCAATGTCTGCGCGAGTGCATCGCCCGTGGCATCGTGACTGGCGGGAACATAAACCGACCAGAATTGGGCCTTGACTCCACCTTTCTTCAGCCGTGGAATGTCCGTATGCAGCGACGGCTGGTCCTTCGAGATATCAAGCGCATCAAAAGATGAGTTCCCCTTGTCGCGGACTTCCCAGGGCAAATCATTATGCCCATCGAAGAGCGTCCCGGAGAAGTGAATCTCCTCAGCCTGTGGCGTCAGAACAACCGAACCCCGTTCCGCATCCTCAGCCAGTGCGCTTCCGGCGAACAACAGAATCACTGCGATCAGACGCATGATCAGCAACCTCTTCCCGAACCAGTAAAACCTGCATCAGCAGACGATGAAGCCGGATAATAGCCATTCACCAGCTCAGGAAAAGCCGCCACTGCCTTTCTCCGGGGTGGAAGCAGGGTCCGCTGCGCCACATGGCCTGTGACAAGAACCCCACACGGGTCATTGAGAAAAGACGGGCGAACCCGGGCTACCGATTGATGCCGACGTAGAAGCTGAAGATCTGCTCGTCGTCGAACGGTTCCTTCACGATCGGAAACGCGAAGTCAAATGCCAGCGGCACCGGCCCCATGGCCGGAATGACGAGCCGAACTCCGAAACCAGCGCTGGCTCGGAACTGGGCGAGGGTGACTTCGTCGTCAACCGTACCGAAGTCCGTAAAGGCCACAACATTGATCATATCGTCTGCCGTCACCGGAACACGATATTCAACCGTCCCGAGGGCCTGGAATGTACCGCCGGTTGCAAAGTTACCATCGCGAGGCGTTACACCACGAAATGAGAAGCCACGGAAAGATTGAAAGCCACCCGCATAGTATCGTTCAAACACGGGCGTATCGTCGCCAGACCATCCCAGAGATCCGGCAAGCGTCAACACCTGACGACCGGTTCCGTCCGGACGGTTGAAGAGTGTAAAGTACTGGCGAAACTCGGTGTCGACCTTCGGAAAGCTGAAGTCTGCAAACGCCTGCTCGTAACCAGCATCAAAATAATGACCTTCCGTCGGCATCATCGCCGAATCACGAGTGTCGTGTGTTCCCGACACTCGAACCGTGGACAAGAAGCTGGATCCGATCAGCGGATCAACGATCGCCGGATGAGGATTTTCGACATCCCGCATCACGACTTCTTCAAGACGCAGCGCCACGTTCCCTGACCATTCCGGTGTGAACTGATAGCCCGTTGCAACTCTTCCACCCCAGCGATCTTCGGTCCAGTCCGGATAGTAACGATTGAAGTAAAAGCCACTCACCGAAAGACTGAAGTCTGTATACAGGAAGTAAGGATCCGTCCAGCTGACCTGATACCGACTGACCTGATCGCCCGGAGCGGCTTCCAGACGGAACCTCTGACCGCCGCCTCGCCACGCTTTCCCCTCGATAATGTCGGCGAACGATGTGGGTGGCCGATAAATGTCGAAGTTGGACTCATCCCAGACGAACGATCCAACCACTCCCGCGTTGCTGTTCACACCGGCTCCGAACATAAGGCGACCAGTACGACCTTCGCTTGCGTTGACATCAATATCCACCCAGCCGGGAGGGATCTCGTTGTACCGATTTCGATAGGGACTTCCCTCAACCATCGGATCTGCGTTCCGCGGCGTCGCCGCATCCGGACTCTGAGCCCGAATGATGGGATCTTCGGCGGCCAACATCTGCTCAGACGCCACGAAAGTGACCCCCTCCGCAGCAAAGAACGAAACCGGATCGATCGTGCGGAACTCGAGCGATTCAGAACCCGCTACGTTCCCCGCCCTGAAAAATGTTGATGATGTCGACGCAGCCGATGCCACAGCCATGTCCGATGACAGCGACGAAAGATCCTCAAGAGCCCCCGCAGCGATGGAAGATTCCACCCCGAACGCATGCCCACCGAGACCCTGACGCCCTCCGAAGAGGACAGAATCGGACCGCTCAGTGA
>JBKDRW010000342.1:0-5331 GCA_046341255.1 Planctomycetota bacterium
ACTCAGTGCCGCAATAACCTGAAGCAACTGGGACTCGCCATTCATAATTACCTGAGCACCTTCACAAAGTTTCCGCCATCCTGCGTGATTGACGGCGCGAGAATCACTCAGCCGTGGTCTGGTCAGGCGATGCTGCTGCCGTACGTTGAGGGTGGTAACGAGTATTCAAAAATCGATTTCAGCCTCGGTTACCACGATGGCGTGAACAAGTCGGCGTTTCCTCCGAACGGGATTGCCACACAGAGAATCCCGGTGCTTCTTTGTCCATCGGATATGAATGACAAGCAGAGGATCAACTCGTCGTCAGGTCTGGCGGAACATTATCCTTTGTCATATGCGTTGAGTGTTGGCAGGTACCACATTTTCAATCCTGTCACGCGGGCGGACGGTGGCGCGGCCTTTGCGCCGAATGGCCGACTGGCAGATCGTGATATTCTGGACGGAATGAGTAACACGCTGGCCATGGCTGAGGTGAAGGCGTTCACTCCGCGTGTTCAGGACGCGACTCTTCCCGTCACGATGCCCTCCAGTCCGGCCGTCGCTGTCGCATCGATCAGTGGCGGAAACTTTGGATTGACGGGACACACGGAATGGGTGTGTGGGCGAGCGTTGCACACGGGGTTCACAACTGCGTTCGTTCCCAACACGATGGTTCCCTACGTGAATGCGGGTGTGACTTACGACATTGACATCAGCAGCAGTCGAGAGGGCGCGAGTGCGACTCTGGCAACGACGGGGGTGGTCACGTCTCGTAGCTACCACGTAGGAACTGTGAATGCCCTGATGATGGACGGTTCTGTCCGCGGCATCAGCAGCAACATCGATCGGACGACATGGCAGAATCTGGGGGATCGGGCTGACGGGCAGGTGGTGGGAGAGTTCTGATTGCGTCAGTCGCAGGAATTCTGCGGCTTCGGAAGAATGACAGCAGACACTCGTCGATCTCCCGCGGATCGGCGAGTGTTTTTGTTTTTTACGGGCTAGTCTGCGAGCTGGCTGCGTTTTCAGGCGTTGCAGATGTCAGAGATGCTAAGCGTCACGATTGAGTTGAGGGATTTTCGTCGGTCGGTCGGAAGAAACTCTGAACGCCCGGTGCCTGAAGCTAAGCTGTGCGAGGTTTTCCTTCAGGAAGACCGGTTCCCGCGGGGCCGTGAACCGTCGAATGTCCTTTTTTGCAGATCGAATTCTCAGAGTTCCCATGGCAAAGATTCTCGTCACCGGCGTTGCTGGCTTCATTGGTATGCACACCGCCGCAAAGTTGCTTGACCGCGGAGACACAGTGGTCGGGCTCGACAATATCAACGACTATTACTCGACGCAGCTCAAGCTGGATCGGCTGAAGCAACTGGAAGGTCGTCCCGGGTTTTCATTCGTCAGGCTCGCGCTGGAAGACCGGTCGGGGATCGAGTCTTTGTTTCAGGCGGAGAGATTTGATCGTGTGATTCATCTGGCGGCGCAGGCCGGAGTTCGGTACTCGCTGACGCATCCACACGCTTACGTGGACGCGAATCTTGTGGGCTTCATGAATATTCTCGAAGCCTGTCGGCACAACAGCATCCGTCATTTGACATATGCCTCCAGCAGTTCGGTGTACGGCGCGAACCGGAAGATTCCGTTCAGTGTTGAAGATCGCGTCGATCACCCGGTCAGCCTTTACGCCGCCACAAAAAAGGCGAACGAACTGATGGCCCATACGTACAGTCATCTGTACGAATTGCCGACGACCGGGTTACGGTTCTTCACGGTTTACGGGCCATGGGGGCGGCCGGATATGGCCATGTGGCTGTTTACTCAGGCGATTCTTGCGGGCAAGCCGATCGATGTGTTCAATTACGGGAAGATGCAGCGTGACTTTACTTACGTCGACGACATCGTCGAAGGCGTGATCCGAACCAACGATCACATCCCGACTCGGCAGGCGATCGGTCAGCACGATCGTGATGCTTCCACGGAAGCGCCGTATCGGGTTTACAATATCGGAAATAATCAGCCGGTTGAACTGATGTACCTGATTGAGACGATTGAAAAAACACTGGGTAAGACTGCGGTCAGGAACATGTTGCCGATGCAGCCCGGTGATGTGCCGGCCACGTATGCGAATATCGATGCTCTCCAGCGAGATGTTGGGTTTCGTCCTTCCACGGCGATTGAAACCGGTGTTGCTCGATTTGTCGAATGGTATCGAGCTTATCATGGTGTGTAGATTCGCGTGCAATCGATTCGCGGGGCGGGACAGGCGTCGAGCTTGTCTTGAGGTGCTGGGAAACATTGCTGAAAACGTGGCCGAAGCGGGGGCCTGCAGTCAGGATTGCGATGGATATCGGCAAAACGGAATGTGACCCGTTGTCGGTTTTTCCGTGTGGGTGATTCGGCGATGAAAGAAAAGGCAGTGTTGAGTTCGGGAATGGGCTGGACGTTGCTTGTGGCATCAGGTCGATGCGTCGAAAATGCTCGAAGTGGATCGGACGGTCCTTCGCAGAGCGGTGATCGATTCGGAGCAGTTGAAAGGCCTTTGAGTGTCTTTCGTCATGGACTCTGTTTGTCGTTCCGGTGCTCTGCAGACCTGTCACTGAAAATCAATCCGCACCGTTCCCGGGGAATCTATCCGTGCCTACTGCTCCGTTTCATTATGAGCCCCTGTTCGATCCTGGTGCCGACGAGACTCAGTATCGGCTGCTCACGAAGGATCATGTGAAGGTTGAGACTTTCCAGGGGAGTGATGTCTTGTGTGTGGATCCGCAGGCGCTGACCTTGCTGAGTTCTCAGGCATTTCATGACATCAACTTTATTCTTCGCCCTGCACATCTCAAACAGCTCGCTGCCATACTGGATGACCCTGAGGCATCCGACAACGATCGCATGGTGGCGCTGACGATGCTGAAGAATGCTGATGTGGCCAGCAAGGGAGTACTGCCGTTCTGTCAGGACACAGGCACGGCGACGATCCTTGGCAAGAAAGGGCACTCGGTCTGGTCACATGGTGACGAGGAAGCGCTGGCGAAAGGAGTCTATGATGCATACACCGAAAACAATCTTCGATATTCTCAAAATGCCGCATTAAACATGTGGGATGAGAAGAATACGAACACAAATCTGCCTGCTCAGATGGATCTCATGTCGTGTGACGGTGGCGATTACAGATTCCTGTTTGTGGCCAAGGGTGGCGGTTCCGCCAACAAGTCTTATCTGTACCAGGAGACTCGAGCCGTTCTGAATCCGAAAGGTCTTGTAGAGTTCCTGACGTCGAAGATGGTGACTCTGGGCACTGCGGCTTGCCCTCCGTATCACCTGGTCTTTGTGATTGGAGGCACTTCGGCAGAAGCAACGATGAAGACGGTCAAGCTGGCGTCAACAAAGTATCTTGATCATCTTCCAACGAGCGGCAATGCTTATGGAAGAGCCTTTCGTGACATCGAACTTGAAGCTCAGATGCTGGATGCGGCTCGCAAATGCGGTATCGGAGCTCAGTTCGGAGGGAAATATTTCGCACTGGATGTTCGAGTCATCCGGCTGCCCCGTCACGGGGCTTCGCTGCCGATCGGGATCGGTGTTTCGTGCAGTGCCGACCGGCAGGCGAAGGGCAAAATCACGAAGGATGGTGTGTTCCTTGAACAGCTTGAGTTTGAGCCTCTGAAATATATCCCTGAGCACCTGCGACATCGCAAAGATGACAGTGCTGTGCGGATTGATCTGAATCGGCCGATGGCGGATGTGCTGGCGGAGCTGAACAGCTATCCCGTGACAACCCGTCTTCTGCTGTCTGGTCCGATCGTGGTCGCGCGAGACATCGCGCATGCGAAGCTGAAAGACCGACTGGATGCCGGTCTGGGGCTGCCGCAGTATTTCAGGGATCATCCGGTTTATTACGCAGGGCCTGCCAAGAAGCCCGAAGGTTATGCGAGCGGATCCTTTGGTCCGACGACGGCTGGCCGCATGGATTCTTATGTCGATCTGTTTCAGTCTCACGGTGGCAGTCTGGTGATGATCGCCAAGGGTAACCGAGGCAAACAGGTCACGGAGGCATGTCACAAGCATGGTGGATTTTATCTGGGCAGCATCGGCGGTCCGGCTGCGATTCTGGCCAAAGAAAACATCCGCAGTGTGGAGGTTGTCGAGTTTCCGGAACTGGGGATGGAAGCAATCTGGAAAATTGACGTGGTCGATTTTCCTGCGTTTATTCTCGTCGACAACAAAGGCAACGACTTCTTCGAGACGGTCGGCGGTGGATGTTCACACTAGTCTGAGTTGTCACGTCGGAGCTTGCGGCTTCCGCAGCATGCGTCAGGCGTGGCAACCTGAGAAACGGCCGACGATTTCGGCATCTGGTCTCGTTGGCTGAGGCTTCCTGTGTCAACACCTATGCATCATCACTTTGTACAAATTGTTGTTCGAGGCGCAGATCGGGCAAAGTTTCTGCATAATTTTTGCACGAACAACATCAAAGCCATGCAGCCGGGCGAGTTGCTCGAAGCCTTCTTCGTGAATGTCCACGCGAAAGTGCTGGCTCATGGTTACATCGCCGCGTTTGAGGATCACCATGCGATCTGGATGCTGCCCGGAGATCCCGCGGCGCTCGTGAAACATCTGAATCGTTATGTGATCACCGAGGACGTGACAGTCGAGATGTCTCCTGAGCCAACTCGAGTGTTCCGACTTCGTGCGGAAGCACATCCGGAGACTTTTTCCCCGTCCGAAAAGGAATCCGGTTGCGTTCGGGATCTATCCAGCGGTGCCGCCGTCATCTGGTTCCCATGGAATCACGAACATGTGATTGTGATCGGGGGGCCCCAATTGTCCATCGAAGCGGCCGCTGCGAACAATGCACTCAGCCTTGAATTGATGTCCGCTGATCGTATCGAACACCTTCGGATTCTTGAACGATTTCCGGTTGTAGGCGTGGATCTCACCGTCGAAAACCTCGCGCCTGAAGCGGATCGAAATGCGTCGGCGATCTGCTACACGAAGGGGTGTTACCTGGGGCAGGAACCGATCGCCCGCATCGATGCGCTCGGGCATGTCAACAAATCGCTGAAACGTCTGCGAGCCGAAGGTGACCGTGTCACTGATGCAGACGCGGCCATGTTTATTGGTGCGAAGTTGTGCGTCGGAACTGAATTGAGTGACGATCGAAATCTCGTGGGCACAATCAGTTCGGCCGTTTTCATCGACGGTCAGATCGTGGCACTCGGCATGCTGCGAATTGCTGCGGCCGGGCAGCCGTTGACGGTGCTGAGGAAAGACGGTCGGACCTTCGCCGCCGCGTCATTCTGAGGGACTTCTCGATCTTCAGTCATTCCGGGTGCCGGATCGTGATGACGGGAGCGGTGCATC
>JBKDRW010000343.1:0-3065 GCA_046341255.1 Planctomycetota bacterium
ATATAACTCTTGATTGCCGTCACCGGTACACTGCCCGCTCTGGCACCGAAAATTCGATGCAAGGCTGCCGCCTCGTACTGATCGCGAATCGGATTCCCGGAACCACAAGCATTGACATGTCCGATAGCATCCGGTGTCAGTCCCGAACGCTGAATCGCAGCCGAAGCCGCCAGCTCGATGGCCGCAGCCTCATCCGGAGTCCCATTTTTTGCAGCAACACTGGCCGACGCGGTCCCAAGGACAGTGCCGAGGATCTTTGCGCCACGTGCCTCTGCATGTTCCCGAGCCTCAAGAATCAGCGAGCATGCGGCTTCTGCCAGTGCTTCCCCGGTTCGGGACCTGTCAAAAGGCCGAACTCTCAGTTCGGCCGGTCCCGACGCCAGCGGATCCCAGTGATTCGAATGGCACGCCTTGACGGTGTGCAGTCGCGTTCCAGTCACTCCAGTGATCATCACATCGGCACGGTTACGTCGGATGGAGTTGCAGGCTTCTGCAATCACCAGACCTCCCGAAGCCTCATCGTGGGTAATCGAATTATTCGGGCCGCGAGCATCGACAGCGATTCCGATATGACAACCAGGCATGTTCGGCAGATAACGAAGCAGCCAAAGCGGTTCCATTCCGTCAAATCTTCCCGCACCCCATTTGTCGTAATCAAACGTGTAGCCGACTTCCGCAGGCTCACCTGCCTTCACCGCGGCATCCAGCAGGGCTTCCGGAGGCGTCGACATCAGATTTGCTCCGAAGTCCACGCCGATGCGATCGGCCGCCACCGCGCCTGGAGACAGTCCCGCGTCCTCCATCGCCTGCAGCGCGGATGCGACACCCATCTGGATCTCGCGGCACATCACTTTCAGGCTTTTTCGAAGGGATTTCAAATGCTGCTTTTTGGCCGTCTCGTCGTTGAAGTCCGAGACTTCTCCGCCAACACAATCCGGAGTGCCGACATAAGACGCCAGTTCGATTCGCTTCAGTCCGCTTCGACCTGACTGAATGCTGGACCAGAACGCATCTCTTCCGATCCCAAGGGGCGATATGATTCCAATTCCCGTGATGACGACATCTCTGGCAGATGAATTCGACATGGACTCTGATATTTCCGCTTATTGAGTACCCAGATTGTTCGGAACTCCGTCAAAGGATCTTCCGAATTGCGAGTCCCTACCTCGCAGCCGATTTTCTGTTGCGTCGTTCAACTCCCCAGCCGTTCGACGCACCACCAACCTCAGCTTTCGCCGAAGCGCATTCCGCAAAATCGAAGCGAAGGATTTTAGCAGCCTGCGGCGATGAATACTGCGCGGAGGGAAGAAATTCGATCAATCCCGGACATTGGTGGTGGAAAATGCCGTGTTTTGGGCCGGTTGAGGTGACTCCGGTGGCCGTCTCGACTTGAAAATTCGTGGCTCATCAGCGAAGGCTTGGGGACAGGCTGCAGAAAAATCGGCGTGACAGACCCCGACGGATCACTTCGGATCGTGCGTATCTGCACTGAGGTGTGCGATTTGGATCGCTTTCAATTTGGGAAGTCTCTGACACAGGTGCCTTTCTTGATTTCTCTCTGGCGTCACTCCAGCAAGATCGACAGCAGCTTCGGACTCGCGGGCGGCTCGAGGAACGCAAGTTGCGGGAAAGATGCGAACACGCCAGGATCCCCGGATCGGCTGAGATACCACCACGAAATTGAAAGGTCATGGAATGAACACATCTTCGAAATGTCTGGCTGCCGTCGTCCTTGGTTTGGCCACGTTGTCCGTCGTGGGTGCGATGACGGCGAGCGGTGATGCCCGGGCTCAGGAGGAAACCACACCGAAGAAAAACCCGCTGGAGCTTTCAATGCGAAGTAAGCTTGATGCGGCTTCGAAAGTCCTCGAAGGGCTGGCAATCGAAGACAAAGAACTGGTCCATGACGGGGCGACAGTTCTGACCGAACTGAGCAAAGTGGAGAAATGGCAGATTCTGAAGAGCAGTGAATACCGAGAGCACACTCAGTCGTTTCGTAGTGCGGTCAAGCGACTGGATGAGGCTGCTCAGAAGGGGGAGTTTGCGGCTGCACAACTGGAATGGCTGGACGTCTCCAAACGCTGCTTCGACTGTCACAACGAAATCCGTGAGTCTCGTGTCACCAAGTGACCGGCTTCGGGCCCGGCTTGGTGGCTTTGTTTGAGATCAGGGTGGATTCGCCAACAAGCTGATGATCGCGGGCTCTCGAGAGAGCACGTGGTCTGCTGATTCGTTCTGTCGAGAGCGGCAATGCAGGCTGCAGGAAAAAACTGGCGTTCTGCTCGGGGGTAAGTGGCAGGCTTGAATTGCACGCCGTTTCCCGGGTGGTTATGTTGCGCCGAGTCAACGAGGCTGATATCCGCCACGATCAGCTGAATGCTGGAACATTCTTCGCACCGGTCGGAGACCAGTCGTGTGGAAGGTTTTTTGCGCCGTTCGGAAGTTTCGAATGAGCAGCCTTCTGGTTTGACTGTGGCATTGTTGCCTCGTTGAGGCAGAGCGCGGCGATGGCCATTGAATTTAACTGTCCGTATTGCACGGCCGCGATCCGGGTTCCGGACGCCTATGGCGGCAAACAAGGCCGATGCCCGAAGTGTGACACGCGCCTTCTGGTCCCCACAATCCAGAGACCAGATGCGTCAGACCACGGGGCTCACGGCGTTCCGGCGGGGGTAACCCCTGGGCCGGCGATACCCGTCTCGGCGGTGCCGCCTGCGCCCGAGGTGTCGCACGAATCGTTTCAGATCAGGCCGGTTTCCTCGCCGGTCAAACGGCGAGCTGCCCGTCGACGGCCCAGCCGAGCTTTGGTGATCGGTATACCGGTGATTTGTTTTCTTGTGCTTCTTGGCCTCATCTTCTACAGCCTGACGGCCAACTTTCCGCAAATCGGTGGCGAGGTTGTTGCGAGGCGGCTGCCTGAGAAAAACCTCCCGAAAATCACGATTCCGTGGGCGGATACGGGGGTGAATGAAGAGGAGCAGTCGATTCTTCAGGAGTTCCTTTCGAAGACGCCGGAAACACTCGCCAGTCAGGTCATGACATGCCGACTGATTGGTACTCCGGGG
>JBKDRW010000344.1:0-4476 GCA_046341255.1 Planctomycetota bacterium
TGCTTCGACGGGGCTGAGTTCCCGGTTGAACACACGGAAGTCATCGATCAGGCCCTTCCGGAAACCTCGGTCTCGGAAGCGTTCGCCCAGAGTGATATGATCACCGCCACCACCCGTGATCTCGCGAGTCAATGCATCACGGACGACAATGATTTCGGCCGGCTGGCCGTTGATCAGCATCTTCAGTCCGGATGCTCGGCTGCTTCCGTCCGAGGAAACAACGACATGAGTCCATTCGCGGGGAACCACCGGGAACGTGGCCTGAATCGACACAGCGTTGCCGGGCCAGAAGTGAATCAGCGACCACTTCAATCGGCCGTCCTCGATCAACAGTTCGTAACCTCGACTTGCCGCATCGGTCCATGCCCGCGACCTATGAAACACGACGGCACGATCCATGACGTCGGGAGTCTTCAGCCACAGAGAGACCGCAAACGGCTCTTCTCGCCGAAAATTCCCGAAAGGAAGGTTAACCGGATCGTCGCCCGTGAATTCAACCGCATATCCGGTCTTGCCGGCGACAAGTTTGTTCTCGCCGTGAAGAGTCGCCGGCTGATCTGCCGCAACGGAATTGGAAAGATGACTTCCCTCCTGAGTATCAAACGAGAATCGTCCAAGCTCAGGCAACTTCAGTTCGGTCGTGGCCCGCTCCTCAGCGTTCAGCCATACCACAAATGCTTCGCTTCGCTCCTTGCGGATGTCTTCGCTCTTCGCTTCAGCAGCAGATACGGCCAGAGCAAGTTCCTGCAGGCGGGCTTTCTGATTGCCATCCGCCAGTGTCAGTGCAGGAGTCGGTGGTGAAGGAGTAAAAAACGAATACAGACCCGCTTCATCAACGTTGTTGAACATCGAGAACAGCTGGTAGTACTCTTTCTGAGTGATCGGATCGTACTTGTGGTCATGGCATCGGGCACATTCGAAGGTCAGGCCAAGGAATGCGGTTGCAAATGTCTGCACGCGGTCACAAACGTACTCGACACGGTACTCTTCTTCGACACTTCCGCCTTCTGATTCCTGCTGATGAAGACGATTGAACGCGGTGGCGAGGATCTGCTCGTCTGTGGCATTGGGAAGCAGATCGCCCGCAAGTTGCTCTGTAATGAACTGATCAAAAGGCTTGTTGTCATTGAAGGCCTTGATCACCCAGTCACGCCAGGGCCACATCTCCCGTTCGCGATCGACCTGGAATCCATAACTGTCGGCATATCGGGCTGTGTCGAGCCAGTCGACAGCCATCCGCTCGCCGTAATGAGGTGAGTCCAGCAACCGATCGATCAGCTTTTCGACGGCATCAGATCGCTGGTCTGCAGCAAACGCTTCGACGTCCGAAACAGACGGCGGAAGACCGGTGATGTCAAAACTCAGGCGACGAATCAGTGTGTTTCGATCTGCCTCCGGTTGATGCAAGAGCCCTCGCGAGGCAAGTCCAGTGGCCACGATTTCGTCCACGCGATCGGCTACGTCCGCTGCCGTTCCGGATCCCGCAAGAACGGCGGGATCGACAGAGAGAAATGACCAGTGATTTTCATACTCTGCACCCTGCGCGATCCATGTACGGATCGATTCGATCTCCTGCGGAGTCAGCGGACCCAGCTTTGCCGATGCCGGCGGCATGTGCTCGTCAGGATCCTCACTGAGGATGCGGCGGAGCATTTCGCTCTCGTTCGGCTTACCCGGGGTGATGGCAGCTTTCGCCACCGCCTCATCACGAATCGACAGTGACAGGTCTCCTTTCAGCTTCGCTCGATCGGGACCATGACACGCAAAGCACTTGTCCGACAGAATCGGTCGAATGTCTTTGTTGAATGTCAGTTTCTCCTCTGCGCTGGCTGATGGCTCAACAGGCAGCAGGGCGATCAGTGCAATGGTAAATAGTCGCGACGCTGGGCGGCTGCGCATGAGGATGACCTCAAATCATGCAGGTGGGAAATTGAAGAAGGGAGAGTTCAGAAGCCTTTGAAAGAAAGAACAACGTCTGCTCGGAGAGATTCTCTGCGTGCTGTCTTCAGAGGATCGTGTTCGTCATCGATCATGGACAAGTGATTCTGATGCGAGTCTGTCTGTTTCTCTTCGGGACGCATTCAAGTTGGTGTCGGGCGTGATGTTCCGGTCGAACGGTCGATCAGATCCGGGCGTCTTTGAGAAAGTCTACACGAAGCACACGCGGAATGGCAGATTCACCAGAGATTTCCGTCTTCATTGTGGTTGTGTCGGATTCTGCACCACAGGAGCCTTGTCAGTGTTCGCGAGAAGGTGGGTGGGGCCTGCTTGTTTATGTTTCAGCGAGGCGTAACACGCTTTGGCGGAACTTCTGATCTTACGATCAGACAGAGCTTGAATCTGTTCATTCAACCTCAAGGCCTCGCTCAATGCGAATGCGACGCACTTCGGCAAGCACAGATTCCACGATATGACTGTTCTGAGAGATCGCGATGTACTGAGTCAGATTGATGATGAGTGTCACAATCCACATGCAGACAGCCATCAGAAAATGCAACGTGCCGTCGTCAATACCAGTCACGGATTTCAAGGAAGCCGCTGTGGCTGTGTCGGCGACGGCACCAAGCATCCCCGTTCCCAGAATCATCAGAAAACTGATGATGATGCCCGGTAGTGTTTTGTATTTGACCTTCTGATTGGCTTTGAAAAATGTCTCGGGAAGGTGATACGCTCCGGAGGTTTCTTCGATCCATCGACCGGTGCCCATAAAATACGTCAACACCAATGCGTGGACGAGTGTTGTTCCTGACAAAGCGCCGAGACCGATCAGAATGTGTGTGCCAATGCTGGCGTTCACTTCCCGATTCAATCCGCCGTCCTGCATCGGGTCGCCAATCTTCAGGCCTAGAACCAACGCCACAATCATGATGACATGCGAGAGAAGTGCGAGAGTCAAAAAGATGCGCTTCACGGGTACGTTTCCGTCTGAAAACCTGATTCACCCCCCCAAAAGCGAAACAAGGGGTGTTCCCAGAGGATAGACATGTCAGTCCGGATCACGAATCGTTCAGGCGATCCGGGACTCGATTCACTGAAATCCGGAATCCCTTTATTCCGCTTTGCCAGTCATGCAAACGGCGGAGGCAGATCAGGCGTGGTGAGTCACAGTCCTGCGATCACCGTTCAGAGGACCCGATTCCGGTGACCGTCGTCAGCCGCTCGAGGAATCGGGAAGGAGGAATGATTGTCGGGCAGAATCTGCTCCTTTCGCCCGCATGAGCGGTCATCCGACCGTCAGCTGTTGTCTGGAACTGGGATTGGTCTGGAAATGCTTTGAAGGCAGACTTTGTCGAAATTTTTGCCCCGGGAAACGATGTGCTGAACTTTCATGTGGACCGCGAGCTTTCGTGTTTCGTGTCCAACGGGTTCAAATGATTCATGCGGCAGCGAGGTTTGCGGCCGTCTTTTGGGGGCTGGTTTCTCGACTTGATTCTGTGCAGTCAGTTTCACTGTCTTCTTTCGCGGTTGCTGAATTCGATGTTCGCCTCGACGTTGGCACCGGAAAGCGAATTCGGAGCCTTGAGCAAAGCCCGTTCTGTTCGTTTCTCGCCTCATCGTTTCTCATTCGTAACCTGTGTTTTTGCAAATGATGGAATCGCATCTCGAGTGGGAGTTCTGCAGAAAAGCGTCTCTGCCGGGAAAACGTGGTGGCCTGGGTAAACCATGGGTGAAAACAACTGTTCGAACCAGCCTCGGACGCGAACAATCAGGCGTCAGCATTCGGAAATGCCCGGTTTGCTTTTGATGCACAGATGATCAAAGACACGCCTGATCTGCTGGATTTTTGTCTGGATGGCAGTCGGTCGTCGGATGACTCGTCGTTGATGGCGTTTTCGCAAATCCCCCCAACAATTGATTGCAGCTTTCCAGAAGCGTCAGAAATTTAGTATTTTCCGCAGTTGTCCGAGGTTGAACTGCAAGGTGGTTGTTTCGCTTCCATCGGAAATCGAGCGAACCTGATTACTGACGCATTTCGAGCAGAGTTGTTTGAATCCAATGTCCGAGCACAATCATGCCTGACCGACTTTCCACAGCCACGTGGCTTCTTATTGCGTATCTGAGTGCGTCTGGAACGTTGACAGCCCAACTTTCGGACGAGGGTCTGCCGGGTGTTCTGAGTTTTGGAAACACGTCGAAGCAGGACATCCCGGAAGTCGAAATCACGGCTCGGGTCCGGAAAACCGATCGTGATTCCGCCGTCATTGAAGTGACGGCGGAGCTTCCGGAGGTGTATTACATTTATTCGATGGATCCTTCATTCGATGCAAAGACGGAAATCGAATTGACCGAACTGGGTGGGCTGACTGAGACGGGTGAATGGAAGGCCGATCATGAACCCAAGGTGGTGATGGAGGAAGTTCTCGGGCAGAACGTCGAGAAGTTCTTTGACAAGGTCACCTGGTCAAGACCGCTCAAGGGCAGCGTAACAGCGGATATGGTGGTTGAAGGAAAGCTGAATGGCCAGTACTGCGGTTC
>JBKDRW010000345.1:0-12517 GCA_046341255.1 Planctomycetota bacterium
ACGGGCTGGCAGGACTGTCCCTCTGCGGCTCGGTCTGATCGTCCAGACGGCGACTGATGACACCAAAAACTGATTCCAGCTGATTCAGCTTCTGACGCCTGTCCGCGATGGCCGCTGCCACCGCCAGCAAACTCATCGGAGGCACATCGATCGTCAGAAGCTGATCCGTTGCATCGTCGATCTTCCTGACCAGGTCTTCACCGGAGAAATCCTGTTTCTCAATCGCGGCCAACAGCGTGCTTTGCACGCGAAGCTGCTTCAATTGCTCACGATCGCGACATTTCAGGTCCGTGACTCCATTGAGTTCCAGCAGCAAATCCGCAGACTTCTTTTCCTGCTGAGATTCACTGGTCATTTCTGCGACATTCATACCAAGCCAGCTGACGATCTTCTGAGCTGTAATTTGCTGTTTGGACCATCGTAACGAGGCATTAAAGCGAGATTTGAAAGCAATTCCTTTGTCGCTGTCCAGATCTTTTGTGAACTGATCGATCTCATGCTGAGTCACATTCAACAGCAATTGAGTTCCCTCAATCGGAAATCCCGAAGCCTGAATTTTTTCTCCGGCATGAAGGAGTTGTCGAATGGCATCACCGGAGCCTTCGCCGCTCAAACGGGAATTCGCAATCAGTGCCCGAATGCGGCGATTCATGATCGCTCGCGATTTCACAGAATCACCGAGTAACTCATACACCGTACCCAGTTCTTCGAGGACCGCATCATCCGAAGCGATCAGACTGTCGGCGAGCGAATCAAAATCTTCCTGCTCCGACGGCGGCTGATTCAGCATCCACTCGAGGACAATCCGCCGCGAGTTCACCCACTCGGCACCCATATCCTTCAAACGAGCGTTCATGGCGAATACCATCAACCTGAGCGTCCTGAAATCTTGTTCCCTTTTTATCGAGAGGAAGCCGTCTGGTCCGCGCTGACTCACCGCGTCACCATCGATGGAGGACAGGGCGTTCGCCGCCTTTCCCTTGTCCCCCGATGGAGAGAAGGTGGCCGAAAGGCCGGATGAGGGGGACTCGGGCGCAACATCAACAAACATCCCGGTCAGCTGTTTCTCAACCGCAGCGCGATCTCCAAGCCGAGCATTCAGGAAGACCAGAATCAGTTCATCTCTCGCTTTGGCCAGCAGAGGATTTGATCCCTCAGGTACTTCAAAATCTCGGCTGACTGCAGCGTCATCCTGAACCGTTCCGGCAGGCTGATGCTGCTCCGTTCGCCATGAAACGATTGTGTCAAGCAATGACCTCAACGAGGATTCCTGCTGGAGCCCCTGCAGGATCAGAAAGATTTCGTTCGCACTGGTGTAGCTTTCAAACGCCGTGTCCGACTTCAACTCTTCCGCGATTGCGGACAGCAACTGCGATTCGGCAATCACACCCGGCCTTGCAAGGAACCCACCGAGGGCGATGCGACGGGTACTCTCATTCGCCAGCATCACCTCGACGGTTTGCTTCACCACGCCGTCATCGGATTTCATCCGAGCGAGATCTGCCGTCACGTTGACCAGCAACGCTGCGTTGCCGCTCCAGAGATCCCGATCCAGACTCAGCACCGCCTGCAGAAACTCGGCGTGGCGTCTGGCCCGTTCGAAGGCCTGAACGTGAGTTTCCATCTCCTCGGCAAACGCGCCGGGATCATCCTTCAGAATCTGCAGGTAGATGTCACATGCCCCGTTGACGTCACCGCTGTTTTCCAAAGCCACGGCTTTCGCCTTCAGACCTGGCGGAGTCTTTTTCGAAAGCAACGCAATGCGGTCGCGTTTCTCGGCGAGTTGCGGAAACTGTTCCGCCGCTTCATGAAACTCGCACAGGATCTCCAGCAGATCCAGTGAATCGGGCGAGGCGTCGAGCATCGCTTCGTACCGTTCAATCAACGGCTGCAGTCGTTTCATTTTTCCAAGGGCCCTGATCGCCTGCAGTCGCTCACCGCCATCATCCCGATCATCATTCGGCCGAACCCCGGAGAACAACGTCCCTCCCGAAGCCAGTTTCAATAACTCCCATGACACTTCGCCCGCGAGTTGCTCATTTCCCTGAGCCATGTAAGTCTGCAGTTTCCTCCCCAGCACCGACTGCCTCGTCTCCGATCCTCGCCCGAGTCGCGCATTGAGAGAAGCCAATTCTTCCGAAAGTCCAAGCTGTGACAGCCGAGAAGCCAACTGCATCTGCTGACTTTGATTCATCGGCAGACCAAACAGACGCTTCGCCGCGAGTCTTGCACGCTCTCTGCTTCCAGCGGAGAGACTCCATTCAAGAGCCCTCGATTCAATCTCGATCCTCTCCCCGGTATCAGTGACCGAAATCAAATCCAGTAGTGCGACAGCTTCCAACCATAAGCCTGCTCGCGCTGCCTCGACGGCCACTTCAAATTGAAGTCCTGGAACCGTCGGCAGCAATTCGGCCGCTTTAACGAGGTGCAGTTGAGCATCCGCATCAAACGATTCGGCGAGAATCAGGTGCGTTCGAGCGCGAAACAAGGGATCGTCATTATTCAATAATCGCATGTGCCATGCTTTGCGGGCTGTCTCACCCGATCGACCTTGAGTCGCATCCGAAGGCAGCACGACCCGGAAACTCCGTTCATCAATCAGAGTATTTAACCAATCCTGACGGCGATCTTCATGATCAAAACTGTTTTTCAATGACTGCTGAATTGAGTCTTCAACATGGACAGGAACCGCGGCGTGTCGAGTCGCGATCTCGGCAAAGCGGGTCATCAGCTGCGGATTACGTAACGGCGTGGTGTTCATCCCCGCATGATGCTGCTCTGACCCGGAAAGAATCGATTCCAGAACCGTTGAAAAAACGCCCTCCGGGCTTGCCAGCGTGGGAGGGGGGATTTCGGCAGCCTTTTCGAAAAGATCGGCGTCGGCGAAGACCCAGGCGAAGGCTGCAATGGCGGCTCGAGACTCAGGGTTTGGGGTCTTGCTCTTGCAGTTGCCAAGCTCGAGGATGAGCTGCTCGACCATGGCAGGCTTGTCATGGAAGAGCTGCCAAACACAGCCAACAATCGGATATCTCCGGATTATATCCGGTTCATTGATAATCATGCCCGGCAGTTGCTTCAGCACAGTCTGGCGTGCAGAATCCAGATCAGAATCATTCGCTCTCCTGAATCGAATACGCAGATCCATTTCCCTCAGAAAATACGTCAGACGTCGCCCCGGTGACCAGTCACCCGTGGCACTCAGCTTCTGAGTGTGTTTCAGGATCTCATCGCAGATCAACGATTCTTCTGTGACATGACCTGACACAAACCAGAATGGAACATCGGAAAAACGATCCATGTTCTCTTTTGACAACAGGACCGGCACCAACGATGGCTGCGATGCTTCGTTGGCGAGCAAAAGAATATCGCAGCATCGACACCATGCTGCGATAAACGTATCGCCGTTGATCTGGAAGCGGTGTCTGAGACCATTCAGATGTGATCGGAAAGGATCTCTGGACCCCTTTCTGTCTGGTGTTCCGAGATCCGAAATTGTACCCGTCGCATCCCCTCGAATGGACATCGTGGTCACACGCCTCGCAACCACTGCCGCTTCAGCATGCTGCCCGCTCTTCGAAAGGATTGTTGCAAGCGTTGCCAGCACAGACCAATCGTCCGGAAATCGCGACAAATACTCGCGGCAGGCCTCAGCTCGGCTTTCAAGATCGTCTTCGTCTCTCGGTTGTCGAATCTGATTCAGAAGTTCGGCCGGACTTTCTGGTAAAGCCCCCTCAGCCACCAACGATTCATCACCTCCGTTCTGAGAAGTCGACTGAGTATTTTGACCGATGATTTGTTTTTGAATGGCCGCAGCCTGCTCCTCGTTGTGCTCTGCCCTCGCCAGCGCAAGCAGCTCAAGAAGAATGTCGTCGTTGATTCCATCACCGCGAAGTCGCTCGAGGTTCACGCGGGCTGTTCGAAAATCTCCTGCCTCCCGATACGCTATGGCGATACAGCGAGTCATCTCGGTAGGCAGATTGAATTCTCGGCCGCGGAGTTCCAGACGCTCGATGAGTCTGGAAAATTGGCTGCTGCGGAGATAGAGATTGCTGAGGGCGACGACAATCTGGGTCTGGCTCTCAAGATCCGGCGCCTTTTCAAAAGCGCGCCAATAGAGTTCAATCGCTTCAGACGTCTGGAATTCATCGGCAAGAGTTTTAGCGAGAGCCTTCAGTGACCCTTCGTCACCGGGATTGACTCGAACGGCTTGTCGAAGCGAAGCCACAGCAGCCTCGGGCTGCCCAACTTCGAATGCCAGATCTGCAAAAAACTGATAGGCTTCAGGATTCCCCGGAGTGGCCTTGATGACATCGCGTCCGGTGTCCAGTGCGGCGTTGAACTGGCCAAGCCGTACCTGCAGACGAGCCGTCCTGCGAAGGTATTCGGACGTCCCTCGTCGATCCAGTAACGCAAGTTTTCTCATGGCATCAGCAGCATCACCGAGCCTCCCGGTGCGTTCATAGAGGTCTGCCAGCAGCGTCCATCCCGGAATCGACTCTGGCTGAATTTCAACAACCTTCAACGCGGCCGCCGTCGCTTCATTCTTATCTTCTGCAGCGTCCTGATACAGAGCCATCAAACGCCAGCGTTCGGCGGTGCCGACGGAATCTGCTTCGTCGGTCGCAGTTGCCAGGTTCCTCAAAAGCAGATCAATCTGTTGTTCCAGTTGTCCCGCTGCAACAAGACACTGGATTCGTTCCTTAAGAATCTGCTGCCGCTCGTCAGGCGTTTCTGCCGATTGTTCGGCAGAATCGAGTTGTTCGATAGCTTCATTCAGCATGGCCGAATTCGCCGCAATTCGGTCATTGCCTGCTGCGTTCTGAGGGGTGGCAGTCTCGTGAGTTCCGCTGCGGTTCCGTAACAACTCGGCAAACTGCACGCGTTCGATCGGCGTAGGATTCATGGAACACGCCTCTCGCATCGCCCCACTGGCGAGTTCCATCAGATTGAATCGATTCAGCACTTCCGCCAGTCGGATCAGATTGGCCTTGCTTCGACGATCACCATCAGCCATCAGCTTCCATTCTGCGATGGCTTCGTCGACTCGCTCAAGCTGACACAGATACTCGCCAAGATACTCGCGATACTGAGGATCTTCCGGGGCTTTCTCAATCGCCGATCGGTACATCTGAATCGCTCGATCGCTCAGTTCAGCCTGACGCAGCAGTCCTGCCAGACGAGCCATCGTCAATGGATCGTCCGGGCGATTCGCCAGCATTCTCTCCCAGACTGAGGCAGCTTCGGCCTGACGAACAGCAAGCGGCACGTCGTTCTGACGGAAGATCAGGAGTCCCCACTTTTCGATGTGATCCTGATTGCCCTCATCGAATTGAGACATCTCCGCATACTGAGCAATCGCATCAGTGCGATGATTGTCGCGAACCAGTTGTTCGATCAGCGATTCACGCAGCGACACATTCGCAGGAGCCACCGAGATCGCTTTGCGATACCAGTCCAATGCTTCCGTGGTCCTGTTCTGAAGCGACAACGTACGGGCCAATCGAGCCATCGCATCGACGTCTTCCGGATGAGCGTTGACCCACGCATCGTAGTACGACACCAGTCCGGCGAGATCATTGCGATCGCGGAAGATGCTCTCGATTCGCCGACGGATGTCTCGAAACACCCAACCGTCAGGATCGAGATTCTCAAGCTGCGATTCGAGCAGTGATATTGCCTCCTGGCCTCGCCCCAACTGAAGCATCGCATCGCTGGCCGAAAGGTTCGCACTGATCTTCAGGTCGGGATCCTCAGATTCCGCCGCCAACCTGATATATCGTGTCAGTGCTTCATCCCAGCGACCATCCGTGACCAGTGTGCTGGCGATTTGCTCCTGCACTCGAAGATCACCCGGAAACGCCGCCTCAAGACGCTTCCAAGCATTCAAAGCGTCGTCCGTCCGCTGAGCCCGCTGAAGATTGCGAGCCAACTCCTTGTAAATCTCCAGCAGGTCAGTTTTTGACGGTCGATTGCCGATCGCAGCTTCCAGCGAAGCAATTGCCTCTTCGGGTTTCTGTGCAGCGTTGAACGCTCGAGCCAGCATCCAGTGTGCGATGGGGTCCTTCGGACGCAACACGATCGCCTGTTGCAGTGCAGCAAGAGCCGAGTCCGATTCGGAATGCTTCAGATCGATCAATCCGAGGATCATGCAACACGCCGCAGGATCGGCGTTGGCCGGAATATCGACCACCACCATGTCGTCGGTGATCTCCCCTGACTGAGGAGCCATCGAATCCGGAAGATTCGCGGCAACACGAAGATTCTCCCGAAATGCGACGATCGACCCGCGATCAATGTGGAACGAGTAAACTTTGTCAAACGCCGTTCCCGGCCGGGGGTTCCTCAGCAGAACCTGAACGAAGCGACCTGTCGCAATCTTCGCTTCGTCTTCCGTCTGTTCATCAGCCACGCTGACGCAGGTTGAGAGCGTCATGAACACTGCGAGCAGTACCCAAAACCGAAGCCAGCGACCGACATGAACCGGCCGACCGACAACAGGCTCGCAAAGTTCTCCGCGCAACTTCATTTCAAAAGCCAGAAAAAGACGATCGCGACGACTGTCGGAGGGGCGGCCCCCAGAAACAATCCCAGCGGGCTGATACCAGTTCCCTCAAAAGACTTCGACGTGCTCAAAATCCCTGCTCCCGCAGGATTCGGAGCATTGGCGATCACCGTCAGGCCTCCACCGGTCACAGCCCCCGCAACCAGAGCATACTGAAGCATCGGAGTCAGTTGATCCAACGGCACCAGCGCACCGAGTGATGTCAGAGCAGCATTGTCCGTAATGGCCGTCAATGCCGTCGCACCAAAATAGAGCTGCGCATCCTTCAGGCTTGTGATGAGCGGCTTCACCCAGTACTCCTGCAGTGACCCCATCGTCACAAGACCTGCGAGGAAAAAGCCGACAAGCAATCCCTCTTTGAGTTTCAGAGGTTCCTGATATTCCTTCGTCGCTGTGACAAGGCCAAGGAAGATCATGAAGACTCCGAAGAAGATGTCCGGATGGTGAGAAAATACGACAACAAGTGCGAGGAACAGAACATGAAGTCCCGTCAGCCAGCCCGGTATCTTCTGCTGTTCGCTCTTGTCCACGTCGACGGCATTTAACTGCTTCCAGAAGATTGCCACAACAAGAAGCGTTGAAATGATGCAGCTTGCAAATGCTCGCCAACCAAACGTTCGCAGCATAAAGCCGGTGCCCCATTCCCATTTCGAAGCGACCATCAACACAGGCGGAGCAGCGAAGTGCGTCAGAGTGCCTCCGATGGACACATTGACGAACAACAGCCCGATCGTTGCATATGCAAGAGACTTGCTGATCGACTGATCAAAGTAACGGCGTTTCAGAAGCATCGCCAGAAGGGTCATTGCAGCTGGCTCGGTAATAAACGATCCAAGCAGCGAACCAAAACCGAGTGCAGCGATGTAAAAAGAAACGCTTTCCTTTATCGGAATCAAACGGGCGATCCAAAGTACAATTGATTCGGCAAGATTGACGACAGGACGAGTTGCCGCAACAACCATGATCACCAACACAAACTTTGCTTCAGTGTAGTTAACGTTGTGCTCGATGTATTGAATCGCGTCGGACAAAGAGAATCGGAAGGCCCAGACGAACAGGAATAACACCGCGGCCCAGATGCCAAACACGATCTCGGTTTCTGCGAGGAAGTGAAAGACGTTCTCCAGAAGAGATCCCTCGGGATACTTATGCGCCAGCTTCGCAAAAATCTTGACACAAAACGTGTGCACAACAGCAAGTGCAAACAAAACCGTCGCCATGATCTCAACGGTTCGCCCCAGTTCAATTTTTCCAGCCGCCGCAGTGGCATCGGCCACGGCCATCACGGATGACGAAGTCAATTCCAGCAACACGTTCATTCGCTTCTTAACCTCTTTTTTAAAGTCGCAGCCGATTTCATTTCGTCCGCGCCAGTGCAGAAAGATCTGGTGGGGCTGATAGTCTATATCGATCGGAAACTGTTCAACAAATAAGAGGCGGCGGAGTGTTTCAGAAAACGAACCTTTGTGGGCCGATCCACAGGAATTGATCGAGCTCAGGTACTGCGGGTTCATCAGGCATGCCGGCACTCAGCAAAACGCCACCACGGCTTCCCGACGCGAAACTCTCCTGTAGCCTGCAACGGCCGCCGGAATCAATATGGACTTTCATGCCTTCCGGAGGAGCGTAATTGCCGACCTTCACCGGTCGTGTGGTGATCGATGACTAAGGCACTTCTGTTCAGATCTCTTCAGAATCAGTTGCAGGGTTGCAGACCCGCAAGGACCGATCAATTTCGTACGACAAATGTCCCCGTCGCTCAGAACCCCGCCGGTCACTCGCGCGGCGAGACAAGATGATCATTTCAATGAGACGTCGATCCCGGTTGGTGGCGCAGCAAGCAGTTCATGGGATTTACACCTGCCTCGCTCGCCTGAAACATCAGGCACACGCAATTCAGAATGCCGAGCCTGTGTTACGATACCTACGGCTGCATCGGCATTGACAATTCTTTTTTTGATGTCCCGCGCATGACCACAACCGCCACATTCTCGCCAACGCGTTTCTTCCTCACAGCATAACGAATCAACTCGGCCTCGGACTGAAAGTCACTGACTCCGTCAAACGACACAATCACATCATCCTTCTGAAAACCGTTGTTTCTCGCCGCCGCATGAGGTCCATACTGACCAACGAAGCTGACCCGCAGGGCTGTTCCGGTCTTCGGAACACCGTTGCGTCCTCGCTCTTCCTTCGAAACTGACTTCAGTACAAGCCCGCCCAGAACCATCCGTCGCATCCCCCATGTACTGACTCGCCACGATGTGTCATCGAGTTCCTTCCAGGCAGAAGGCAACGACATCATGAAAGAACGCTTCGAGCCATTCCGATCGACCTCAGCCTTCAATTCCGCACCATCAGGCGGCAGGTTATGGAGTACCCACTGCACATCAGCAATCGAAAGCAGGGGTTGTCCATTGAGAGTCTCGATACGATCCCCCTGCTGCAGGCCGGCTTTCTCGGCAATGGACTCGGCAGTCACGCTTTGAATCACCGCGCGACTTCGAGGATCAAAAACGAGCCCCAGAATCTTCGGATGAGGATACGGAGTCAGGACCGAGTCGGAAAAGGTCTCTCTTCGTTCACGGAGCTCGTCGCGAACAGCATCACCAATCTGGTGACAATGAATGCACGATTTCGCCACTTCTCCTTCGTAATCCAACGAAGACGTAAACTGATTCCTCAGTGATGGAAACAGCTCCGGTCGTGCAAACCTCGGCCTCGGCCCGGTCTTCGCCTCGAGCAACGCCTTGTTATTGGGGTAGTCTGCATGCAATTCGAGGGCTCCCTGCAATGCTTCGGCAAGTCCCTTCAGCGACACATCTCCGACCCATTCCGTACGATGCGAACGCGTGCCGAATCGACCATAAAGAGTTTTGTCTGCATTAAAAAAGAAGACGGCAAACGACTGATCCGTGTCGAACTGAAACAACGACAGATCAAGCCCATTGGTCGATACAATTCTCACGCAGACAAATTGTTCCAGCAACATTGTCAACTCTGGATCCTCATTCATCAGCTCATCGTCCAGCTTGACGCATTCCTCACAGGGAATGCACCGCAACACGGCCACAATCGGCTTACCAGATTCCCTCGCTTTTTTGAACGCACCTTCAAGGTCGTTGTACATCCAGAATCCCGCACCCATCACTTTTTCACGGTCTTCCCGAACCTTTTGGTCGCGCGTCTTCTTCTCCTGACCAGATACCCGAGGATTCAGGGATACTACCATTGCGCAACACAACACAATCAACCATCGCATGGATTCAATTCCCATTCAGGACGGAGTCATCGGGAGCATACACCTCCGCGAGAGGATAGCTTGGTTCGAATTTTTGCAAAGTCAGCCATGATATTCTCCTTTGCCGTGGCAGCAGTTGCAGAATCCCGGCGTTGCGATCACTCCTCAAAGTTGCCCCTCGTTTCCGCTCGGTGAGGTTGCTAGACTGCTTGCGGTGAGGATTATTGCAGCCATCATGTCCATATCCCAAGAACTCACTCATGTCATTCCCCGAGGAACTCCATCTTGCCAGCGGCCCGGTCTCCGCATCCGTCGCTGCCTCAGAACACGCGATGATGATCACCCCCAGAGCCGAGTCTGTATCCATCACGGAACTCTGTCGACGATCTCTCGCGGAGCCACTGGGATACCCTGAGGTTACTCGCTGCGTCGTGCCGGGAGATCGCATCGTCGTTGCAGTTGATCCCGAAACACCGTTTGTCATCGAGCTGATCTGCGCGGTCTGTGAGCAGTTGCAGACAATCCCCGACGGTGGAGTCCAACTGACGCTGTTGCTGCCGGATGATCCCTCAAAGGAAGGCTGGTCCTGGCTGATGGAACAACTGCCAGTGCATATTCTCGAACAACTGACTGTTCACATTCACAATCCGGCGGACCAGGCTTCCATCAGCTATCTTGCCAGCTCCGCCAACGGTGAACGGATCTACCTGAATCAACTGCTGACTGATGCAGATCTGATCGTTTCTGTCGGATTCATCGCCTTCGACAGTTTACTCGGATTTCGAGGCACTTCGAGCAGTCTGTTTCCGGCGTTTTCTGATCTCCAAACGAGGCAGGGTCATCATTCCCAGGGGCATCCGGAACTATCGCCGGATCAGCAGCGAGTGTATCGCGAGCTTGTTGATGAAGTCGGATGGCTGCTTGGAACTCAATTTACAATACAGGTTGTCCCCGGAACCGCGTCACATCCCGCAGCAATTCTTTGCGGCATGCCCGATGTTGTCATGGAACGTGGCCGAGAGCTTGTGAATGAAATCTGGCGGGTGTCGCTCGAAGAACCTGTCGACGCGATTGTCCTGACAGTTCCCGGCGGAACACCCTTCGGCTGGAAACAACTCGGTCAGGCGCTGGAACAGGCCTCCTCGATGGTTCTTCAGGGCGGCCGCATTATTGCAATTGCCGATTTGCCTGAACCGCAGGGTCCGGCGGCAGCATTACTTCGACGCAGTCAGGAACCAGACGAACTTCTGAAACCCCTTCGTCGTGAACCAACCACGGACTCGATCGAAATTGCCCAGTTAATCCAGGCTCAGCGACGGGCACGAGTCTACCTGCTCAGCCGTCTTTCACCTGAAGTCGTCGAGGAGTTGGGAATGATTCCGATTGCGAGTTCCGAAGAACTTCGTCGTCTCGTCGCCACATTCACAAATTGTCGCATCATCCCGTTCGCGAACTATTCATGGTGCTCGGTGGACGATTGAAGCGATTGAAAACGCCGACATCGCATGTCGAACTGCGAACTTCAACAAGGCAGCGGACCCTTCCATTGCAGGGCGAGCCTCGGAACTGAGCCCAGGACTCTGAGAGATTCGAAGCAGATCCGACGGCTTGCGCTGAAGTCCGAAATTCAAGAGCAGGCCAGACAAAGGAAAAGCCAATATCCGAGTCAGCGTCTTGAATCCAGATCATCCATCGGCGGCGTCAGGAATGAGGGCCGATCGGTTTCAAAATGCGGAGCAGGAGGCCTTTGTTCAGGTCGATTCTCATTGATACGTTCGATGTCTGCACCGAGCTGATTCAGCTTCTTCTCGAACGCTCGATAGCCTCGATCCAGATGATACACACGCCGCACTTCTGACCTTCCCTCTGCGGCCAGTGCGGCAAGCACGAGGGCTGCGCTGGCTCGCAGATCGGAGGCCATCACCGGAGCTCCGGACAACTTTGCAACGCCTCTGATCTCGACCGAATTGCCAACCAGCGTGATCTGCGCACCCATGCGAACCAGTTCGGAGACATGCATGAATCGTTCCGGGAATACGAGGTCGGTGACCCGACTTCCTCCCGGAACAATCGACAGCAGGGCGATCATCTGAGCCTGCACGTCTGTTGGCAAACCGGGATAGGGCAGGGCAGTCAGTCTGGCAGGCTTCAACGGGTGTTCGACTCGAACACTCAGGGTGTCAGCATCCCGTGACTCAATTTCCACTCCGACCTGACGAAGCGCAGTGATCACCGCTGCCATCTGCTCCACCGGAGCATTCTCAATCATAATGTCGCCCTGAGTGATGGCGGCGGCGATGGCAAAGGTTGCCGCTTCAATCCGATCAGTGATGATCGAATGACGCACAGGCAGCAACTCCTCAACGCCGTCAATCTCCAGCGTTGACGTTCCGATTCCCTCAATCCTCGCACCCGCGACTACCAGAAACTTCGCAAGGTCCTGAACTTCGGGTTCACGAGCCGCATTTCGAATGACGGTTTTGCCTCGAGCTCGAGTCGCGGCGACCATCACGTTACAGGTGCCGGTCACCGTCGGACCGTGCGAGCCCTGCAAATCGATCTCTGCTCCACGAAGTGAGCGAGCCCGACAAATCACGTAGCCGCCATCGAGACGTATCTCTGTGCCAAGTGCTGCCAGTCCCTTCAAATGAAGGTCAATCGGACGATGCCCTATGTTGCATCCACCCGGCAACGAGACGCGAGCGGTACGGAAC
>JBKDRW010000346.1:0-6419 GCA_046341255.1 Planctomycetota bacterium
GGACTTCGGCCGACGGATGCTGATCCGCCCGGCGCGAAGTCCTGAACCTTCAGGAGTCAGTTCCGCGACCGGCAGAGCTTCAGTGGCGAGGGACGCCGCGCGATAGCGATCCTGAAACCACGCGTTCAACCGTGGCGATGACTCTCCGCCCCTGACCAGCTCTGACACGTTGTTCAGTTCGATCATCGCCAGAACCTCAAATCGCTGATCAAGACGCTGCCTCCTGACCGAGACCATCCCCGGCAACAGGACGGCCATGGTTGTCCCGATCAGCAATGCCGCGATCAGCACTTCAACCATCAGAAAACCGCATCTGCGAGCGGCCGTATCCCGCATCAGGGCAGGGCGAGGGTGCCGCAGGAAACCAGTGCCATAGGAGCGAATCACAACATTCCTCCTGCGGACAGCAGCCAGCAACAGGAGAGATCGTTGATCAGTTTGATGACCGGGGCAAACAGGCCGATCACGACGAATATCACCAGTCCTCCTGCTGTCAGCATCAGCACCGGCACAGCGAGAGACGCGATTCCCTGCAGCCAGAGATCGCGACGAAGCTCGATCGCATTCGCCGTGTGCATCAACGCCCAGTCGAGATGCCTTGCAGCGCTTGCTGCCGTCAGAAACATGGCTTCTCGCCGTTTGAGAAATCCCGCGGCCGTCAGGGCATCGACCAGCCCTTCGCCACTGTGAACGCGGTGCCTCAGACTGCTCATCTGTCGTGTGGCACGACAGGGTGGAGCTTCCATCATCAGGCTGTCGAGCGAATTGACCAGCGGTTGCTCTGCACATGCTGCGAAGCTGAGCTGCCTGAGAATGCAGGGCGTCCAGGATCGTGGCCAGCGATTGGAAATGAAATTGGATCCGTATCGCAAAGACTGATAGCGACATACGATCACGACCAGCACCGATCCCACAAGACTCGCCACAATCGGAGGCAAGATCGCCGGCCATGCCGTGATCAACATGTCGGCTGTGTTCATCATCAGCAGCGTCGGGGCAGGCAATTCAATTCCAAAGCCCAGAAAGATCTCCTTCAGCTTCGGCATCACCTTGACCATCAGAAATGAAATCACGATGGTCAGCACACACACGAGACTACTGAGATATCCCAGCACAGCAAGCGGTGATGACAACAGACTCGCCGTTCGGTCCTGTGTCAGCCGCTGAGCTTCCGCGATCAGAATACCGGGCAGAGTGCCAGCCTGTTCGGCAATCCGAATGGCAGAAATCGTCTCCGGGGGAAGCAGATCTCGAACGATCGCCAGAGCTTCCGAAAGCGAGTACCCCATCTCCAGCAAGCCGCGCAATTGAGACACTCTGGTCGACCAGACACCCGTCTGCTCAAGTGCATAGGTCTCGAGACCGCGGAAGAACGCTTCACCATGTCCGAGGCTCCCCGCAAGCACAACGAGAAGCGACGACTGCCGGAGAGGCTCCGGCTTACCGAGCAGGTACATGGTTGTCTGCACATAATTCATCGCGTCAGGGATCCTCGAGGCATCAGGAAAGGTCATTCATGAGTCTGGCAAGGGGCAAGAATATCCCAAGTGTCAGAAATCCCAGCAGAACACCAACGGTCAGAATCACGAACACTTCAACGAGGACAGCGAAAAAGGATCCGGAACCCGCTGCCGCGTGCTCCAGAGCATCCGCATAGAGTGAGAAGGATTGAGATGCTTCCAGTTGTGTTTGTTCTTTCCTGTCTGATTCAGAAACCTGAAACAAAAGTGATACCGGAAGTCCGGAAAGAAGTTTCGAAGAAGTCTGTTCCGGAAGCCCTTCACGAACCATCGCCGCGAGACGCTCGCCTTCCTTCCGAATGGATTTGCTGCTGCTGGTCTGTGCAGCCACCTCCAGCGCCAGAGCCGGGTCGGCTTGATTGCGAAGCAGTACGCTCAGCATGCGTGCAAGCCGAGCCTGGAGCAGCCATCGCGCGGAATATCCCAGCCAGGGAACGAGGCCAATCAGTTCGTTCCATCGCGACGACGCAAGGAACACGTACAGAAGACACAGTAATCCCCCGAGGAATCCGATTGAAATCAACAGGCCCGGCATTCCAAGGAACTCAATCATCCCACTGACAAAAAAGATGGCTTCGGTCATCATGGGAAGCTGCAGGCCGAAACCTGAGAAGATGGTCCGAAACTGCGGAATGACAGTGAGACACACAATCTGAATCCCCCAGACCATCAGGCTCAGAATCAGCAGGGGACCGATCAGCCGAGCGGCAAACTGATGGCTGCGAAGATTTGATGTGGTTGCGGTTGGAACAAGATCAGCAAGGCTTCTGGCTTTCGCATCATCAGCGAGCTCTGAACGGGCCACGGCCCCCATTTCCCCCGACATACGCTGGAAGATCAGCAGTCTCGGCATGTGACCGCGTTCCATCTGATCGGCAACGTTCCTGAGCGCCCTGCGGGGACGTTCGACAACCCACATCCCGACCATCGGCCAGACACACAAGACGACCAGCGGAGCAGCGATTGCTGTGATTGACGCGACCCACCGCGCACCGTCACTCATCACCGCCAGCACTGTCATGACAGCACTGACAAAGAACGCGAGCACAAGCAGCCACGGCATCAGCATCATCATCGGATGCTCAAAGGGCTCCGCCGCCACGGCACGAATGGCTTCGTGAGTGGGCAGGCCATTCAGTATGGCCTCTCTCAGCCGCTCTCCAATTCTCAGCTGGACCAGTCGAGGCAGCTCCGGAAACTCTTTCGCCAGATCCGGATGAACACTCATCTCCTGAGCATCCACCAGTTCCAGGTTTCGCGCAGCCAGATAACTCTGCAGTTCGCGCCGATCTGCAGCATCGTGCATGCCAAACACGGAGACCTGGCTGGGCATGCGGGCGGAATACTTAAACGTCGGCACGCAAAGTGTTCCTCATTGTCCAAGGCCGCTGTAAATTTCCGCCACCGGCCAGAACAGCGCCGACGCATAAACGAAGACGCTGCCACCACCGATCACGATCAAGGCGACGACCGGCATCAGCATCCGGATCCATGTGGCATTGCGTTCCAGGCGGCCGCGATAGAATTGAGCCACAGAACGCAGTCGCTGCGACAATCGTGCCTCATGACGATCCACCTGAGCCAAACTGGCCTCCAGCAAAGGAGGAAGAAAACATCGACGAGGTTTCTGAGTGACAAGCTGACTCATCGCAGCTCTGAATTGAAAGCCATGTGGAGCGACGTCAGAAATTGCTCTCTGCGATCGGTCGCCGACGGACAATCCCTTGCGGATTTCACCGGCCAGTTCATCACAGGCAAGCTGAAGTTTTCGACTTCCCGAAGCACCTCCCGACAGCACAAGTGCTACATCCAGCGGCACCTGACGCTCCGTGAGCAGGCTCATCATTCGCGTCATGGTGTACTGCTGGAGATCACGAATCATGGATCGAATACCGGGCAGCAAAAGCAGAAGCCGCTCCGGCCCGCGAAACGTCAATGAGGATGCTCGCCCGGACAACAGCCACAGCAGGAACATCATGATACCCATCGCTGGAAATACCAACACCCATTCCGGATAACGACTATTCCACTCCAGCAGTTTCAGAAGCCATGGATCGATCGCAATTTCCAGCGACTGAACCGAGTCAAACACACGCTGCAAGGCATTGGCGAGAAAAATCATCATCAGAATCGAGGCCGTCGCCAGAATCGTCATCGGGTACGTCAAAGCGGAAATCAGCCGCTGCCGAAGCTCAAGGATGTCGGCCGCGAATGACCCCATCAACTCAATCGTCACCGCCACGTTGCCGGACCGAATGCCGGCTGCGATCGCAGACGAAAGAATGCGTGGAACACCGAGAGACGGATCAGAGACGATACCGGTCAGTGAGTCACCAGATTCGAGGCGTCGCGTGATTGTCTCTGCAACATTGAGAAGCCGGGTTCCTCGCGCACCAGATGCCGCAGCCAGGGTCTGCTCGAGAGGCAGCCCGGCCCTCACGAGATGCCCGATCTCGACAGACAGTTGCTGAAAATCATCGAGGGTAAGCTTCATAACGCGTCACAAACAAAGACTCGCTTCTCAGAATCAATCGCTGCCGAACTGCAAATCTTTGATCCGTCAGGGCTTCGAAATCAATCGGAATGGCGATCAGAATCCAGCACACTGCATTGACAACTCACGAACCGAACGCAGAACAACAGCCTAAAATCTCCCCAGCACCCGAACCACTTCTTCCAGACTGGTTCGTCCCTCAACCACGGCCATGGATGCGGCGTTTCGAAGTGTGATCATTCCGATTGATTCCGCCAGTGTACCCAAAACTCGCGAATCGGCTTTACTGAGAATCCCGCGGGCGAGGTCTGGAACGTTCGGATCCAGCATCTCTGCAATCACGAACCTGCCATGGTAGCCCGTCGAGCCACATCTGGCGCACGCCGATGCACGAGCGATCGAAGGAACCGATTTGTCTGACATTTCAGACGAATCGAATAAATTCTCCGAAGCCTGACTGACGCGGCGGCCGCAGACGGCACAAAGCTGACGCAACAGTCGCTGACAGACGATTGCTCGCAGACCGCTCCGGAGCAGATACGGCTCGATCTGCATATCGAGGAGCCGCGTCAGGGCCTCAACAGCACTTCCGGCATGAAAGGTTGACAGCACCAGATGCCCTGTCAAGGCCGCCTGAAACGCTGCCTCAGCGGTTCCCGGATCACGAATTTCACCGACCATGATCACGTCGGGATCCTGTCGCATCATCGACCGCAATCCGGCCGCAAGGTCGAACCCTGCCGAAGCACGAACCTGAGATTGCGTGGCCCCCTCAACCGCAACTTCAACCGGGTCTTCCAGCGTCATGACGCAACGCGTTCCTGCGGCTCGCACCAGAATCTCTCTCAGACAGGCATAGGCTGAGGTGGTTTTGCCGCTTCCTGACGGACCCGTCCACAATAATACACCAGCAGTTGACGACAGATGAATGCGGACCGCATCGAGAATGTCTGAAGGCAATCCGAGTTGATCCAGAGTCTGCAGCGAATCATGATCCGCGAACATGCGGATCGCTGCCTTCTCGCCATAAAGGGTGGGAAACGTTGTGACGCGGATTTCACTGGTGCTGTGCTCGCGAGAAACTCGTCCCTCCTGCGGCACATCGGTTCGATACGTCAGCAGCCCGCAGATGACTTTCAGCCTTGCGATCATCCTTCCGGCCAATTCCCGATCAAAACCAGCGACGGCATGCAGCACGCCGTCGATCCGCCACTGCATCGTCAGCCCTGACTCTGTCGGAACCAGATGCACATCGCTCGCACGGTGTCGACGCGCTTCCACCAGAATCAACCTGATCAGATCTGGAACATACTGATCCGCAGCTGGCGCAAGCGATGTCAGTCTGGTCGCAAACCCGGCTGACAACTCGATCGACATGAGCTTCTTTCTCTTTGACAGGAATTCGCAACCGTCGGAGATCGCATGGCTGTCCGTGATAGTTCTTCGGCTGGCATTTTTGTCTAAGAATCTGCTGACCTCGAGCCGCGTTCCAGCAGATAAAACGCGCTGTCAGCCCGTAGATTCGCTCCGAGCAACTGGTCAACGGACCTCCCCCTGATGATGGGGCTTTCCTTGACAATCCTCAGGCCAATGCCATCCATCAGGTCGCGAAAATCTCGCATCGACATAAAATGCAGATTTGGAGTCTCGTACCATTCATAGGGCAAGGCCTGAGTGATCGGGGTTCGCCCGCGGCGAAGCACCTCCAGCCGAACTCGCCAGTGCCCGAAGTTCGGAACAACAACCGCGGCGCGTCGAGCAACTCGCAGCATCTCCAAGAGAAGATGTTTCGGATTTCGCACCTGCTGCAGCGTCTGGCTCAACACCGCCACATCGAAACTGTTATCCGGCACATCGACCAACCCATCATTCAGGTCGGCAGCGATGGCCGGCAAGCCGCGACGAATGACGGCCACGATATTGTCGTGCTCCACTTCAACGCCCATCACTTCGCAGCCCATTTCGTTGCGTAATCGCTCCATGAGACGCCCGTCACCGCAGCCAAGGTCAATGACTCGACTGCCTCGTTCGATGTGTCTCATGATCAGTTCATCCGTCAACTGCACGGATGGGTCTGGCATCTGATATCGGCTCGGGCCTGGCATGGGAAAATCAATTCGGTATCGACCAATTCGACGTGAAGAGAGTCAGCGACCTATATTCTGTTGAAATCGAACTTGTTGGCGGCAGCGAACAATGTGAGCGGCTTTCTAAGCTCGAACCGTCCAGGTTCCAATGGATCAAGGGGCTCTCAGCCCACTTCTGATGTTTCTTTCTGTTGCAATCGAACTTGTTGGCGGCAGCGAACAACGTGAGCGGCTTTCTAAGATCGAACCGTCAAGGTTCCAATGGTGCAAGGGGAGCACAGCCCATTTAAGGCCTAGAAGCATGGATAAAGGAAAGGA
>JBKDRW010000347.1:0-9338 GCA_046341255.1 Planctomycetota bacterium
ATTCCGAACCCGACTTCTCCAGGGTTGGCAATCACGGGCTGCCCCGAAGCTGCACTGGCCGCAAAGAGGTTGCTGCCTTCGCTGGAGAGACCAGAGGGATTCAGAAATGTTGCAATCTGAACCTGCCCCAGCACGGCAGGTGGTGCATCGGAACCGCTCTGAGAGACCGTAATTGTTCCATCGGTCCCGACAGTGATCTTGTTGTAATCCGTTCCGGCAGGAATCACGAAATTGGGCTGGAGAAGATAGCCGTCCGCATTGACGATGCGCCCCTGATCATCGACACGAAATGCTCCAGCTCGCGTATAACGAGTCTCTCCGTTTGGTATTGTGACCTGAAAAAAGCCATCTCCCTCGATCGCCAGGTCCAGTGGATTCCCGGTCGACTCCGTACTGCCCGGAGCAAAATGTTTGTTCGTCGCTACGACACGTACCCCGTTCCCGATCTGCAGCCCTGTCGGAGACACCTGCCCATTCGCAACCGTTGTCCCCGGTGCTCGATAGTTGGTGTAGACGAGATCCGCGAAGTCCATTCTGCTGCGGCGGAAACCCGTCGTATTCACGTTGGCAAGGTTGTTCGCTGTGTTGTCGATCAGCAGTTCCTGTGCCTTCATCCCGGTCGCACTGGTATAGAGAGCTCTTAGCATTGGTTCCGGAGTCCTTTCCAGAGATCATGAGTGTTCAACGTTGACCGAGATCGTTTATCTCAGCCCGATTCTCTTTTGAAGAGCCTCGCCGATCGATGTCAATGCTCTTTGAGCAGCATCGAAATGCCTTGATGCTGTTACGAGGTTGATCATTTCATCAACAGTCGATGTGCTGCCACGCTCGAGGTGCCCCTGCAGAATCTCTGCATTGGTCGCAACCGGTACCATCGTGTTCGGTGCCGAAAACAGTGTCAGCCCGGCCGGCGTCAGAGCGTTGTTGTCGGGAAAGCTGACGAGTTCAAACTGCGCAAACTCTACTCCCTGAGCAGACAAACGCCCGTCACGCGAGATCTGAATTGCTTCCGAAGAGATTCCGACAGGCACCACAATCGGACCGGCAGTTCCACGCACGGGCAGATTGTCGACAGTGACCAATTGTCGCTGTTCATTCACGTACAGTGATCCGTTACGAGTGTAAAGCGCTCCCGACGGACCTTCGACAGTCAGGAAGCCATCGCCAGTCATGGCGATGTCCAGAGGACGGCCCGTCTGATCCATGACTCCCTGCGAAAAGTCATGGATGACGGGACTTGTTGTTGTTCCCAGAAGCTTCGATGTATAGCTGCCTGCAGCCGCCGGAGGTAACGGCCTCATGACCGTGTCAAAAGTACTGTTTGCCAGAACCTGGCGGCGATAGCCCGGCATCTGAGCCTTCGCAAGGTTTTCAGCCGCAACCTCATGACGCTTCGTCGATGCGTCCATGGCCGTCGCCACGCTGTAAAGTCCTGAAATCATGATTCTGAATTCTTCAGTAAAGAACGACGTAATCCTTCGGTCACGATACTACCGACGCCTCGAACGGAATCTCCGCCGGGACTCCATGCAGCAATTCACAGGCCAGATCCCGGAAGATTTTCTGATTGTTTCGAAAGTGACGACTTTACCGGTCGGACAGCCTTTTCCTGCGTGCAATCCTGCACGACGGATTACAGGAATCGCTTTCCCAAACGGAAATTCCTTCCCTCCAGCCCCGGAAAACTTTTCCGCCGATCCGCCCGGACAAAACGTGCGAGTGAATCGAGATCGTCGCTGCGTGCGACGCCTGTCAATCTCTCAATTGGGATGGCCGCTTGACATCACACCTGGCGCCCGCAGAATTCACAAGGTCGATCCGCTGATGCTTTCCCCTCCTCGCACCCCGCCTCACAGAGCACATCCATGAACAGCCCGGACTTTTATTCACGGCGTTCGTTTCTTGAACACAATGCCATGGGCATCGGGGCCATCGCGTTCGCATGGATGATGCAGCAGGAAAATGCTCGGTCAGCACCTCCGGAGGTGAAGAAGATTCCGGTCACAGATCTGAAACCACGAAAGCCTCTTCATGATCCGCAGGCTCGGGCCATGATTTCGCTGTTTCAACATGGAGGTCCATCGCACATGGACCTGACGGACCCGAAGCCGGAGCTGTCGAAATACTCGGGCACGGATTATCCGGGTGAAGTCTCCTTCAGCTTTGTCAATCAGGCCAGCAAGAAACTGCTCGGCAGCCCGTTTCGATTCCAGCAGCATGGCGAATGCGGCACCGAAATTTCTGAACTGCTTCCGCATCTTGCGGGCATCATCGACGACGTCACTCTCATTCGCAGCATGCATACGGGAGCCAACGGTCACGAAGTTTCCATCCGCTATTTTCACGGCGGCATCCCCGGCGTTCTCGGCCGACCTCACCTCGCTTCATGGCTGCTCTACGCTTTGGGATCGGAAACCCAGAATCTTCCGGCTTACATGGTACTGACGGACCCGGACGGTCAGCCCGTCGACGGAACAAATAACTGGTCCAATGGATTTATGCCGCCGCTGTTCCAGGGAACCGTTCTTCGCCCTCGCGAACCCCGTATTCTCAACCTCGCTCCGCCGGCACATCTGAAGGGAGAGCCTCAGCGACAGAATCTTGCATTTGTTCAGAAGCTGAATCAGCGACACCTCGAAGCAACAGGAGGCGATGCTGACCTCGAGGCTCGCATCGCCAGTTATGAACTCGCAGCGCGGATGCAGGTGGCTGCCACGGACGCACTCGATATCGCTCAGGAAACTGAGGCAACTCAGAAAATGTACGGCATCGATCAGGACACGACTCGCGAGTACGGTACGCGTTGCCTGATTGCGCGACGACTGGTGGAACGCGGCGTACGCTTTGTCCAGCTGTTTCTTGGAGGCCAGCCTTGGGATCACCACACCAGTATCCGCTCCGCGCTGCCAGCCGTCTGCCGACGAACAGATCAGCCATCAGCCGCACTGGTCAAGGATCTCAGGCAGCGGGGTATGCTCGATTCCACAATCGTGCACTGGGGTGGTGAGATCGGTCGGCTTCCGGTGACACAGGTCATCAATAACGATGAGGCCTCGTCAGGCCGCGATCACAATGGTCAGGGTTTCAGCATCTGGCTGGCCGGTGGAGGTTTCCGGGGTGGACTCGCCTACGGCAGGACCGACGAATTCGGACACAGCGCTGTGGAAAATGTTGTCACACCAAACGACTATCAGGCCACGATCATGTCCCTGTTCGGCCTCGATCACAAAGATGTTGTCTACCACCACAATGGTCAGCCTCAGGTCATCACCGCCAACCGCGCCGCACGAGTTGTGACGGATGTGTTGAAGAGCCCTGCAACGTAGAAAAAGCCTCTGCAGATTCCGCTCGACTGCCTCAACCGGCATCTCTCTTCGCTTCTGAGCGATGCAGGATCGAGTCACTCAGCTGAATCAGATTGAGCACATCGCGGAACGGCACCTTCGGAAAACTGATGGCATTTCCGAATCGCATCAATTCGTTCCGTGCGCTTCGTCAGACGACAATTTGCCGGTCGCTTTCGTCATTGCAGGGCGTCTCGCTGATCGTTGCTTCAGGTTCGAGTTGGCACTGAAACTCAAGACACGGGCATCCCATTGTCGGCCGACACTTTCCATAGTCGACGACTCGCATCATGAATCAAGATCTCAGGGATTGATGCTGACGCGATCAATCGTGCTGGCAGATTGATCAACTGAAGAAGGAATGTCAGAAGCAGATGGCAACGAGGCGATCGCTGGAGCCCTGCACCTGTCAGCCCTGAAACCCGCTTCGTCAAGTGGACTGAAGAACTGTCATGATGCCCGATTCAAAACGGTGACCCCTGTTATCTTGACCGGATGACGAGCAGTGCTGCGATTCCGAGAATCGTTCCCGTTGCAACGACCGCTGATCCCTGAAAAATGATCTGACCGGGAAGGTCCGATTGCCGCGGAACATCTGACGACATGTTCGCTTTCTGAGCTTGATATCTCATCCAGGCCATCATGAGGATGGAGTAAGCGTAAATCCCCATCGGACTGGCGGGACCAGCAATGGCGCCGACACCAATGATCAACTTTGCCATGCCGCCCGGAATAATGCCCAGGATAAAATGCGAAAATCCGATCACCGATGCCATCAGAAATCCGCCGAGGTGCACAGAGAGAAGACCATCACGAACACAAAGAGCAACTCCCAGCAGGAGACAGACTGCGTTTAACAGATTGGGAATTTTTCCCGTTCGGGACTCAAACCATCGGGCAATACCAAGCATGATCGCGACGCATGCAAGATTCAGAAATGTAAAGACCTCCGCGTTGAACATTTGTCGGCTCACACCATCCACTTTTCAAACCAGAGCCGCTGGCTCCCCGACAGATCAATCAACATGAAGCAGACTCCGTCTACCTCGACGGCTTCGTCTTTGCCGCGGCCGATTTCATCTCGATGGCGAGTGTTTTCACAGCTGCAGCGGCTTCCGCTGACGTACTTGCACTGGCCATCTGGCGAACCATGGCAGAGCCGACAATCACTCCGTCAGCAACTCCGGCCAGTGATGCGACGTGCTCTGGTCGGCTGATGCCAAACCCTACCGCCAGCGGCAGATCAGATTGAGATCGAAGTGACTTCAACTGCTGAATCAGTTCCGGAGGCAACTCGCTGCGAACACCGGTTGTTCCGGCGACAGAAATGCAATAAAGGAATCCGGAAGACGCTGCAAGAATCTGCTTCGTCCGGCGATCTGTCGTGGTCGGTGCGATCAATTGCACCAGGTCCAGTCCGTGCTTCTTTGCCAGAGCCGACAGATCATCTGCTTCGTCAGCGGGCAGGTCAGGAATAATCAGTCCGCTGAAACCAACCTGCGCGGCATGTTCCACGAATGCGGCGGTTCCATGACGAAAGATGATCGCGAAAGAAACCATCGCCAGAACAGGCGGAAGACTTTCCGTCTTCAATTCCGCCATCATTCGAAAGATGCCGTCCACAGTAATGTGCTTCTCAAGTGCACGGGTATACGACGCCTGAATGACCGGGCCATCGGCGATGGGATCACTGTATGGGAACCCGAGTTCAATCAGGTCAACGCTGGCGTCTCGAAGTGCACGCAGCACGGCAGATGTGGTCGCCAGATCAGGGTCTCCCGCAGTGATGAAGGGCATGAACGCCATGCGGGATTCACGGGAAGTGGTTTGAAAAGTCTCAGTGATTCGCGACATCATGGCGTGTACGGCTCGTGATTTCGAAGGGGTCCGACCGAGGCGGCATTATGAACCAACACGCGGCAAAAGGAAGCATCAATCTGACGTTCCAAGGTTCGGGTGCCCTGTCAATTTTCACACTTTGCGATCGTTCTCAGAGCGCGGCCTGAACATTCCTGTCTGGTATTTCAGCCCCATCGAGCATCACGTCTCAGCCACCTCGCCCTGCACAAATTATCGATCAAAACGCGGCGCGCCGGTCCTGAAACAACTTTGCCGCGCTGAAAGAATGAGACTTCGGCATGATCGCGCGGACAGGAATGTCATCGCTGTCGTCAGGTTCAATCACGTCAGCACGGGCTTCGAATCCTCCTGTCATTCGTACAGGAACCAACGATGTGTGGCTGATGGAAACGGTCTGGACGTCATAGCGTCCAGCCTCGAGAGCCCGATGATCGCGGCCGGGTTGGTGCAGCTTCGAGGGGGCTCGCAGATCAATCAATGACGGACGCATCTCATTGACCTCGTCGTCATCGGATCCGGACTCCGGCGGACGTGATCCGGAATCGACGGCCCACTGGAAGCCGAAGAATGGCACGCCCGAGTTACTGTCCATCTGCATGAACGAACGATCGTAAGAACAGCCACAAAACACTGTCGTGCTGAACAGCAATGCGATCGCGGATGCCGGGTATCGAAACATATTGATTGGCGAATAAGAGGAATTGACGGAACCGGAACACGTCCAGTGAAGCCCATGCCGCCATCCCGAAGTATGTCGCACATTCAGAATTCCAGCGAGCCTTGGAGAGCACTTGAGAAGTACCAGATCTCCAGCTTCGCCCGGAGAGTTGCCTTTGTCGAGCTTTCAGCGGCACAAAAGTGCTGGCCTCGCTTTTAACCGGCAGGAATTGCCGGTTTGGAATGCCCCGTGCCTCGGCTGATGTCAGCGAAGAAGAGCATTTGACGCCTGAAAACCTGCAAATCCCGGGTCCATTGGGAAGCTTCGCCCGATCGTGGCAGGGCATGAAGAATGGATGGAGTCGCTCCACACCCAATTGTGCGATTCGCCGGATTTCTTCGGTCAGGATCGTTCAGCAACTGCCACCCACACCTTCCGCCCGACCGCGCTAGACCAGGACCCAGCCTGCGCGATATTCCCGCATGATGAATGGATCAGCCTCTGGAGCATTGGTGGCCTTCATGGTTTCGGCATCCCAGATGAGTTTCTTTCCCACTCGATACGCCACATTCCCCAGATGATTCGCCTCCGTCAGCCAGCCGGCATACTCGAAGTTGCACGTCGTCGGATCACCAGTCTTGCACGCATGAATCCATTCCTGGTGATGCCCGAGTGACTGCGGGATGAAAGGCTCCGGTCGTTTGAAGTCCCTGAACTGATTCTCAGGAAGAAGCACATGCTTACCGTAATCGGACAAAAGCATGCCCTTCTCACCGACGAACAGAACGCCGCTGTCCCATGCAGGCACCTGACCCGTCGAAAGAATCTCCGGCTTGTGGGTTCCCTGGTACCATGTCAGCGCAACCTCAGGTTGCTCGTCCGTCGCCTGATACTCATAGCGAACATGCATCGATGCGGGCGCCAATTCGGCGTGTGCCGGTTCACCAAATGGTTCGATGGTTGAAGGAGCCTGAAGCTTCAGGGCCCAGAATGGAAGATCGACCCAATGACTGCCGAGGTCTGACATCGTACCGTTCCCGAAATCCCACCAGCGATACCATTTCGGTCCCGGAAAATACACGTGGTTGTAAGGACGTTCCGGAGCCGGGCCAAGCCACAGATCCCAGTCCAGTTCGGGCGGAATCGCGTCCGCGGTCTTCGGGCGATCCGTGACGTACACAATATCACCGTGCTTCTTTGCTTCCTCCTCAGATTGCAGTCCCCATGCGCGGCCGACCCAGACGTGAACCTCTGAGACTTTGCCAATCGCGCCCGTCTGAATCAGTTCAACGACACGACGATAATTGTTCTCGGCATGAATCTGAGTCCCCATCTGAGTCGCCACACCAGCCTTCACGGCGGCCTCACGAATAATTCGTGCCTCCCAGATGTTGTGGGTCAGCGGCTTTTCGCAGTAGACATGCTTACCAAGCTGCAGTGCCGGCAGTGTCGCGAACGCGTGAGTGTGCTCACAGGTGCTCACCACGACTGCGTCAAATTCATTTGAGTGGTCGAAGATCCTGCGAAAATCCGTGTTCTTTCTGGCCTGAGAGTGAGCCTCCGCTGCGCGACCAAGATTGCTCTTGTTGACATCGCAGAGAGAGACAATATGTTCCGACGAGACCGACTGCAGATTCCCGCCGCCCCTTCCGCCACAGCCGATCACTGCAATCCGCAGCTTGTCATAGTACGATGCGGCGCGAACTCGATCGCCCACAAACGCTGCCGCAGCGATCGCGGATGCGGCCTGCAGCACCTGGCGGCGACTTGATTTCGAGGTCTCAGAACGCTGGCGACCAGACATAAACGACTCCATAGGCGGGAACGGCGGGAGGATGTACGAAGCCGTAGTGTGCCCCCGAATCCCCGGTTTCACAAGCCTCCGAGCCCCTCGAGGACGGGAAGGCCGGGGCAACCATCGTGTGTGAGGAATCTGCATGCTCAATGCTGGAACAAATGCAGATCAAAATGGGGTTGAACGTTACGCCTCCACGTCTAAAACATGGATATTCCTGTGGTCAACTGGCGGGTTGTATGAACACTCAATTGTCATTTGTGGTTCTTGGGGGAAGCGGATCCATCGGCAGTGCTGTCGCACGCCGACTCGCTGCCAGCGGCGCAGGGATTGTCGTGGGAGCACGGGATATCGCGCTGGCACAAGACAGATTGGCCGGGTGCGACTGCCTGTTCGCGGAAGTGCAGGCTGAGAACTCATCATCGATCGATTCGGCCGTGCAACTCGCAGTCACTCGTTTTGGAGCACTGACTGGTGTCGTGAACTGCATGGGTTCGGTTCTGCTCAAGCCAGCGCATCTGACAACAGATGACGATTGGGCCCAGACAATTGCGATCAATCTGACGTCCAGTTTCAGCCTTGTCCGTGCAGCAACAAAAGCGATGCGTCAGAACGGCGGTTCCATCGTTCTGGTCTCGTCAGCGGCGGCTCAGATCGGCCTTGCCAATCACGAGGCAATCGCAGCGGCGAAAGCGGGAATTATCGGGTTGACACTTTCTGCCGCAGCGACCTATGCCAGTCGCAACATTCGAGTCAATGCAGTAGCACCCGGACTTGTCAGATCGAACATGACGAAAAAACTTTGGGAGTCCGCCGATGCCGCGGCGATGTCATCGCAAATGCATGCTCTCGGGCGACTTGGAGAGCCCGATGAAGTGGCCAGCGCAATTGACTGGCTGCTGAATCCGTCCAACAGCTGGGTCACAGGTCAGGTGCTTGCTGTTGACGGCGGTTTGAGTTCTGTGCTGACACGCATGAAGATGTAGGCCGACAGCACCTGGCCAGAGCCACGCCCCTTCGATCAGCACTTCAAAATTTCAATGCGGAAGCAAACCCCATGAAACCGTTGTACCACCACGATCTTCCGTCGATCGAAGATTACCTGCACCATCGTCCGCCCTATCTGCTGATCAGCAGAATTGAGTCGATCGAGGATCGTTCGATTCGTACGTCAACACAGATCACGGGGCACGAGGGCTTCTGTACGGGTCATTTTCCCGGCTCACCGATTGTGCCGGGAGCCATCATGCAGGAGATGACGACTCAGACAGCGGGAATTCTCATCGCTGCACGATTCAATCCGCATCCGCCGGGACAATTCAACACCCATGACCCCTTCTTCAATGAGTATGCGCTCGGTGTATTGATTCGAGTGAAGGGAGCGAGATTTCGAGGGTTCGCAAGACCCGGAGATGCGTTGATCATCTCCGTCGAGCTGATCGAGCAACAGAGTGACATGTTTGAATTCCATGGCCGCATGACAGTTGACGACCGTACCATCATGTCAAACCAGTTTCAGCTCGCAAACATTCCCTCTCAGACATTGCAGGGCCGAAATACAGGGGCAACGGGATCCAGAGAAACTTCTGCGGCGTTACCAGCACAGGCATGATGGCCCGAACGCACGAAACCGCCGAGATGACGTCGTTCTGTTAATTTTCCGAATGACCTGCCGCACGGC
>JBKDRW010000348.1:0-2554 GCA_046341255.1 Planctomycetota bacterium
AATGCGATCTGTTTCTGGTGATGAGCGTCAATCCAGGATTCGGAGGTCAGAAGTTCATCGCGGATGTCGTTCCAAAAATCGCCGCCGCTCGGGCGATCGGGGGCAACGATCTTGTGATTTCTGTGGACGGAGGGATCGGAAGGTCCACGATAGCATTGTGTGCGGAAGCGGGCTGCGATGTGTTCGTCGCCGGCAGTTCTGTGTTCGATGAACCAAATTATTCGGCGGCGATCGCCGAGCTTCAACAGATTGCCACGGGACGGCGGTCTGCTTGTTGAGGAATGAATCCTTATGTCGACGGTTGTTTTGATCCGTGCCGGGTGCACTGACTATGACGATCAGCATCGTGTTCTCGGAACGCTGGATATGCCGGTGAACGAACGAGGCGTCGAGCAGATTCGGTGCATCAATCGGCGTCTCCAGGAACGAGGACTTCGGTTGCAGGCCATTCTGACATCGCCGGACGATCCGGCTTGTGGAACGGCCCACGCCATCGCGGAAACCCAGGCGGGTGCGAAAGTTCGGGAACTGGAAGAACTGCGAAATGTCAATCAGGGCCTCTGGCAGGGTTTGCCGGAATCCGACATCCGCAAGAGATTTCCTCGGCTTTTTCGCTCCGGAAAAGAAGATGTGACGGCGATTTGTCCGCCGGAAGGTGAGACACTTTCCGACGCCTGCCAGCGACTGGAGAGGGTTCTGTCAAAGAACATTCGCAAGTACGATGTACTGGCGATTGTGGCTCCGGAACCACTGGCGACTGTGATCCGGTGCACTCTTCAGCATCGCAGACCGCATGTCACAGCATGTCTCTGCGGCGAAGAAAATGCCGAATCTATGTACGTTTTTGAATCATCAGGCTTTGAAGCCTCCGACTTTCTGAATGCAGACGACCCAACGGCTGAGGAAGCTCAGACCGTGGCTGTCAGTGAGGAAGTAAATCGATGACCACTGTTGAAAACTCAGAGTCCAGGACGTCCGCGATGAAACGTCAGAAAAGAGGCGTGCCGGAGGGACTCTGGCTGCGATGTGACGGCTGCGGTGCCACCGTGTTTCGTAAGCAGGTCGAACAGAACCTGAACGTGTGCCCCGAGTGTGAGCATCACTTCTATGTGCCTACCTCGATGAGAATTCGGCAACTCCTCGACCCGGATTGCTTTGAGGAATGGTACGCTGATATGACATCCGGAGATCCGCTGAGCTTCGCGGACCGCAAGTCATATAAAGATCGAATCATTGACGAGCAGAAAAAGACCGGCATGAAGGATGCCTGTACGGTCGGTCGTGGGTATATGCGAGGACGCCCTCTGGTGTTTGCCATGACGGACTCCGCTTTCATTATGGGCAGCATGGGCTCGGTCGTTGGCGAAAAACTGACACGAGCGGTCGAGAAGGCGACGGAGTTATCTCTGCCACTGGTGATCGTCAGCGGTTCTGGCGGTGGAGCAAGAATGCACGAAGGGATCGTGTCGCTGATGCAGATGGGCAAAGTCTCTGCCGCCCTTGCTCGGTTCCGACGAAAGAATGGACTGTTCATTTCTGTGTTGACCAACCCAACGATGGGTGGCGTTGCGGCAAGCTTCGCATCGCTCGGTGACATCATCGTTGCCGAACCTCACGCTCTGGTCGGTTTTGCAGGACCGCGAGTGGTAGAAGCAACATGCAAGATTGAACTGCCCGAAGGTTTCCAGACCAGCGAATTTCTGCTGAAACATGGCTTCATCGATCGCATCATTCATCGATCAGAAATGCGTTCAGAACTCGCTCGACTGATCGATTATGGCAGCCGCTGATTCTTGTCATCGCCGCTGAATCCGTGAACAGTCTCGGGCAGATTTGACGATCCGAGATTGTGGGGCCTCGTCCATGATCCATTGCGATTCATCGACACCTCAGGCGTCGGGCCTGCCCCTCGGATCGCAGCTGTCATGCCCACACGATCCTTCGCTGAGAAATGATGTCGGCTGACAAGCACATGCCTGCTGCAGGTGAGCCATCACAGCCGGATCCGGATGTTCTGTTTTTCGAGGAATCTCACCACGCCGTAGCAGGTGATGCTGAACACACAAAGTCCGGCAATGCACCACCAAAGCGGCGAATCATCGGGCACCAGCTGACGCATGGCACCAGCGACACTGTGATGCAGGACGTAGGCTGCCAGTGCGTTGGTCCCAAAAGTGCGCAAGGGCCCGATTGTGATTCCCCCGACGTCCGTCAGGATCACAAGAATGGACCACACTGCTATCGAAAAACCAGCCGAGAACAGCACAAACGGAATTGAAACCAGACGTTTACTCATCATCCAGTAGTTGTAGCGACGAATCCTCGCAGGAGATGGTCCGCGCCCCTCCGATTCAAGGCGTTGCAGATCTCCGTCATTTTTAGGCGGTGGAGCCAAAAAAGGAGGCTCAGCCAGTCGAATCGGAGACTTCTTCCATTGCTCTGCCGATGGGAACACAGGGTTTTCCGCGAGATCGCGAGGAACCGGAACCGCACCGCGAGGCAGATCGTACACTGTCGACAGGCATGACAGTCCATATGCAGTCCCCATCAACAC
>JBKDRW010000349.1:0-2493 GCA_046341255.1 Planctomycetota bacterium
TACCAGTACCTGTGTTTGCAGTTGTAAATGTACCTACCGTACCTGCGAATGTTCCTGTACCAGAGAAGTCGGTATCAGCTTCATCGTAGAATGCTTCGGTTCTTACTGCGTTGTTAGAAGCACTGACATATTGTGAGCGCATTGCAAAGATCAATCCTGTCGGACCAGTCATTGGTTGCACGCCAGCAATGTCGTATGCAATCAGATTTGGCATCGCGCGGCGAACCAGGGTAATGAGCACTGGATCGTAGTTCTGAGCGACAGTGGTGTTGTTCGTTGGTGCGGCTTCCGATAGGAATGAACTCGGTGAATACGAAGAGCCCTCACGAAGAGCATTCTCGGTATTTTCTAGAAGCTGGGCCGTAACGATCCTGCGGTGTGAATCCTTGATTGAAGGTAGAGCAGTGTGCTCGAGCACAGGGCCCCACTTCTTGATCAGTTCTTCATGTGACATATTCATGTTTGTTGTCTCCTTTATGGATTGAATATTCTTATTTATAAATTACTTATTTTTAGCAATTCTATTCAATGAAGCTACATATGCTGCAACGGTTGGACTTGTTGGAGTTGGGGTCTCAACTTCTTCTTCGAGATACTCGGTCTGGTCTACACCACGAGCAATTGTTTCGGCAAAGTAGTTTCCCTTTATGACCTCAAGTTTGCCAAGGAATTCATCTGTATTTTCAGCCGAGACTCCTTCGGCAAGAACACGAAATCTTTCAGCATCTGAGTCGACCATTCCTTCGGATAGTGATTTAAACACCAATTCGCGTTCAAGCATTTCTTTCTCTTCGCGGATAGCAATAAGTTCTTCTACTACTTCGTTATACTTGGAGTTTGATTCTTCGAGTTCTTCTTCCATTGCGCCGAGAACATCAATATCGGATTCGTCAACTTCAAGATTGTGATCTTCAACTAAAGCCTTAAGACCAGATAGAATTGATTCTGCTACGGTAACTGTATCACCAGTTTCTAGAGCAACTTCATTTTCTTCCATCCAATTCTCGACGACATAATCGAGATATGAGTCCAATTTATCTGTTAGCTGCTCAGCAATGTCTTCAATAGCCTCAGTAAGTTCTTCTTCAAATTCTTCGGCTAGTTGCTCGGTAATTGCAACGGTCTGTTCATGAAGAGCTGCTTCCCAAAGCGTTGTCGCCTTTGTTACAAAATCTTCTGAAAGATCCTGGTCACCAAATACTGCGGCTAGCATCTCGTGCAGACCTCCAGTATTAGTACCTTGTGGTGTTACAACTTCGCTGCCCTTTTGCGGATCACCTGCCTGGCGAAAGGCATCGGCCCGACGCTTCTTTGGTAAACCACCCGCTGGAGTAATAGCATCGGCTGAAATTGACTCTTCGCCAGTAGCTTTTGCCTCATCAAGTCCCATATCTTCTTTGGTGAGTTTCTTAACTGCCATGTTAATGCCTGCGGCCCGTCTTTTATTAAGACGTTCGGCTTCTCGAGGCTGCTCCGGGTCCGCGGTCATCGCCTGGCGCATGCGCCCGATCGCATGCGAATCATCTCTTGCCTTTTGGATATAGTTGCCCAGAGTATTCTTTGACAACTCGTTAAGATCTTCCTTATCTAGATCACTCATTTAATGTCTCCTTTTAGATTCATATAATCTTGAAAGTATTTATACTATTGTTAATTTACAGACTTTTAAGAAACTGTTTAAACATGTTAAGAGCTAAAGCTTCATCAAATTGTTTTGTTTTCTTTACCTCTTCTTCGATTCTATCAAACGTATTTGCAGCAATCCACGAGGATGATGCGACGTCATAAATCCAATCAACACCTTCCATGATACCCTTAACAAAGGCATCTGGGGCGGAAGGATCCGCGACAATATCGCCGGCTGTTGCCAGCATGAAGTCATTCTGGACTTCCATAATACCTTCCTTGTTTGGTTTCACCGAACCCATTCCTCGGGATGAAATGCCTAGTTGTGCACCAGATTCGATAAGACCCTTTACAATATTACCCATTGGTGTATCAATGATTTTTGCCTTACCAACTACGTTCGAACCGTTTGCCTTTAGTTCAGTAAATAGATGCGAAACTCGGTCAAGATTTATCGTAGGCCCCTGAGGATGCCCAAGTTCACCAAAAGCTCTGTTCTTTGTGACATAATTGTCATTATACCGATTCATTTCCTTAATAAGTACGTTTGAAGGATATACACGGCCATTCCGGTTCTTAATATCGCCTTGCATAATGATGCCTTCGATGAAAAGGTTTTTCTCGCCCTTTTCATTGGCTTCAGTAATGTACTGAATTTCTTCTGTGAGTTCTGATATGAGTAATGCCATTTATGCGCCTCCTTTGATTTATCTATAAGACACTGGTGCTACTCTAACTGTAGTATTTGCAGCTATAGTATCAGTTGGCTCTTTAATCAAGTATTCAACACTGGCAGATGGCATTGTAAATGTTCCAATAGTCCCACTTGTGTTAGCCACAGTAATGAGCGCGCTAGACGGCGCGTAC
>JBKDRW010000350.1:0-8685 GCA_046341255.1 Planctomycetota bacterium
CCTCAGGGCCATTCGCTCCCGCTCGGCTTCTCCCTCCATCCTGAGCCATTGATGCATCCTCGCGAAGTGCTTCGTGGGATCAAAATGCGGCTGCCGGGAGGTACGATTGCGGGATGATTCGGACAACGATGACCTCTGTTAAAAAGAGGAGGAGTCACAGGGCTTCTGACGTTCTGAGCCGGGCGATCAGAGGATCAGGATCCTCCGCTCTCCGGCAGCATTTATTCCCACCGGAAGATCTTCAGCGCCGTCACGAAGGTCACCGCACCCCACGCAGAGATCAGGCTCAGTTGTGGTGCGATCAGCATCAGGCCGGCACCTTCCTGCATGACCTCTCGAAGACCGCCAATCAGGGGTGTCAGCGGCAGCAGTCCGATCAGCGGCTGAACCATTTCCGGGAAGCGTTCGGCAGAGAAGAAGATTCCGGAACCAATCCACATCGGCACCATCGCCAGATTCATCAGCCCGGACACCGCCTCCAACGTTTTTGCACGGCTGGCGATGAGAAGGCCAATCCCGGCAAACTCAAACGCGCCCAGCAGAATCAGCAAGGCGACACTGATGTAGCTGCCATGATTCACGACTCCGAAAAAGACTCGAGCGACGATCAGGACGACGATAATCTCAGGAATCATGAACACCATCCGGCTGGCCATCATGGCCATGACGAAGTGCGGCCTCTTCATCGGGGTAGCCAGAAATCTCTTAAGCACCTGTCGAATTCGCATGTCGACAATGGCAAAGCCGACACCCCAGACACCGCCGCCCATCAGGCCCATGCCGATCAGCCCGGGCACGAGAAAGTCGATGTAGCGGCTGCCTGGTTCCGTGATGGATTGATCCCTCGTGATCACCACATCTGCCCGCCCCGCCGCACGTTGCAGCACATCATTCGCGCTGTCTCGAGCATGAACACTGCCGGGCCGTGTCGGATCAAACGAGAAACTCCATTCCAACGATGTACTCGTGCCGCCTGCTGAGATAATCAATTCGCTTTTGCCGGCGCGAAGCTGACGCCGGGCTTCCTCCGATGATCCTCGCGTCACAATGAACCGCCCACCTTCCTCGAGCGATTTCTGCAGCGTCGCGGCGGCTTCGCTGTCTTCAACAAACACATGGATCTTCTCCATCGGCTCGTTACGAAATGCCATGCCAAGGGCAATCATCATGACGAGCGGGAAAATATACGACCAGAAAACAGCCTCCGGCTGACGAATGAACTCGCGGTATCGTGCGAGAAACAACTGTACGACGGGATGCATCTTCCAGTTGCTCATGGCGCCACTCCCGATTCGAAGGAATTCAGTCCATGACCCGCGTAATGCACAAACACGTCTTCCAGCGTGGCCTGGCGAGTATTTAAGGAAGTCAGCTTCAGTCTGTGATCATTCAGCAGATTCAGCAGGGCTGGAACGGCCACGTGTGGCTCTCGAACGGACAGACATCGCATATCACCCTCAATGCGTGCTGAGATCACTCCCGGCAGGGCCGAGCCGAAATCAGCGGGCAGTGTCCTCGATGGATCTTCGCCGATCGAGAACATCACAACGTGCTCGGCTCCCAGATCTGCGATCAGCTTCTGAGGCGAATCAATGGCCAGGATTTCACCTCGATCAAAAATGGCAACTCGATCGCACAGACGTTCGGCTTCATCCATGTAGTGTGTTGTGAGAAGCACCGTTCCGCCAGCTTCTCTGAAATCACTGATGATCTTCCAGAGCTCCCGTCGAGATTGCGGGTCCAGCCCCGTCGTCGGCTCGTCCAGAAACAGCAGCTTCGGGTGACCGATCAGCGCTGTGGCCACCGCAACTCGCTGTCGTTGCCCGCCGGATAATGCTTTAATGCGAGTGTGCGTTTTTTCCTGCAGCGAAACTCTCGAGATCGCCTCAGCAGGATCCATGCCGGATTGATAGAAGCTGCGGAAGAGCATGAGTGTCTCGAGGACCGTCAGCTTTTCCGAAAGACGCGTTTCCTGAAGCGAAATGCCGATCTCCTGTCGAATCTGGTCAGCCTGCGTCGCCCAGCTCTTCCCAAGGACCAAAGCCTCTCCGCTGGTCGCGGTCTGAAGTCCCTCACAGATTTCAATAGTCGTCGTCTTTCCCGCGCCATTCGGGCCGAGAACCCCGAAGCATGTGCCCTGCTCCACCTGCAGATTAATGCCTCGCACCGCTTCCACCGGCGGATTTCCCGGCCACGTTTTCGTAAGTTGCCGACAGTCTATTGCCCAGGTCATGGAGTTTCTTTCATTGCGATCCGGATCCATTCGAGCTGACAACCAGGAGCAGACCTCGCAGGAATCCCAAGTCTTCACGAACCCGGCTTCAGGCAACGCTTTCGGACTCAATTCATCAGGAAGCTTATAGCGTCGCTCGCCCGCATGCACGCCGCCAGAGGGATCGGTGGCTTCGTTGCTCGATCCGAGAACATTCCGTGCAAATGATCTCCCGAAAAAGGAGCACTCGCGTTAGATTCCGCGTCAAAGGGAGGCCATTTCCAGTCGTCAAGGACCACTGAAACTGTCGCTGAAGCCCGCGGCCCGCAGTTTCACGAGCCACAACCCGAGATGTCTCGCCAGCAACGAAAGGATTCGTCGCCATGAAACGCTGTCTGCTGCTGCTGATTACGCTGTGGATTACGATGGCCGTGGAACTGACGTCTCCTCGCGCAATTCCCCGTGGAGCACTGCTGCTGCCGGTCTGCTGCGGGGCCATCTACTGGACTCGAAATGCATCCGGCCTTCTCTGCTGTGGTCTTGGACTGCTCGTCGACTGGATCGCTCGTCCTACCAGTCTGCCTCTGTGTCCGATGATTCTTCCTGCACTCGCCGCTGTAACGCTCGCTCCTGTGCCGCATCATGATGGATACCGCTCGCGAGGTTCCCGCCCTCGCCTCCCTGTCGCGTTACAACTGCCCCTGCTGACCGCCAGTGCCGCAACGCTCCAGATCGTCAGTCTGATTCCTGTCGAGGCATGGTCTGATCCGTCTCCGCTTTTCCCCGAACTGCTGCATGAGACCCGATCACTCCTGCTGATCGCCCTGCCCCTCAGCGCCATGGGCTCACTCCTCATTCGTCTCGCCGACGAATTTGGCATCCGACGGGCACATCAATTCTGACTGGCGATTAATCACTCAACCTCTCACGCAACTGCGATCGTGCCCAATGGTCTCCCGGTGCTTCGCCTGACTTTCAGCTGCCGCGGCTTCCCGCTCGTGATCGGGACCAATGATCGATTCTGTATTTCGGCAAAAGAAGATCGCAACGAACGATCTGTCCGCACGATCCTGCCACCTGAAGGTCGGCTCCGTGGGCCTTGCCTCAGAATGAAAAGTCGTGTTTCGAAGACATCAGCCAATCCATGCTGTTCAGAGAAGAGGCAGGGCTGACAGCGGAGATCCGTATGTGGCAGGAATAAGAGAACGGCAAGTCTCAACGGAGTCTGCTTGGAGATGAAGATCTCCAACTCCAGTTCGACGCTCACGGCACCAGCCGACGGTCAGCGCCAAAAAATCCGTTTGCGTCCGGGACCGAGGTTCCACGTGTCAAAGAAACGTCTGATGTACAGGGTGTCAGACCCAAAACCGGCGTCGAGTGAATTGTATCCGACTCCCCCGTCCAGTGTGTCGTCACCAGAGCCTCCGAACAGCAAGTCGTTTCCCCAGTTGCCGAAGAGGAGATCGTGACCTGCATCCCCAAGAAGCAGATCATCGCCGCTGCCTCCGGACAGTCGATCGTTTCCGGTACCACCTTCGATGGTCGACGAAAGGCCAATCCGCGAGCTGACTGCGACGTCATCATTTCCCGGACCAGCGTCGATGCAGATGCAGACGATCGGGATTCCGGGCGTCGTCAGATATGAGCGTCCATTCATCCGAATATTCAGCGATGAACCCCAGACATCGATGCGGATTATATCGCTTCGACTTGTACCAAAAACCTGCAGTGCCCCGTTGACCACCTGAACGCCGGCTCGCATCGGCAGACAATTGGCCGCTACGAAGCGACCCAGAGCATCGCCGCTGGACAAGCCTGCCTGATTGTCAAACTGGAAGTGAATGCCACCATAGATGCGGCTCAGACCCGCCTCCGCCGCCGCCGCGCGAATGCTGGTGTAAAGTCGATCGGGAACACCGGCCGCTTCTGATCTCGCAACGAATCCGATAGCATCTGTTCCGAAAACATCTGTGAGAACAGCCGCAGCAGCGGCGCTGAAAGTACTGTGACCGGACGTGTAGGTCGGAAACGCCGGAGTCTTCAGCAGCGGTGCCCACGAGGCATCTCGCACCGTCGACAGATTTCCATCCAGATCAGCGTTTTGGATCGCATCAATGGGCCGCCACAGGTCGTATGTGTATTTGGCATTCCATGAGGTGATCGCGGCATCGGCCAGAGCGATGTTCAGGACCGCATACATTCTCGCGCATTTCTCCATCGATAAGCCTTCGCCCTCAGCAATTGTCTGAGCAATCATATTCCACTGCCCGGGAGGCGTTGCTGTGCCCGCGGCTCCTGCCCAGAACAACGCAATGTTTGTCTGGTCAGTCGTTCGAGTTCGACTGTTCACGGCACCGATCGATTTGACCTCATTGAGATCGCGAGCGTAAACGGAGGACAGCAGCGACGGTGGCGCAGAGGGTAGAAACTGATTCTGTCGACTCATCGCCCATGGCCGCACCAGTCCCCACTGAGGCAGAACAGCCGGCGCAAAATCCGGAGCGGTGGGATTCCAGTCCCCGATGTAATCGCCGGGCGTATACGAAACGATCCGATTCCAGCCGTCCGTGCTCCGAGCATTCAGAATTCGGTCCGCAACAAAAACGCCCGCGCCGATGCCCGCATCCCGCATTGAACCCCATGGGATGGTTGAAAGAGTTTCGTTCAGTAAAGCATCAAAATACGACCGCTGTGAAGGAAACAGTGCTGACAAAGTCCGATGTGCAGCCGCCGCAGCTGCAGCGTCCTTGCTGGCCAGCGGGCTGACATTGGCAAACGTCAGATAGGCTTCATAACGACCGTCGATGGAATTCACGGCATCAAACACAGCCGTGCTGACGATCGCCATGGCTCGCGACGCCATCGGGGGGGCCAGTCGCTCAGTCCGAATGGCCTCCAGCAATTCCTCGTTCCAGTCGTGAATCGTGGCAGCTGACATCACTTCACGATTCTCCAGCACCTGTGTCTCCGCAAGCATCGGTGAGGATGACCGCTGGCGACGACGCAACACGGGACTGCTGTTTTTGTGATGGTCGCCGAAAATCACAGTTCGAAGGGCATTCCACATGGCTCTGCTCCGTCGTGGATCCAGAAGTGTTTTCAAAATACAGACACAGACGATCTCGAGTGCAGCGGCCATGCCACTCCATGCGTGCATCCGCGAATGCCCGCTTTTTCGGCTTCTCTGATCATTGGACGTGGGGATGGAGGGTCAGATCCGCGACGGATGTCGTCAAAGAGACGACGAGAAACATGCGTGCCGGTACGGTGGAAATCGAGGATCCATGCGGGTCGATTCGACTCACCGGCTGCTGCTCGTGCGATTGCAATTCACTTCTTTGCCACTCACAGTACAGAAGGAATTCACGCCTCATCCCATATGGCTCAGGTCCGTCTGCGAGTGTCCGAATGAGAACCATCTGCTTTCTGTTGCCGCTGCTTTTTCCTGGCCGTCTTTTGGGAAACGACGGGCCGTCACAACGCCCGAACGTGATCTTCATTCTGACCGACGATCAGGGCTGGAATGATGCGCGGTTTGCAGGACATCCTTATGTGAAAACTCCGAATCTCGATCGGTTTGCTTCACAGAGTCTCTGGATTCGACAGTTTTATGTGGCAGCGACCGTGTGCTCCCCCAGTCGCTGCGCGTTTTTGACGTCTCATTACCCGGCCCGCCACCAGATCCATGGGCACTTCGCCACGCACGAACAGAATGCTGCTCGATCGATGCCGGACTGGCTCGATCCGAGAACACCGACGCTGGCAACGTTGCTCAGAGATGCAGGATATGCCACAGGTCACTTTGGGAAATGGCATTTGGGCAGCGGACCCGGAGCTCCCGAACCGTCCGCATATGGTTTCCATGTCTCAAAGGCGGTCAATTCCAATGGTCCACAGCTGGGAGACGAGGCGAAGGACCCGTACTTCCGTGCAAAATCCACGGCGATCATCGTGGATGAAACAATTGCCTTCATTCGGGAACACAAAGGGCAGCCGTTCTATGCCAACGTCTGGACTCTTCTGCCTCACGCGCTCCTGAAGCCTGCTCCGGAACAACTGGCAGAATACGAGTCACTGACGCCGCGAGCGGATGATCCCGCTTTTGGTCCCCACCTGCAGAAGTACTACTCTGATGCGAAAGACCTGAAGCGTCAGATGCAGGTGTTCTGTGCGTCTCTGACGGACCTCGATACGCAACTCGGTCGACTTTTCGCCGCTCTGGATGATCTCGGAATCGCAGAGAATACCATCGTATTCTATTCCAGCGACAACGGGCCGGAAGATTATCGAATCGGGAATGCATCAAATGCAGGAGTTGGCAATGCCGGTCCCCTGCGCGCCCGAAAACGCAGCATGTACGAAGGTGGCATTCGCACCTTCGGACTGGTTCGATGGCCGGGACATATCCCTGCCGGAACGCGGGACGAGACAAGTGTTGTCGGTGGCGTCGACTTTCTGCCCACAATCTGTCGCCTTGCGAAAGTTTCTCTGCCGGAGGGTCTGAATCCTGATGGTGAGGACGTCAGTGACATCTGGCTGGGAAATCCTCGCTCTCGTTCTCGTCCCCTTCATTGGGAGTGGCTTTTCAATGTCGCTGGCGGGAAAGATGGTGGATATATGCCTCCCATGCTTGCCGTCCGCGACGGCCAGTGGAAGTTCTTTGTGAATCATGATGGCACCGGAGCGCAGCTCTTTAACGTGGTTGAGGACCTCAGCGAACAGCATGATGTTGCTCATCTGCATCCGGACCTGGTCATGTCCCTGACGGCCAGGGCAACAGCGTGGGCCAGCTCACTTCCGGCAAGTCCTGTCCGTGATGAGGCACGCAAAACCGGCGACTCTCAGGATGTCTCAGCCTCGACGACGGGTGGCACGAGGAAGTCGGCTCCGAATGCTCTCAGGAAGAGAACGACGGACCGAGCTGCCATTTTTGACCGATGGGATCAGGATAAGAGCCAAAACCTTACACTTGAAGAGTACACTGCCGGAATCGCGCAAAAGGACCAGGCGACAGTACGGTTTCGGAGCTTTGACAGCGATCAGGATGGCCTTCTGACAAAGCAGGAATTCATTCGAGCCGGGCAGCCTGCCGCCCCGCAGTAAGCTGCAGCCGCCGCCCGTTTCTCCGCCAGGAAATGCTGCGAGTGACATTCACTCTGATTGCTGCACTATGACAGAAGGACTTCCAGAACCTGTCCGTGAACGTCAGTCAGGCGGAACTCGCGGCCCTGAGAGCGGTATGTGAGGCGTTCATGGTTCAGTCCCAGAAGATGCAGAACGGTCGCATTCAGATCATGGACATGCACAGGATTTTCAGCAATATCCATCCCGAATTCATCCGAGTGCCCCCATGACACTCCGCCTTGAATACCGCCGCCCGCCATCCACATGGTGTAGGCATCTTTGTGGTGATCCCGGCCCGGAACATCGGCATCCTTTTCCTTTCCGCCCTGACTCAGCGGAGTCCTGCCAAACTCGGAACCCCAGACGATCAGAGTTTCATTCAGCAGACCTCGCTGCCGAAGGTCACGAATCAGGGCCGCCATCGCCTGATCGACATCCCTGCATTTCGCGGGGAGACGATTTCTGAGTCCGCTATGGTGATCCCAGTCGGAATCGTACAGTTCAATATGGCGAACCCCTCGTTCCACAAGCCGTCGCGCCAGCAGGCAATTCGCTGCGAAAGAAGCCTCGCCTGGTCTGACCCCATACATCTCCAGTGTGGACCGGGTCTCGCCATCAAGGCTCATGAGTTCCGGAACCGACGCCTGCATGCGAAAAGCCAGTTCATACTGGCTGATTCGCGTCTCTGATTCCGGATCGAGCGTGACAGACTGCTGAAGCTGATTGAGCTCCCGGAGAGCATCCAGTTCACGTCGCCGATTCCCCTGCTCGTAGCCAGGAGGACTGGAAAGAAACAGCACCGGATCACCTTTGGATCGGAATTGTACTCCCTGATAAACACTCGGAAGAAATCCTGGAGACCACAGACTTGTTCCTGCTCCGCCGGGTGGTCCACTGAGCAGGACCACATAAGCCGGAAGATTCTGATTCTCGGAACCCAGGCCGTAGGTCACCCATGAACCCAGACTGGGACGTCCACCTCGACCAAAACCAGAATGCAGCAGCATCTGCGCGGGTGCATGATTGATTTCATCGTTATGCAACGATCGAATCACACACAGCTCGTCCGCAACCGTCGCGAGATGCGGAAGCAGTTCTGATATCCATTGACCCGACTTTCCGTGCTGCGAAAACGACCACGGAGAGCCGGCAAGTGTGGATGTTTTTCCGATAAACGCAAAGTCGCGTCCACGAGTCACCTCTGGTGGACACGGCTGATTGTGTCGTCGCACCAACTCCGGCTTTGGATCAAACAGATCCAGCTGCGAAGGTGCACCAACCATGTGAAGGTAAATCACATGTTTCGCCCGCGGAACGAAATGTGGCTGCGGTACGGTAATCGACTCATC
>JBKDRW010000351.1:0-3019 GCA_046341255.1 Planctomycetota bacterium
CAGCACATGGCGGCGAGCATCAGCCGGGCTGGATTCGATCAACTGTCTGGCGATCAGATAATGGAGTCGTGGAGCATCGTCCGGCTGCAGAACAAGAAGCCGCTGAAGCTGAGTTACGGTCACATCCTTCCGCTGCAGCGCGTCCGCCGCGGCCAATGTTCGCTGAATCGATGAAATCTGAAACGGGTCAACAGCGGCAATCGCCGCACCCAGTTGCATCACTCGCTCATGATCAACCCTCGCATCGAGCAGTTCCTGCAGGCGAAGCATCGCTTCAAGATCGTCTGCATTGGCCTGCAGATGTTCCTCGAGCGTGGCCGCTTCCAGATCCGGCTGATTCGTCTTCTGATACAGCGAGGCCAGCAGGCGGCGAGGACCGTTGAGACTATCATCGTCGGGAGCGAGGGCGATCAGCGATCTGAGCAGAACTTCTGCGTCGTTCCATTGCGCATTTCCCAGCAGCAGACCAGCTTTCATGAGCATCACCGGAACATGATTCGGGTGTTCCGCCAGAAACGCGTCGATCTCCTGCAGCGTCGCCAGCGGGACATCTTTCATCACACTCGGATCAAAACTCGCCTCCGGGGCATAGACCTGAGCCTGTTCGGCCAGAAACGCGGCAAAAGACTTCTGCAACGCCTCAAGCCCGCCCGTGTGACGGTCCAGCGAATCATTGATCTGCATGCCGCTGTTGAGATCGCCCAGAATGGCATTGAGAGCCGGAAGACCATGCACCGTCGCAATGTGTTCCACCACCATCGATGACTCGTAGTAGGCGAAATTCATATCTTCACCGTTCTTCGCGTTCAGAAAGGCACTGCTGAGCTCTGCAATCGGCGTCACCTTTCCTGCCAGAACACGATCGCGAAACGACGCATCCATCCGCTGTCCCCATCGCCGATCAATTCGTCGTTCTTCAAAGACGGAGATTCCTTCGCTGAGCCATCGTGGGATTTTGTTCCCGGTCTTCTGCAGCGTCACCACATGAAAGAACTCATGCCAAAGAATGGACTCCCAGTTCGTCGGCTGAGTGCGACGAGACGCCGGGCTGTTGGCGGTAATCACGCGGCCAAAACAGACCCCCAGAAACCCGGCGACATCCGGCATTCCGAATGTTCGCACCGCAAAGTCGTCAGCTCGCGGGTAAATCTCCACAATCACGGGCGTCTCTGGTGTAAATTCATACCTCGACGTGGCCTCCTGCCACGCTCGTTCCAGCAAAGATGTGACCTGTGTCCCGTAGACAGCGGCCTCCTGCTTCTCCATACGAACCTGAAAATGCTCGCTGGACACGGTCGTGAAGCGGTCCAGACTGTCCTTCAGCTGCAGCAGATTGAACAGGTTCGTATCATACCCATCTTTCTCATGAGCCTCCTCGGCCAGTTTCCAGCCTTCGGCCTCTTCCCCCAGTCTTAACAGGTCCTGAGCCAATTGAATCTTCGCCGGAACGAAATTTGAATCCGCCTCGATCGCCCGACGCTGAAACCCTGCACCCTCGCGAAAACGATACTTCTGGGACAGCTTGCGACCAATGAGGAAATCCACTCTGGGATCAGCAACCGAGAACTTCAACGCCGCATCGCGGCTGACTATTGCGAGATCCGACTGGTTCCGAACATGATGAATTGCTGACATCATCGCATGAGCTTCCGGGTGATGGGGATTGACTGCAAAAATCTGGTCCAGTGTCTGAATCGCAGCCGCGTAGTCCTCACCGTCAAATGCTCGTTCTGCAACTTTCAGCAACGCCGGAAAGTACTGTGGATTGACCTCCAGCGACTTTTGCAGCAGCACGACGGCCTGCTCACGATCAGCTGTCGACAATGCTTCCGACAGCAGAAACAACACTTCAGCATTTTCCGGAAACTGTCTGGCCGCCGGGTTGAGCAGTTCCGCCGCAAAACTGTTGTCTCCTTTCTCGAGCGCGAGTCGACCGGCGGCCACAAAGCCTTCAGGACGAGTCGGATAGTTTCGCCTTGCTCGCTCGTAGAATCCTTCCTGAACGGCCTTCGCATCCACACCCAGAGCCAGCGCTGCGGCTCCCAGTGATGCCATATCATCCGCATCCGTGTAACGCCACGAACTCGCGCTGACAAGTTTTTCGATCTCTGCCAGCGCGTCGGCCGCCTGCTCTCTCTTGCCGTTCGCCAGAGCCGCCTCAAACTCCATCTGACGCAGCCGCACGCTCCAGTTGTAACGCTGGATCCCCGCTTCGATGGTCTGCAATGCCTCAGGATATTTTCCCAGAGCGATTTCGGCCTGTGCTTTCAGGATCGGCCATTCCTCACCATAACTCCTCGCCTCGATCGCAGTCGTGGTGGCCGCAAGGCAGTCTTCATATCGACCGGAATTCAGAAATGCCTGACATTCCGCCACGGTCTCAGCAAACAACGAAGAGTCCCGAACCATCAGGACAAACGACAAAACGACGAGCGACACCATGTTCTTGTGCATGGACCAACACCTCAGCCGAGGCCCCTGATGAATTCTGCAGCCCACGGATGGTCACCGATTCCCGGCCGGAACTCAAGCGGTACAGGTATCGCAGGCCATCAGAGCAGCAGGCACCGATCGCAAGGCACACTGTGGACCACACGGGAAGACATCAGAGCCATTTGCGAAACCCGTCAGGCAGATCAGACGGAGGAATACGATGCCTTCGGAATCCGGCTTTCTCTGATTTTTCGCAGGAAACCACTTCTGATGCATCGGACTGCATGGGGAAGTTGTGCCACTGACAAATCTCGATCTCAGCGGAATGTTGCCCGTGCATGAGACTCCTGCAAAGATGCACACCGTGGATTTCCATCGAAGACCATGAGGCGGTCCATCGTACCTTGATGATGCAGCCAGACACAGCCTTCAGGCTGTGTCATGGATTGCTTGTCCGCGTTGCCAGAACCGCATTCATCGAGCCGCAGTCAACATCCGGAGCCTTCCTGAATGAATTCAAACCGCCGTGCCTTTCTGGCTGCTTCCTCAACGGCAGCCGTTGCTCCTCTGATCCACAGTTCAGCCT
>JBKDRW010000352.1:0-3854 GCA_046341255.1 Planctomycetota bacterium
AGTAATGTACCGCTCAGTGGCTGTGAGGAGGTCACGGGGCGGCCGTTCCAGCGATAAAAGTTGCCGGCGGGTGTGATGAAATACCAAAGTGATCCGCCCTGCAGCCAGCGTTCGCCAAGGCCCCCGAAATTCTGATGCGTATTTCCGCTGAAGGTCAGGTTCAGCGTCGAATCCAGTCGAAATGCCTCGGCGGTCTGGGATGGCGTACTCGACGGCGAAGGAGTCCATCCGGTCGTCACGGCCTGACGAACCGAATACTGACCTTGCGGAATGCTGCCAAATCGATACCAGCCACTTTCAGTTTCCTGCTGGATGACCCCATCGCTGTTCAGGTCGAGATTGCGTGTGACAGTTGTGTCGATCACCGCACCAGATGTGCTCACCAGTTCGATTGTGACACCGTTCAACCACGGTTCGACTGAAACCGTTGATGAGGCGAGCAGAGACTGCGGTGAGTGCCACGTTCTGGCACTGACATTTTCGACCAGCGTTCCCGTCAGCTTGCCTGCGGTATTGTCCCAGCGAGTCAGATTGCCGTCGGGCGTCAGAAAATACCACGCATTGTCGTTCCCTGAGCGGTACCAGTATTCGTTTCCGCCCAACGAATTGAAGAATGTCTTTCCCTGTGAGAACTGAAGATTCAGATTGACGACAGCCTGCGAAGTTCGAAGCCCATTGCCGTCCAGATCATTCCATTGCCGCCCGGAAATCATCGGTGGGACGATGGGCTCTTCATAGCTGATCTCGAGCATTGGCCGAATGGCCGCGTTGGCTGACTGACGGCTTGCAAATGATTTCACATCACCGGCGGATTCGGGGCCAATGACCATCCAGCCAAAATTTGCCGTCGGCGAATCCAGCCACGACTGAACATCGTCGATCAACCCTTCACCGGACCACTCGTACGCCCCGGGAGTGTCAACGATTGCTGATGAGGATTCACTTCCAAAATCTCCACCGGCAGTTTTCCAGAGCAGTCCGTCGTAGAGGCTCCATTTCCATGTGGCGTCAAATTCATGAGCCTGACCGCCATTGGTTTCATCTCCGGGAGCGTTTGAACCTGCTTCCAGCCATGGGCTCGTGATCCTGTGGAGCCCAATCGCTGCTGATCCTCCTGTAGAATTCACGAGACTCATCTTCAGAACAACATCGATGATGGTCGATCCGCTCGGGATGTTGACGGTTGACAGGTCGAACTGCACCAGACCTCGCTTGACTCCGGTGCCGGTTGTCGGGCCACCGGTGACGATAAATTCCCCGGCACCGTTGGAGAGATCGCCCGAACTTGTTGCGTAGATCGAGGAATCCTGTCGGGCGGAAACCTGAAGCGTGACCCCGCTCAAAACAAGTCTGTCCTCAAACGCTTCGACAACGGCCGATGTGTTGAGTCGGCGAAGCGCCTGATTTCGACGGCTGCTGAGTCGAGTTGACAAACTGCCCCACATGCTGTCAGCGTCCAGTCTGGTTAAGTTCTTACCCAATCTCTGTGTCTTACGTGATGCAAGGTTGACCAGCGAACGACATGAGCGTCTCTGAGGTTCGAACTCTTCGATTCCAGGGAAACAAGGGGATCATCACCCCATGTCCGGAATCCTCCCGCGAATCCGTTACGAATTCGCGGTACACCAATCTACCCATGTCTGCACAAAATTCCACCGCGAACATCCGACGACCATTCGGTCGACAGACGAATTCATACGAGGAATCCAACATGAGGTAACGGGGGGAATTCTCGGATTCCCGGCAATTCCACCGCCGGCGAAGCTGTTTTGTGAAAGAACGGCGGAAATCTGCGGCTACCCGGGCTCCAGTCATCTGATCTGATTGCTGTCAGTCGATGTTCACCCTCAAAAACATTGCAAGACTGCCGTTTTTTCAACGGTTGTGCTTCCACGAGCAGACCTGTTCACTATCCTTACTTTTTGTCGTTGGACTGCTGCCCCGGCATTTTCCGCGTCCAACGAATCTGTCGGTCACGGTCAACGAAACGTTTCCGGGACAATCGCAACCAACTCCCCACCATTCCGTCCTGCCTCTGCACTCGATTGAGAGTCGAACCATGTCGAAAGTACGCCGCACCGTTTCGATGTGTCCCGGCCCGGTTTCCCGACGCAGCATTCTGGAAGTCGGCGCGATGGGATTTGGAATGCTTGGCTTAAGCGATCTGCTCAGGCTCCGAGCACACGCTTCAGAAGCGGGGCGAAGTGCGAGCGAAAAATCCGAAACGTCCATCATCTTCATCTGGCTGCCAGGCGGGCCGCCTCACATGGAGATGTACGATATGAAGCCCGAAGCTCCGGAAGAGTATCGCGGTGTCTTCCAACCGGTTCCGACCAACGTCAAGGGACTTGATGTCTGCGAACTTCTCCCGCTGCACACTCGCTGCGCGGATCGATACAACATCATTCGCTCGGTCGCTCATGAGTTTGCGGATCATGGCGGCGGACACAAACGTTTTCTGACAGGGAGAATGCCGGCGACACCCACGGGGTTTGTCAACGATGCTCCAGCGGTTGGATCCATAGTTGCCAAATGCCGGGAACATCACTCCTGCGGAATGCCCAATTACATTTCCGGAACAGAACCCGGTCGAGCGGGCGTTGATGTTTACAGCTTTGGTGCCGCGTACCTCGGTCCTTCTTACACACCCTTCAACATCCCTGGTGATCCCAGCGAAAAAGACTTTTCCGTGAGAAATCTGTCTGTGGACAAGTCTGCCTCAGAGCGGCTCGATGACCGAAGAAGCCTGCTGAGTGGATTCGATCGACTTCGCCGCAGCGTTGACGACAGTGGTGTGATGGATGCGATGGACGAGTTCAATCAGCAGGCCATGTCGATGCTCACGAGCGATCATGCTCGTAAGGCGCTCGATCTGACTCAGGAGTCTGATGAACTTCGAGACCGCTACGGTCGGCATGCGTGGGGGCAGCGAGCATTGATGGCGCGGCGTCTTGTTGAAGCGGGTTGCAGTTTTGTCACGATGGTGATGGAAAACCCATATCAGTCGGGAATTCCGTGGCTGAAGAACGGGACGTACAATTGGGATTCTCATGCCGTCAACTGTCACCTCTTCGATGATGCAAAAGTCCGTTTCCCGATCTACGATCAGGCGGTCACCGCTCTGGTTGAAGACCTTTACAATCGTGGTCTGGATCGCAAAGTCATGCTCGTGGTCACGGGCGAATTCGGTCGAACGCCGCGAATCTCCACCCAGGTGGGAAGCCAGACCGGAGTTTCGCAGCCAGGCCGGGATCACTGGCCTCAGGCGATGTCGATGCTTGTTGCCGGCGGAGGAATGCGGACCGGGCAAGTGATCGGTGCGACCAATTCAAAAGGCGAAGAGCCCAAGGAGCGGCCGCTGACTCCAAACGATCTGTGGGCGACGGTCTATCGTCATCTCGGCATCGACTGGACGCAGTCTTTCCTCGATCACAGCGGACGTCCGATGTCGATTCTCCCGTTCGGCGAGCCGATTTCGGAACTTCTGCCGGTCACCTGATCCCGGTGTGTCTTCCATGCACTCCAGAAGTTCAGAGGCGGTTGGTCCCGCTGCAGGGACCCCTGCCCCGCTGCCCGATCTGAAGGCAGCATAAATTGCAGAACAACACGGCGGATTCGACCTCCTCCGGAGGAATCCTCTGGCGAGGCTGGCGTGTCCTGCGACAGTTTCTCAACAGGGATATGCGGTACAAGGCCAGACGAAAGTCCGGATCAGGCGGCTTTCTTTTTCTGCTGCTGCGCGGCAGCCTTCTGCGGAGTCTCTTTGGCGGTCTCCTCACCTTCCGGCTTACGGATGATTCGAACAGGCTCCATTTGTGCAGGCTGGTGGCGAGTCACGAGGACCAGCACAGGAG